>JBFXAS010000103.1:0-16048 GCA_050184075.1 Gemmatimonadales bacterium
AGCGCTACGGGGTGGTGCCGATCGTGCGTCGGGTCGGCGGGCTCGCCGACACGGTCGACGACGGCGTGACCGGCTTCGTGTTCGAGCCCTATACGAGCGAATCCCTGATCGGAGCGACGATCCGCGGCCTCGACGTCTACTGGAATCCGTCCGAATGGGACCGGATGCGCCGGGCGGCGATGGCCCGGGACTTCAGCTGGGACCGTTCCGCGCGCTCGTATCTCGAGGTGTATCGGCAGGTGGTGGCGGAGCGGTGCGAGACCGCCGGCGCGGCGGGCGGGTGACCATGGATCTGGTGATCGGGCTCCACTCCCACCTCCCCTACGTGCTCCACCACGGGCGCTGGCCCCACGGCAGCGACTGGCTGTCGGAGGCGGCCGTCGACACGTATCTCCCGCTGCTCGAAGCGCTGCTCGGCCTGGAAGTGGAGGGGGTGGCCTCGCCGATCACGCTCGGGATCACGCCGATCCTGGCCAATCAGCTCGCGCACCCGAGCTTCGGGACCGAGCTGCAGGCGTTCCTGACCCAGCGGCTCTCCGCTTGCGACGAGGCGATCGGCGCGTTCGAGCGAGACCGGGAGCCGACCCTGATCCCGATCGCGGAGTACTGGCGCGGACGGCTGGCCAGGATGGAGCGGCTCTTCCATCGGATCGACGGCGACGCGATCGGCCAGCTTCGGCGGCTCGAGGACCAGGGCCGGCTCGAGCTCATCAGCTCCGCCGCGACCCACGGGTTCCTGCCGCTGCTCGGTCGAGTCGAGAGCATCGAGCTCCAGCTGCTCGTGGGCCGCCGCGAGCATCGCCGGCTCTTCGGTCGCGACCCGCGCGGTTGCTGGGTGCCGGAGTGCGCCTATCGCCCGCGCGGAGACTGGCAGCCGTTGGCCGGCGTGGCGGTCCAGCGGAACCGGCCGGGCGTCGAGGAGCACCTCGCCGGTCACCACTACCGGTACTTCTTCACCGACTCCCACCTGGCACAGGCGGGACGGACGCTGGGCCTCTACGCCGAACCCGGTCTCCCGGGAGCGGACCAGCTCGCGCCGGACGACCCGCTCAATCTGCCAGCGGCGCGGTCGCCATACCGCCCGTACCGGGTCTCGCCGCGGGGCGGCGACACGGTTGCCACCCTGGTGCGCGATCCCGTCGCCTCCCGGCAGGTCTGGAGCCGTCACCTCGGCTACCCGGGCGACGGCGGGTACCTGGAGTTCCACAAGATCCGCTTCCCGGGCGGCCTCAAACTCTGGCAGGTGACCGACCCCAGCATCGACCTCGGGGCGAAGCTGCCGTACGACCCCAACGCGGCCCGGGCCCGGGCGCACCGTCATGCAGAGCACTACGCGGCGCTGCTCCGCGACCTCGCGATCGCGCAAACCCGTGACGGGCAGGTGATCGCCGTCCCGTTCGACACCGAGCTGTTCGGTCACTGGTGGTTCGAAGGGGTCGACTTCCTGGCCGACCTGTACCGGGCGCTCCAGAGGACGCCGGGCTCGCCGAGGCCGGCGACCGGGTCCGACCACCTCGAGCGCCACCCGGCCCGGACCGCGGTCGAGCTGGCGGAGGGCTCGTGGGGCGCCAACGGCGACTTCAGCAAATGGCTCAATTCCGAGACCGAGTGGACCTGGCGCTCGCTCTGGTCGGTCGAGGCGGCGTTCTGGGAGGCCGCGCCCGCCGCGCTCGAGCGTCCGGCGCGTCGCGCCGTCCTCGCCCAGGCGGCGCGCGAGCTGCTCCTGGCCCAGAGCTCCGACTGGCAGTTCATCATCTCGAGCGGCACGGCGGTCGACTACGCGAGCCGGCGATTCGCGGAGCACGTCGACAACTGCCGCCGGTTGCTCGCCGGGCTGGACGATCCATCCGGACCATCGGACGCGGTGCGCGAGGAGGCGGCCGGGCTCGGCCAGCTCAACGACGTCTTCCCCGACGTCGCGGACGCCGTTGCCGACGTGGTGAGCGCCCGCCGATGACGCTGCCGGCCAACCGGTCGGTCGTCGTCCACGGCCACTTCTACCAGCCGCCGCGCGAGCATCCCTGGCTCGAGGAGCTCGAGCGGGAGCCGACGGCGGCGCCCTTCCACGATTGGAACGAGCGGATCGAGCGGGAGTGCTACCGGGCCGTCGTCGCCGCACGGCTCCCTGGCCCGACGGGCCAGATCCGCGCGATCATGAACACCCTGGAGTGGATCAGCTTCAACTTCGCGCCCACGCTGCTCGAGTGGATGGAGCACCACGCGCCGGCCACGTATCGGGCGGTCCTCGACGCGGATCGGGCGAGCGTCGCGCGGCTCGGCGGCCACGGCAACGCGATCGCGACGCCCTACCACCACGTGATCCTTCCGCTCGCGTCGCGGCGCGACAAGGTGACCGAGGTGAAATGGGGGCTGGCCGACTTCCGGCGCCGCTTCGGGCGGGACCCCGAGGGCTTCTGGCTGCCCGAGACGGCGGTCGACATGGACACCCTCGACGTCCTCGCCACCCTCGGCGTGAGGTACACGATTCTCGCGCCCCACCAGGTGACCACGCCGCCTCCCTCCGGATTGCCGGGCCTGGTCCGCACCCCGACCGGACGCACCATCGTGGTGTTCATCTACGACGGTCCGCTCTCCCACGACGTGGCGTTCGGCCCGCTGGTGGCGGACTCGGCCGCGTGGGTGGCCCGGATCCTGGAGCCACCCTCGCCGCGAGCCATGCCGGTGCTCCGCTCGATGGCGACCGACGGTGAGACCTACGGGCACCACCACCGTTTCGGCGAGATGGCGCTCGCGGCGACCCTCGACACGCTCCGCCAGCGCGAGGACGTCCGGATCGAGAGCTTCGGCGCCTTCCTGGCCCGCCACCCGGCCAGGCACGAGATCGAGCTGGTGGCACCCACCTCATGGAGCTGCCCGCACGGGGTGGAGCGCTGGCGGTCGGATTGCGGCTGCCGGCTGGAGGCGGACACCAGCCAGGCCTGGCGCGGACCGCTTCGCGCGGGCCTGGAGTGGCTGGCATCCGAGCTGGCGGCGATCTACGCCACCGAGGGCCAGCGCTACTTCACCGAGCCGTACACGGCCCGGGATCTCTACGGCGTGGTCGGCGCGCCGTCGGACCTCGCGGTGCGCGCCCGGGAGCTGCTCGAGCTGGCCCGCAACGCGCTGCGGATGTTTACCAGCTGTGGCTGGTTCTTCGACGACATCGGCCGGATCGAGCCGATCCAGATCCTCCGTTACGCGGCCCGGGCCATCGAGCTGGCCGGCTCCGACGCCCCCCGGCTGGAGGCGGGCCTGGTCGAGCGCCTGGCGCGGGCGGAGAGCAACGACCCGGCGTTAGGCACCGGCGCCGACATCTATCGGGCCCGGGTCGCGCCGGCGATGAGCGGCGAGGAGCGGGCGGCGGCCGGCTTCGCCGCGACGGCGTCGCTCGCCCCGTCCGGGAGCCGCCCGGTGACGGGCGCCTTTCTGGTCGGGGCGCTCGACGACTCGATCCAGGTCCAGCACCGCCGCACCGGCCGAATCCACCGCTTCACGGCTACGGTCCACCGGCTCGGGCCGCTCGACGTCGAGGTCGATCTCGAGCGCGCCGACAGCGGCAAGCGGCGCACCGTCGGCCTCGCCGACTTTCCGGAGCGAGAGCGGTTGGCGGTCCGCGACGCGCTTCGCCGCGAAGCGCTCCGCGACGTGCTCTCCCCCGAAGAGGTGGTGCGGCTCGCGAGCGGCTCGGCGAGCTATGCCCAGTCGATCGAAGCGGCGGTGGTGCGGCTGATCCCGGAGCCCGAGGGCGAGGTGCCGGCGGGGCTGGCCGCGCGTCTCGGACGAGCGCTCGCGCTGCTCGAGCAGGTGCGGGCGACCGTCCCCTTCGACGCGCAAACCAGGTTCCATCGCTTCATGACGAGCCTGGGGCCCGAGCGTCGCCGACCCTTCGAGCCCCTCACGACGCGCTTCGGCTTCGCGCCAAGCGCGTTTCGGGCGAACGGCGCCGGTCCGAGCCAGTAAATGCGCCGGGTTTCGAACTCGAGCCGAGCGAGCTCGACGCAGCGCAACGGCTAGCGCGCCAGCGTCCAGCCGAACGGCACCCGCGCGACCAACCGGTAAGAGTACTCCCACTTCGAATCGAACAGCGCCTGGCTCTCGAGGTCGTCGATCCGATGGAGCCGGAACTCGGCGTCGAGCCCGACCGCGCCATCGATCTCGACCCGCCGGATCACTCCCAGCTCGAGGTACTTACGCTTGCCCTGATAGAGCACCGAGTCGAAGCCGACCGAGCCGTAGTTGGGATCGCCTTCCTGGGCGAGGAAGTCGCGCCCGCGCCAGTGGAGCCCGAAGAGCTCGAGCCCCCGGACCGGACGGACCGCCGCGCGCACCAGGGTCCCCTTCCCCTTCCGGGGCCGATCCGCCGGGGCGTCGGGATCGATGTTGCCCGAGCTCCGCAGGGCGTAGAGCTGAAGCGACGCCAGACCCAGCGGCCCCAGCGTGTCCGCCACGGAGACGCCGAAGGCCCAGGCGCCGTTGTTGGTGACCGGGACACCGGCGTCGAAGAGCTGTCCCCCGTGATGGAGCCCGTGCAGCTGATATTCGAGCGTCACCTGGCGGACCGGACGCACGCGCGCCACCCATCCGTAATCGAAGACCTCGCGCTGATCGGCCGTGTTGAGCTTCTGCCAGTTGACGAAGACGTCGAGGTCCCAGCGCTTCCGTCGTTCGATCCACTGGAGGCCGTACTCGACCGGGCGGGTGAGCTCCAGCGTGCTCACGGCCAGCGCGTCGAGGAAGCCGTGGCGCCGCTGGGTCTCGAGCGTGCCGATCACGCCGAGGGATCCGCCCGACGCGTAGCGGAAGGAGAGGATGGGCTTCTCGGTGTCGAGGAAGCGCTCCGATCCCCAGCGCACGTCGCCGAAAGCGCCCACCAGGAGCGCGGTGCGCCTCGAGGTCTCGATCCGAGCCGCGGTCCAGATCTGTCCGCCCAGGATGGTCTCGCCTTCGCGATAGGGAGTGAAGAACTCCGTGTTGTCCCCGTAGAGGGTAGCCTGGGTGCGCCAATCGACCCGCTGCCCCCGGGCGGCGGGCGCGAAGGCCAGGATCGGCGCGAGTGCGATCAGGAGGCGGCGCATCGGGGGTCAAAGCTACACCGGCATCCGGTTCCTCGGGACTCGGCGGGTCCACTACATTTCGCCCATGACGACGCCCCCTACCCCGCGACCAGTGACCATCGGGCTGCCCCAGATGCGCTGCTCCGACGACCCCGTCCGGAACCTGGCGCAGGCGATGGACCGGATCCGCGACGCGGCGGCGCGCGGCGCCACGGTCGTGTCGCTCCAGGAGCTCTTCCTCGGCCCCTACTTCTGCCAGACCGAGGACCATCGCTTCTTCTCACTGGCGGAGTCGATTCCCGGGCCCACGACCGAGAAGCTCTCGGCCCTGGCCAAGGACCTGGGCGTGGTGCTGATCGCCTCGCTCTTCGAGAAGCGGGCCGAGGGGCTCTATCACAACACCGCGGCGATCATCGACGCGGACGGCCGCTACCTGGGAAAGTACCGGAAGATGCACATTCCGGACGACCCTCAGTACTACGAGAAGTTCTACTTCACGCCCGGCGACCTCGGCTTCCGGGTGTGGGACACCAGGGTCGGGCGCATCGGCGTGCTGATCTGCTGGGACCAGTGGTTCCCCGAGGCGGCGCGGCTCACCGCGCTCCGGGGCGCGGAGATCCTGTTCTACCCGACCGCCATCGGCTGGCTCCCGCCCGAGAAGGCCGAGTACGGCGAGCGGCAGCAGGCGGCCTGGGAGACGATCCAGCGCTCCCACGCGGTGGCGAACGGCGTGTTCGTCGCGGCGACCAATCGGGTGGGGCTCGAGCGGTCCGGCGACACCGCGATCGAATTCTGGGGCGGGAGCTTCGTGGCCGACCCCAACGGGAGGATCGTGGCTCGGGGCGGCCCCTCCGAGGAAACCCTGATCGTCGAGTGTGACCTGGCGCAGGTCGATCAGGTGCGGACCCACTGGCCCTTCCTCCGAGATCGCCGGATCGACGCTTACCAGGATATCAGCCGCCGCTACCTCGATGACTGACGCCCTCGAGCGGCGCGATGCCCGGCCGGTGCCCGCCGACTCACCGGCCGGACGGGGCTACCGGATGCCGGCCGAATGGGAGCCGCACCGGGGCACCTGGTTCTCGTGGCCCCACAATCGAGAGACCTGGCCGGACAAGTTCGAGCCGGTGCCGGCGGTGTTCGCCGAGATGGTGCGGCACCTGCTGCCCGGCGAGGAAGTCCACGTCAACGTGCCTGGCGCGACCGTCGAGGGCGAGGCGCGCGCGGCCCTTCGAGCCGCCGGGATCCACCCGGACGACGTCCATTTCCACCGTCACAAGACCAACGACTCGTGGTGCCGGGACCACGGCCCGATCTTCGTCCAACGCGCTCAGGGTGACGAGGTCGAGACGCTGATCCTCGACTGGGGCTACAACGCGTGGGGCGGCAAGTATCCGCCCTTCGAGGACGACGACCGGATCCCGACCGCGATCGGCGACGAGCTCGGAATCCCGGTGGAGAGCCCGGGCATCATTCTCGAGGGCGGTTCGATCGACGTGAACGGCGCGGGCACGCTCCTCACCACCGAAGCGTGCCTCCTCAATCCCAACCGCAATCCGCACCTCGACCGGATCGCGCTCGAGGGCTACCTCGAGCGCTATCTCGGCGTCCGGAACGTGCTCTGGCTCGGCGACGGGATCGAGGGCGACGACACCGACGGTCACGTGGACGACCTGAGCCGGTTCGTGAGCGCGACGACCGTGGCGACCGTGGTCGAGGACGACCCGGCGGACGTCAACTACCGGCCGCTCGCGGAGAATCTCCGCCGGCTCGGGAGGATGGCGGACCAGGACGGCCGGCCCCTCGAGGTGGTGCCCCTTCCGATGCCGCGTGGCCTCTGGCACGACGGGCGGCGCCTGCCGGCCAGCTACGCCAACTTCTACGTCGCGAACGGCGTGGTGCTGGTGCCGGGGTACGACGCCGAGCGGGATGGGGAGGCCCGGGCGGTCCTGACCGCCTGCTTTCCCGGTCGCGAGGTGATCCTGATCGACTGTCGGGACCTGGTGTGGGGACTCGGCGCGATCCACTGCGTGACCCAGCAGTGGCCCGGACGTCCGCCCACCGCACGACGTTAGGCATTTCCCACACCCGAAGCCGGCGGAGCCCAGGTGGCCGCCCCGGCCAGCTCCGCCCACGCGGGAGAACCCATGTCTGAGTGGACCCCACCGACCGACTGGACCAGGGTGACGGCCATCGATTCGCACACCGCGGGCGAGCCCTTCCGCGTGGTGGCGGCCGGGGTGCCCAAGATCCCCGGCGAGACCATGCTGGCGAAGCGCCAGCACGCGGAGGCGCAGCTCGATCACCTCCGGCGCGTGCTGATGCTCGAGCCCCGCGGCCACGCCGACATGTACGGCTGCTTTCTGACCCAGCCGGTCACCCCGGGGGCGGCGTTCGGGGCGCTGTTCCTCCACAACGACGGCTTCAGCACGATGTGCGGCCACGGGATCATCGCGCTGGCGACGGTGGCGACGACCGTCGGGCTGGTGCCCACCACCCCGCCCGAGACGACCCTGGTGATCGACACGCCGGCCGGCCCGGTGACCGCAGTGGCGACCCACGCCGAGGTTGGCATCGCGTCGGTGCGCTTCCAGAACGTCCCCTCCTTCCTGGCGGCGCGTGACCACAGCGTCAACGTCCCGGGCCTGGGCAGCGTCCGCTACGACCTGGCCTACGGCGGCGCCTTCTACGCCTTCGTCGAGGCCGACGCCGTCGGGCTGGTGCTCAGCCCCGCCAACGTGGGGGCGCTCAAGGAGGCCGGGATGGCGATCAAGCAGGCCGTGGCCGGGAAAGGGCCGATCGAGCATCCCTCGGCGACCGATCTCGGGTTTCTCTACGGGACGATCTTCGTCGGCCCGGCGGAGGACCCCGCCAACCACAGCCGGCAGGTCTGCATCTTCGCCGACGGCCAGGTGGACCGCTCGCCCACCGGCACGGGCGTGAGCGCGCGAGTGGCGATGCTCTCCGCCCGCGGACGGCTGGCGCTCGAGGAGCCGATCTCGGTCGAGAGCATTCTCGGCACCACCTTCGTGGGGCGGGCTCTGAGCGAGACCTCGGTGGGCCCGCACGAGGCGGTGGTGCCGCAGGTCGAGGGGGCCGCCTTCATCACCGGTCGCCACGAGTTCCTGGTGGACCCGCGCGACCCATTGCGCCATGGCTTCCTGGTGCGATGATGGCCTGATGAGCAGGCTGCCCTTCGCCTCCTACAGCGGACTGATCAGCGACATACCGGGCCATCGGCCAGCAAGAGCTCAGAGCCCGCCGACGTGACCATCATGCCCCAGGAGAACTTCGCGGAGCTCGGCCACGCGATCGCCTCCGGGTCATGATCCCCAACCTGTACGACCGGAAGGACCCCGGCGACCGGTTGGCCGACGACGTCGACCGGTGCACAGCTCGGGTTATCAGCGGGAGTAGCGCGAGCCGGCACGCGGCGCGGCCGGGCGCGACCGGGGCGTCGCTCGTCTCGCGGAAGCCGGCCAGTCCGTCTTCGTGATCGGAACCGCGCGGGTCAGATCGCCTGGATCAGACGAAGCCCTCCGGCCGGCGGCGGTGGAAGCCGGTCGCCTCCTGGTACGCCTTGGCGACGGCGAGCGCGTCGGCCTCGCCCCAGAGCCGGCCCACGAAGGAGAGGCTCACGGGCGTGCCCTGATCGGTGAAGCCATTCGGCAGCACGACCGTCGGATGCCCCGTCAGATTGGTGGCCAGGAGCGTCGAGCCTCCAAACGAAGGCGCCACCACCACGTCGACCAACCGGAGGGCCCGGTCGAGCTGGCGCATCAGCAGAGTCCGGACCCGGTTGGCGTTGAGGTACTCGACCGCCGGCACGAAGCGCGAGGCCCTGAAGGTATTGGGCCAGGCCCCCCGCACCTGCCGCACCATCTGCTCGTCCCGTCCGCTTCGGGTCAGCTCGTCGAACGCCGCGCCCGCCTCGGCGCTCAGGATGAACCGGAGGGCGCTCACCGGCACCTCGCCGTCGAAATCGACTGGCGTGAGCTCGATTCCGAGCCCGCGAATCACGTCGAGCGCCGCCGTGTCGAACTCGCGGTTCGGCCGGTCGGCCTCGAACGCCGAGGCGAGGTAGCCGACCCGAATCCCCCGGAGGCCCTTCGAGGGCGCCCATCGAAACGGGCGATCGACGGCCGTGGGATCGAGCCCGTCCGCGCCGTGGATCGCGCCCAGCACCAGACCGCAATCGTCGACCGAGCGGCAGAGCGGACCGACTTTGTCCATCGTCCAGGAGAGCGCCATCGCGCCGTAGCGGCTGACCCGGCCGAATGTCGGGCGGAGACCGGTGACGCCGCAGCGGGTGGAGGGCGACACGATCGAGCCCAGCGTCTCGGTGCCGATGGCAAATCCCACCAGACCCGCGGCCGTGGCACTTGCCGAGCCGGCGGACGATCCGCTCGATCCCTGCTCGGTGTTCCAGGGGTTCTTGGTGGTGCCGCCGAACCAGACGTCGCCCTGGGCCAGCTCTCCGAGCGAGAGCTTGGCGACCAGCACGGCGCCCGCCTCGTCGAGCTTCCTCACGACCGTGGCGGTCTGCTCGAGCCGCTGGTCCTTGAAGATCGGCGATCCCCAGGTGGTCGGGTATCCGGGCACGGCGAGCAAGTCCTTGGCGCCCCACGGCACTCCATGAAGCGGACCCCGGTAGTTGCCCGAACGGATCTCCTGGTCGGCGCGGCGGGCCTGATTGAGGGCCCGCTCCTCGGTCAGGTTCACCACGCAGAGCAAGGTCGGATCGTGGCGCTTCAGCCGGTCGAGGTAGAGCCGGGTGAGCTCCATCGAGCTCACCTTACGGGCCCTGAGCAGCGCGGCGAGCTCGGTGACCGGCAGGAACGCCAGATCGCCGTCGTTGTCCGGCCGACTCGGGGTCGCGCGCCGCTCGTCCGCGAGGCGGAGCGAGGGGCCGCTCGGCGGGAGCGAGACCAGACCGGGCGTTTCCACGTCGAAGCGAATGGCCGGCGGAACGGAGTTGGCGAGGGGCACGTCGCGCACCGCCTGGTAGTTGCGGAGGGCGCCGTTGAGGTCGCGGAGGAGCATCTCGCGCTCCTCGTCGGTCAGCTCCAGCCCGATCACCTGCTCCGCCGCCTTGACCTGCTCGCCGGTGATCGGCCCCTCCGCCTCCTGCCGTTGGCCCTCGACATCGAGCGGAGCCTCGCCGAGGCCGGTTGCGCCGGCCTTTCGCCAAAGGGCATCCGCGAAGGCGGGGTGCCCGACGCCCATGGCCGAGCACAGTCCGAGGAAGGTCCGGCGATCCAACCCGGGCTCCCGATCATTCGTCACGGCTGGCCCCTCCGCCTAGATTGTTCATTCCGAGCCGCACGGCGCCCACGCCGCCCTTCCGTCTTCAGCCCGGGGTCCTTCCGTCACATGGCATTGATCGAATGCGTGCCGAACTTCAGCGAGGGCCGAAACCCCGGCATCATCCGCCAAATTACCGACGAGATCGAGCGGGTTGAAGGGGTTCATCTGCTCAACGTCGACCCCGGACGCTCCACCAATCGGACCGTGGTGACGATCGCGGGTGCGCCGGAGCCGGTGGTGGAGGCCGCCTTCCGCGCCATCGCCAAGGCAGCCGAGCTGATCGACATGCGTCACCACAAGGGCGAGCACCCGCGAATGGGCGCCACCGACGTGTGCCCGCTGGTGCCGATCTCGGGCATTACCATGGAGGAAACCGCCAAGTGGGCGATCAAGCTCGCGCGGCGGGTGGGCACCGAGCTCGCGATCCCGGTCTTCCTCTACGAGCACGCCCAATCGAACCCCGCCCGCAAGAACCTCGCGACCATCCGCGCGGGCGAGTACGAGGGCATGTTCAAGAAGGTCACGCTACCGGCGTGGACCCCGGACTTCGGGCCGCCGGCGATGAACGCCAGGGCCGGCGCGACCGCCATCGGGGCTCGTGATTTCCTGATTGCCTACAACGTCAATCTCAACACCACCTCGACCCGCCGGGCCAACGCCGTCGCCTTCGACGTTCGCGAGGCCGGGCGTCCGAAGCGTGAGGGTCATCCTCTGACCGGCCCCATCGTCCGCGACCCGGACGGCAACCCGGTGAGCATCCCGGGCTCGCTGAAGGCCGTCAAGGCGATCGGCTGGTACATCGAGGAGTACGGCCTGGCCCAGGTCTCGATGAACCTGACCAACCTCGCGGTGACCCCGCTCCACGTCGCCTTCGACGAAGTCGCTGCCGCGGCCGAGCGCCGGGGCATCAGGGTCACCGGCTCGGAGCTGGTGGGTCTGGTTCCGCTCGAGGCGTTGTTGGCGGCGGGCCGGCACTTCCTGGCCAAGCAGCAGCGCTCGCTCGGGGTGCCCGAGCACGAGCTGGTGCGAATCGCCGTGATCAGCATGGGCCTCGGCGCGCTGACGCCCTTCAAGCCCGAAGCGCGGGTGATCGAGTACCTCCTCGCGGAACGGACCAAGCCTCGGCTGGTCGACCAGACCGTGACCGGGTTCGTCGAGGTGACCGCCTCGGAGTCGGTGGCGCCGGGCGGCGGCTCGGTTGCGGCACTGCTGGGGGCGCTCGGCGCGGCGCTCGGCACGATGGTCGCCAACCTCTCCTCCCACAAACGGGGCTGGGACGAGCGCTGGGAGGAGTTCTCGCGCTCGGCGGTCCGTGGGCAGGAGCTGGTGCGGGAGCTGCTCGCGCTGGTCGACGAGGACACCCGGGCGTACAACGGCGTCGTCGCGGCCCACGGCCTCCCCAAGGCCACCGACGCCGAGATGGCGGCCCGCAAGGCGGCGATCGAGGCGGCCAACCGTCGGGCGATCGAGGTGCCCTTCCGGGTGATGCAGGCGGCCTTCGCGAGCTTCGACCTCTTGGAAGCGATGGCCCGGGACGGTAATCCCGCCTCCGCTTCCGACGCCGGCGTCGGCGCCCTGGCGGCCCGCTCGGCCGTGCTCGGCGCCTGGCTCAACGTCCAGACCAACCTCCCGAGCCTGACCGACCGGAGCGCCGTCGAGGCGCTGCTCGCGGAGGGGGAGCGGCTCGCCGACGAAGCGCCGAAGCGGGAGGCCACCATTCTCGCGGAGGCCCGCGCCAAGTTCGCGTGAGGCCACCCGGCCAGAACAGGGCCGTGCGAGCGGAGGCCCACGATGATTGACCTGCTCACACGACGAGCGGGCGCCTGAAACGAGGAAGGGCCGGGATCGCTCCCGGCCCTTCTCCGTTCCGACTGTCGGCAGCTGGATCAGCTGGCCGGCGCGCAGGGCGGCTGCAGCCCACGCGCGTTGCACTCGTCCTGCGGGATGACCATGCTCGGGAAGATCTGATCCCCGGCTCGATCGACCGGCAGGGTATTGATGAGGTTGAACCGGCGGGCGTCGGTCCAGCGAACGCCCTGCTCCCAGAGCAGCGAGTAGAGCCGGTTGTAGACCAGCTCGGTGATGAACTCCTGATCGCTGCTGCCGGTGGTCAGCGTGGTCGGCGCGAGGCCGCCCGAGTTGACCCGAATGGTGTTGATGTCGGTGAGCGCACCCGACTTGTCGCCGGTGAACCAGCGCGCCTCGGCCCGGAGCAGGATCAGCTCCTCGTTCTTGATCACCGGGATGTCGGCGCCCAGGTCCGGCGCCAGCGTGGCGGGCACGTTGTACATCACCGGCTTGAGGCTCGAGGTCAGGTCGTTCTGGGTCCGGGGATCGGTCTCCGCCACCTTCGAGGTGTAGCGTTCGTCCGGATCGTTGTTGGCCTTGAGCTGAACGCCCGTCTTGACCGACTGATGCACGTAGTACTGCACCGTGTTGACCGCCTGCGAGATGGTGTTCGCGGGCTCGGGCGCCGTGGGCGAGTAGGCGTAGTAGACGCCGTTCTGCAGGTCACCGGCCGGGTCGATGAACGACTGGCCGAGGGCGGTGAGCGCCGCGGTATAGGCGGTGGCACCGGTGCCCAGGAAGGTCGCGATGTGGGCCTGGACCTTGGCCATGTAGGCCCGGTTGAACTGCCGGAAGGTGCTCGGCGTGTCGAACCCGGCGTAGCCCGGGGGCACGGTGAAGGGGAACGCCGCGCCACCCGAGCCCAGGTCGGTGTTGGCCTCGTCGAGCAACGCCGCGATCCTGGTGTAGACCTGGTCCCGCGGCAGGAAGGGCGCGGGCGGCGCGTCCAGTCCGGCCTCGACGTCGACCGCGGTGCCGAGCTGGTTGTTGCGAACGATCAGGCGGTGAAGGATGATCGCCTTGAGCGTCTTGGCAAAGCCCTTCGAGGCGGCCTTCTCGGCGTCGGTCATGTCCGGCGCGGCGTCGATGCCTTCGAGATACGTGTTGACCGACCGCAGCGCCTGGTACTTGCCGTTGTAGCTGCCGGCGGAGTGGCCACCGGGGTCCTGCGGGCCGCGAACCATTTCGACGGTGAGTCGCGGGTCGTTGCCCTGCAGATTCCAGCCTTCGCGCCCCAGGTAGCTGAACTGGGTGATCTCGCCGATCACGTCGTTGGTGAACGACGCGGCGACGCCGACCGCCGCGCGGGCGAGAATCGACTTCGTCGGCGCGCCCGTCAGTTGGTCCTGCGTCGGGGCGTTGGTGTTCGGAAGATCGAAGAATTCGGTGGAGCAGCCCGCCAGGAGCAGGGCCGCGACCGCCACGAGTCCTCGATTAGTCATTTTGGTCATAGGTCAGAACCCCACCGCGAGATTGATGAAGACGCTGCGGCTCGGCGGATACGGCCCCACGTCGACGTTGGACCGGATCGCCGTGGCGCCGAAGTTGGCCACCTCGGGATCGAGACCGCTGTAGGGCGCGTACCAGAACAGGTCGCGGCCGGTGATGCCGAGACGCGCGTCGCGGATCCCCAGCCCGAACGCCTCGGTGAAGCTCCTGGGAAGCAGCCAGTTGAACGAGATCTCGCGGACCTTCACGAAGGTCGCCGTTTCGAAATACGCGTCGGTGATCGCCCCATTCAGGAACGCCGTCTCAAACCGATGGTCGAACGCCGCTGACCCATAGTCCTCAGTCGTCTTGCCATCATCCAGTAGGAACTGAGTGAGGTTGTTGATCGTGCCGCCTTGCTGGTAGTCGACAGTGATGCTGAGTGACACGGCCTTATAGGTAAACGTGTTGTTAAAACCCATCCGGAAGTCAGGATCGGTATCGCCCGCCGTGGCCTGAATCACGCAATCGCCATCGGGAATCGAGGGGTCGGCACAAGCGGCCGGCTTGAGGGAGTCTGCGTCCTGCCCCGGGCGGAAGTATCGAGGACCGAAGAGCCGCGTGATCGACTGCCCTTCCTCGATCAGCGTGGTGCCCAGGCCGCCGAAGCCGGAGCCGCCCGGACGGAAACGCGGCACCGGGAGCTCGTCGACGTTCGAGCGGTGGATCGTGAAGCTGGTCTGCGAAACCCAGTTGAAGTTCCGGGCCTGGACCGGGGTGATACCGAGCACGGCCTCGAAGCCCTTGTTGCTGATCTGGCCACCGTTGAAGATCTGGTTGGTGAAGCCGGTCGACGGCGCCGGGGTCCGGCTGAGCAGCAGGTTGGTGGTCCGCCGCCGGTACGCCGTCAGGTCGATGTTGGCCCGGCCGTTCCAGAAATTGAAGTCGATGCCGCCTTCGATTTCCTTGACCCGCTCCGGCTCGACGAACTCGTCACCGGCCGTGGTGCCGACCGCGAGGCCGATCTGGCCGCCGTAGGTCGTGGTGTTGAGCAGGGTGAACTTGTCGCCGAAGCGGGGCAGGTTGCCCAGCTCGCCGTAGGCGGCGCGGATCTTGAGGTCGCTGCCCGCCCCGAGGATGTCGTTGAAGCTGTACTTCGCCGACACCCGCGGGTAGAAGAAGTACTTGGTCACGTCACCGTTGGTGCTCGACCGCTCGGCGCGGACGCCGCCCGAAATCAGCAGGCGGTCGTTCAGCATCTGGATCTCTTCCGAGGCGTAGAACGCGAGCGTCCGGTCCCGGGTCAGGAACTCGGCCACGGTAAAGCTGGTGCCCTGATCGACGTTCTGCTGACCGGGCAGCAGGTTGTTGGTCAGAATCCGGCTGGTCTTGAGCCGATTCGACTCGAACTGCACGCCCGCCGAGGTGTTGAAGGCCATCCCGCCGGTGCGGATCTGATGCACACCGTTGATGTTCCAGTTGATCAGCCGGGAGAGGCCCTGGTTCTCGATCGAGGCGCCCGGGAGCGTGTTCTGCTGCTCGTAGAACAGCTCGTTCGGGCTGAAGAGATCGTCGTTCTGGTTGAACAGGTCGGCGCCGACGGTGCCGATCAGGCGAAGGCTCGACCGATCGGTGGTGTGCGCGTTGTAAGTCAGGGTCGCGCCGCCGGTGAAGCGATAGGTCTCGGCGTCGTTCCGGGTCAGCTCCGCGGTCTGGAGCGGATTGGAATTCGGCGCGGAGCCGGCCGCCGTGGCCGGATTGATATAGCTGCCGTCCGCCTGCTTCCGGAGGTCCACGTAGCTGGGCGTGTAGGCCAGCGCGTAGCCGTAGCAGGCGAAGTTGTTGCAGTTGTTGCCCCAGCCGCGCTGGTGCAGGGCCCGGTTGAAGACGCTGCTGACCGAGACCTGGAACTTGGTGCCGAGGTTCTGATCGAGGTTGACCCGGAGCGCCTGGCGGCCGAAGCCGGTGCCCGGCTCGATCGCGTTGTCGCGCTTCCAGGTGCCCGAGACGAAGTACTTGGTGTTGTCGTCGCCGCCGCTGAAGTCGGCCACGGTCTCGTACGAGACCCGGTTGTCACCCCAGACCTGCTCGTAGTGGGTGTAGCAATCGAGCCCGTGGGTCGAGAGGTAGCTCTGGGCCAGCGAGCCGTAGGCGTCGACCGCCTCCGCGACGCTCGACCAGCAGTGCGGCTTGTACTCGCGGAAGAGATCGAAGGTCCCGAAGCGCTGCGAGATGTTGACCGACGGCGCGCCCGACTGGCCGCGGATCGTCTTGATCACCACCACCCCGGAGGCGGCCTTCGACCCGTAGATCGCGGCGGCCGCGGCGCCCTTCAGCACCTCGATGCTCTGAATGTCGGCCGGGTTCAGGTCGGCCAGACGGTTGGCCGGATCGTCCTCGAGAATGCTCGC
>JBFXAS010000104.1:0-16031 GCA_050184075.1 Gemmatimonadales bacterium
CGTGAACGCCTCCGCGGTGCGTCCGCCCCGCTCGCTCGCACCCGCGAGCGCGCCAACACGGGCCGAACCGCCGCGCCCGGGAGGCCAACGATCACAAATGTCCCATTCTTCAGCACCCTGCTAGGCGGCCTCGCTCCGGGCGCCAGCCAGCTTCCTGAAGAAACGACCGTAGACCTCGATCCCGGCCCAGAGTTGGTCGAGATCGAGCTTCTCGTTGGGCGAGTGGAGTCCGTCGTCCGGCAGCCCGATACCGGTGAGCAGGACCGGCGCGCCGCTTGCGGCGAGGGCCTGCACCACGGGAATGGAGCCGCCCGAGCGGATCGGCACGGTGCGCCGACCCACCACCTCTTCGAACGCGTCGTCCAGCGCGGCGAACGAGGGATGGTTGACGTCGACCTGTACCGGATCCGCGCCGTGGAGGATCTTGACCTCGACCTCCGCGTAGCTGGGCGCCCGCTTCTTGACCGCGCGAGTCAGCCATTTCGCCGTCTTGGCGAAGGTGAGCCCCGGCACCAGTCGCAGACTTACCTTGGCGTATGCGGTGGCCGGGATGACCGTCTTCGCCCCCGGCGCCGTGAAGCCGCCCCCGATCCCGTGGATCTCGAAGGTGGGGAGCGCCCAGGTCCGCTCGAACACCGAGTGTTCCTCCAGGCCGGCGAGCCCCGTGGCCGTGACCTCGTCGCGCAGGTACCGATCGAGATCGAAGGGCAGCGCCTTCCAGGCCTTGAGCTCGGCCTTGCTGGGCTTCTCGACCGCCTTGTAGAGCTTGGGAATCCGGATCCGGCCGGAGCGCACCTTGAGATCGGAGAGCAGACGGGCCAGGGCCTCGACCGCGTTCGGCGCCACGCCGCCGTAGCTCCCGGAGTGGAGGTCCCGCTCCGCGGTGCGGAGATGGATCTCCGCGTAGCAGAGCCCCCGGAGTGCCGTGTAGACCGCCGGCCAGCCCCGATCGTAGAAGGCCATGTCGGACACCAGAATCGCGTCGGCTTTGGCGCGCTCCGGCTCGCGCTCGAGCAGCGCATCGATCGTCCGCCCGCCGGACTCCTCCTCGCCCTCGATCAGGAAGCGGAGATTGACCGGCGGCCTGCCGTCCGGCCCGCGGGTGGCTTCGACGGCCTTGAGGAGACAAAAGACCTGGCCTTTGTCGTCGACCGCGCCCCGTGCGTAGATCTTGCCGTCGCGCACGGTGGGCTCGAAGGGCGGGCTGTGCCATTCGGCCAGCGGATCGACCGGCTGCACGTCGTAGTGGCCGTAGATGAGCAAGGTCGGCGCGCCCTCGACGTGCGGCCCTTCGGCCCAGACCACCGGGTGCCCGTCGCCCTCGATCAGCTCGACCACCGGGCAGCCGAGATGGCGGAGCTGGTTGCCCACCCAGCCGGCGGCGCGTCGACATTCTCCCGCGTGGTCCGGCAGGGTGCTCACGCTCGGGATCGACAGGAACTCGGTCAGCTCTCGAAGCAGGCGGTCTTGATTCGCGGATACGAACGAGTCTGGCATGACGTCGGATGGCTCGGGTGAAGATGGCTGGGGGCGTGAAGATACCACCGGGCAGAGGATCGCGCCCGGCGGCCGTTCTGCCGCGCTTGGACTCGGAGAGGGTAGCGCCGCGCCGCGGGAGGGGCAATCGGGAGGGCGGGCCCTATTCGACCCGCAGCACTGCCATCGGATCGACCCGGGCCGCGCGCCGCGCCGGGATCCAGGTGGCCAGCGCGCTCACTACCACCACCACCACCACGGCCGCCCCGAGCACGACCGGCTCGCGCGCGTCGGTATGGAAGAGCAGCGCCTGCATCCGGGAGCCGGCCGCGAGGGCCACGCCCAGACCGAGGGCGATCCCCAACGAAGCGAGACCGACGCCGCGAAGCACGACGCCGCGCAGGAGCCGGCGGGGAGAAGCGCCCAGCGCCGCGCGGAGCCCGAGCTCACGGGTCCGCTGGGTCACCGCGAACGCGATCACCCCGTAGAGCCCAATCCCCGCGATCACCAGACTCAGCCCGCCGAAGATCGAGAAGAGCGTAGCCCCGAGGCTCCAGGGCCGCGCGTGGGCGCTCAGGATGTCAGAGTACCAGGCGATTCGAACGAAGGGCAGCTCGGCGCGGCTCTCCGCCAACGCCTGCCGGATCGATCGCTCGATGCCCTCGGCCTCCCGATCGGTGCGCACCACCAGGTGGCGCGCGGGAATCCGCTCGGGCAGCTGCTCCAGCACCCGGAAGTAGAGCATGAAGGCGGCCTCGTCGAGACCCTGTCGATGGAGATCCGACACCACGCCGACGATCTCCAGGCAGCTGGTCTCGTCCGGCCGCACGTAGAAGCACTTGCCGATCGCCCGCTCGCCGGGCCAGAGCGTCCGCGCCATCGTCTCGGACACCAGGGTCACGGGCGGCGTCCCCGCCCGATCGCCGTCGTCGAACGGCCGGCCGTCGACCACGCGAATGCCGAACGCCTCGATCGCGCCCGGAGAGACCGGGAAGAAGTACGGACCGCCGCCGGGAAGCCGTGGAATCGAGTCCCGGCCCGGCACCCGGATCCCACTGCCCTGGTTGCCCAGGAAGGGCGCGCCGAAGGAGAGCCCCGCCGCCGCTACGCCGGGCAGCGCGCGCACCCGCTCGGCCGCGCGCTGAAAGAACGTGGCGATCTCGTCCTGGGTCGCCCCGAGCCCCTGGAGATCGACCGACACCAGCGCGACGCCTCGCGGATCGATCCCGAGGTCGAGCGAGCGAATCGCGTCCATGCTGCGGAGGAAGAGCCCGGCCAACACGATCAGGGCGGTGCAGAGCGTGGTCTGCACCAGGAGCAGGCCGCCGCGCACGCCGGGGCCCGGGCCGCCGGTGCTCCGCCCGGCGCCGTGGAGCGTGCGCACCACGTCGACTCTGGCGCTCCGGAGCAGCGGCCAGAGACTCGCCAGGAAGGCGGCCACGATCGCGGCGCCCGCCGTGACCAAGAGCACCCGGACGTTGACGGGCGAAGAATCCCACGCCGTCCGGGCCAACAGCAGCCGTCTCACGGCCACCCCACCCCACTGCGTCACCAACAAGCCCAGCACCAGGCCCAGGGCCAGCACCACGACCGTCTCGACCAGATGCTGGCGGAGCAGCCTGCCCCGGGAGACGCCGAGCGCCTGACGGACGGCGGTCTCGTTGCGGCGCGCGAGCCCCCGCGCCAACACCACGTTGGCGATGTTGGCGGCCGCGATCAGCAGCACCACGATGGTGACGCCGTAGAGCCACCCCGCCACCCGCTCGGGACCAGCGTCCTCCCGCTCGAGCAGACTGGTGAACCGGGGCTCGGCCTTGCCCTCGAAGTCGCCGGCGCCGGCGTTGGCCTGCTGGTAACCGCGGCGCGCGCCGTCCATCGCCTCGACTTCGCCGCGCCCCGGACGGAGGCGGACGATCGCGTTCAGGAACTGGTGACCAGTGTTGGTCCGCCAGTCGTCGTTGGAGTAGAACAACCGCGCGGCGGTCGACAGCGGCACCCAAAGATCGATCGGGTCGGGGTTGACGCCGTTGAAGCCTCGCGGTGCCACTCCGATCACCTCGAAGGGCACCCCGCTCAGAAGCAGGCTCCGGCCGACGAGGCTCGAATCACCGCCGTAGGCGGTGGACCAGAACGTGTGCGCGAGCACCACAACCGGCCGGCCGGCCGGGAGCGCGTCGTCAACCTCGTCGAAGAGCCGGCCGAGCGCGGGGCGAACCTCGAGCATGCCGAAATACTGCCCGCTCGCGAACACCGCGCGCCCCTGCCGCGCCTCGCTCCCCAGGCCGACCGAGACCGTGCCGCCCATTCGGGCGGCGACCCCGGCGAAGGCCTCGCCGCTACCGTCCCGGAGGCCGGCGAAGGAAGGATAGGAGATCGCGTCCCAGGCCTCGCCGACGCCGTTCAGATCACGGTCGAAGCGCGCGACGGTGATCCGCCGGACCTCATCGGGATGGCCAATGCCCGGCGGCGGCCGGAGCAGCAGCCGATCGACCACGCCGAACATCGTAGCGTTGGCGCCGAGGGCCACGCCCAACGTCCCCACCACGACTGCGGCGTACGCCGGCGAGCGCCGGAGGCCCCGCACCGCGTAACGGAGGTCCTGGAGCCAGCCCGAGAGCCAGTCACCCAGGGCCTGACGGCGCCGCACCGTGCCGTCGATGACGCGAAGCTCGCGCCGGAAGCGATCGAGATCGCCGAAGCGGCGCCGCGCCTCGTCCCGCGCCGCCTCGGGCGCCCAACCCCGCTCGATCAGCCAGTCGGTCAGCTGCTCGAGGTGGATCGCGATCTCGTCGTCGACGTCCTGTCCGACGCTGGGTGGCCGGGCGGCGAGCCGGAAGGCCCGCCGAAAGCGCCCGCCGGCCATCAGACGCCCTCCAGCAGGGCGATCGCCTCGTCGTTGGTCTTGAGCACCCGAAAAACGGCCACGGCGTACGCGGTCCATTGGGCGGCATCCTCGCGGAGCGCCTTCTTGCCCGCGGCCGTGAGGGTGTAGAAGCGGGCCCGGCGGTTGTTCTCGCTCACGCCCCACTCGCCGGTGATCAGGCCGCGCTTCTCGAGGCGGTGGAGGGAGGTGTACATCGCCCCGTCCTCGATCCGGAGCTGGTCGTGGGTGACCTCACGGATCCACTGGGTGACCCCGAAGCCGTGCTGGGGTCCGTGGCTCACCGCCCGGAGCACGAGGAGGTCCAGAGTTCCGCGGAGCAGCTCGAAGTCGGCGCTGGCCATCGACCACCTCACCCCTGGTGTCCTTACCCTTATAACATTAGGGGAGAGAGACGAACTGTCAACGCCCCCGCCCTAGTCGGGGATCCGGAGCCTGATGACCGATCCCGGCGCAAGCCCCCGGAGCCAGACCGGGTCGCGCCGGCCTCGACGAGGATAGATCACCGCCACGTCCACCGGGTCCATGCCCGGCAGACCGAAGTGAACCGGGAGGTCGCTTTGGCTGTCGTAGCCCGAGCCCGCGTCGACCAGCCCCGTGGCCAGGAGGGCTCCACCTCCGGCCCGATAGACCCGGACCTCGGCGCCAGCCCGGGTGGCCCGGCCCCGGGCGTCCGTGATCCGAAGGAAGAGCGAGCGGCGCGCGGTCGCCGGGGCCAGCTGATTGAGCAGGATCCCGTGGGTGCCGTCGGGCCGCACGCCGGTCAGGCTCAGGTCGAGATCGCCGTCCTGGTCGACGTCCACCCATTGCACGCCGTGATCGGCATGGAGGCCGAGCAGCACCGGCGGCGTCACGTCGCTCATGGCGCCGCCGGCCTGGCGGAAGAGGTACTCGCGATAGCTCACCCCGCCAGTGACCGTGCCGTTGACGAAGAGGTCGAGCCGGCCGTCGTGGTCGAAGTCGGCGAAGGCGCAGCTGTCGTAGCGTCCGTCGATCGCGATCCCCCAGTCGCCGGAGCGATCCTCGAATCCGCCGGGCCGGGCCAGGAGCAGGCCATTCGGGCCATAGTTGGCGGCGAAGAGATCGAGCCGGCCGTCCGCGTTCACGTCCGCCGCGCAGAATCGAACGGTCCCGTGCGCGGGATCGTCGCCCCGGCCCGCCCAGGCAATCACCGGGTCGGCAACGTCGACGAAGCGATCGCCGTCGTTCCGCCAGAGGGCATTCCGGTCGCCGTCCATGTTGGCGAGGGCGAGGTCGAGATCGCCGTCCTGATCGGCGTCGAGCCACACCGCGCCGACGCTCTTGCGGGGGTCGTCGAGGCCCACCGAACCTGCGATCTCGCGAAACCCCGCCGGGGTCTGCTCGAAGAGCGCGTTGGGTCGGTCGCGGAAGGCGACGAAGAGATCGAGGTCGCCGTCACCATCGAAGTCGACCCAGACGGGTTGGCGCACGGCCGCGCCGTCGAGGGGCGGGCCCAGCAGCTCCGAGCGATCGGCGAAGCGGGAGCCCTCGTTCCGATAGAGGCGGAGCACGGGCCCGGCCCCCGGCGCGAAGCCGACCAGCAGATCGGGATCGCCGTCGGCGTCGAAGTCGCCCCAGGCGGCCGCGCGGGTCGGGCGCGGATCGGCGATGCCCCACCGCTCGCCGACTTCGACGAAGCGGCCGCCCTCGTTTCGATAGAGCCGGTTGGGCGCGCCGTTGAAGCCGACGAAGAGATCGAGCCGCTGGTCCCGGTCGACGTCGGCCCAGGCGTTGACCAGGGTGCCGCCGGCCGCGAATTGCTCGGGATCGAGCGGCACGAAGGCGGGCTCCTGCGGCGCGGCACGCGGGCTCCGCGCGGCCAGGAGCAGGCCGCCGAGGGTGAGCGCGACGAGGGCCGTCGCGAAGCGCTTGGTCATGGTTCCCAGAGGATCCGGTGAGGCTCAATCATAGTGGCGGCTCGCGGGTGGCGCCGCGGCCCCGAGCGGGGCATGTTTTCGGTTTCCGCCCCCTTTGCCAGAGAGCCGACGCCAGTGTCTTCGAAGCCCTTCTCGCCGCCGCACCGTCCCATCGCCGAGCCCGAGCGACCGGCCAAGCTCGGCCGGCTCTCGGACTATCCGCGGCATTGGGCGCTGAACGCGCCGATGCGGGAAGCGGTCGTCTTCGGGGGCTCGCGTTGGCGCTATGCCGAGCTGGCGGATCGGGTCGACGAGGTGGCGCGGGCCCTGCTCGCGGCCGGCATCGGCGTCGGCGACCGGGTGGCCACGCTCGCGCCGCCGAGCCCCGACTTCTACGTCACCTTCCTCGCCACGGCCTCCATCGGGGCGATCTGGCTGGGCTTGAATCCGCGCTATCAGCTCCGGGAGCTGGAGTACGCCGTGCGGGACGCCGAGCCGCGGCTGATCTTCGCGCGCGGGGCGATCAGGGATCGCGACTTCCGCGCCGATCTCGCCACGCTGGCCGCCACCTGCCCGTCGGTGAAGCGCGTGGTGCTGCTCGACGCCAGGCCGGAGGAGTCGGACGCGGACCTGGCCTCCTTCATCGCCGCGGGGCGGCGGGTCTCGGAGGAGCAGCTGGTCGACGCCCGCAACGTGGTCGACCCGTCCGCCGTCTGCCTGATCGTCTACACCAGCGGCACGACGGGGCGCCCCAAGGGTGCGATGATCACCCATCAGGGGCTGGTGCACGTGGCCCGGGTCCAGCGGGCGATCTGGCCGGTCGAGCCGCTCCGAATGATCAACAACCTGCCGGTCAATCACATCGGCTGCGTCGGCGACATCACGGCGGATACCCTGGTGGCCGGCGGCACGTTGATTTTCCAGGAAGAGTTCGACCCCGGCCAGATGCTCAGGGCGGTCGAGGACGAGCGGGTCACCCTGTTCGGCCACATCCCCACCGCGCTCCAGCTGGTCGTGGCCCATCCCGACTGGGAGCGCACCGATTTCTCGAGCGTGCAGCTGATCATCTGGGAGGGCGCGGCCGCGCCGATCGACCTAATCGAGGCGCTCCGGGCCAAGTGCCCCTCGCTGGCCAACGCGTACGGCATGACCGAGACCGTCGGCTCGGTGACCTTCACCTTCGACGCGACGGCCACCGACGTGTTGGCGAGCTCGGTGGGGTGGCCGGTGCCGGAGTATCAGGTGCGGATCGCCACGCCCGACGGGCAGTCGGTCGCGCCGGGCGACCCGGGCGAGATCCAGGTCAAGGGCGGCTTCGTCACCGTCGGGTACTGGCGCCGGCCGGCGGAGACGGAGGAGCTCTTCACCAAGGACGGCTGGCTCCGCACCGGCGACCTGGCGGTCGAGCGATCGGATGGCGCTTACCGGCTGATCGGCCGGCTCAAGGAGATGTTCAAGTCCGGCGGCTACAACGTCTACCCGCGGGAGATCGAGCAGGTGCTCGAGAGCCATCCGGACGTGGCCGGCGCCGCCGTGATCGGGGTGTCCGACCCGCTCTACGCGGAGGTCGGCCACGCGTTCGTGCTGCTTTACCCGGGGCGCGCGATCGAGTCGGACGCCCTGCTCCGGCACTGCCGCGAGCAGCTGGCCAACTACAAGGTCCCGAAGCGACTCACCCTGGTGGACGGCTTCCCGATGCTGCCGGTCGGCAAGGTCGACAAGCAGGCCCTCAAGGCCTTGGCCAAAGACGAGTCCGCCCGGTAGTCTTGAGAGTGGCCACCCGCACGCTCGCCGACCGCTATACGCTGGAGCGAGGAACGATCGCGCTGTCCGGGGTGCAGGCGCTGGTGCGTCTGCCGATGGACCAGCACCGGGCCGACCGGCGCGCCGGCCTCGACACCGCGACGCTGATCTCCGGCTATCGCGGCTCGCCCCTCGGCGGCTACGACTTCCAGCTCCAGGCGGCGCGCCCGCTGCTCGAGGCGCATCAGATCCGCTTCCTCCCCGCGGTGAACGAGGATCTCGGCGCCACCGCCGTCTTCGGCGCGCAGCTCGCCAACACCTTCCCCAAGCCGAAGCACGACGGCGTGCTCGGCATCTGGTACGGGAAGGGACCGGGGGTGGACCGCTCGGGTGACGCCTTCAAGCACGCCAACCTGACCGGCGTCGGCCGGCACGGCGGGGTGCTGGCGGTCGCCGGCGACGATCCGGCGTCGAAGTCGTCGACCATCCCTTCGGCGTCCGAGTACGCGCTCTACGACGCCGGCATGCCGGTGCTCTACCCCGCCGACGTCCAGGACGTCCTCGACCTGGGGCTCCTGGGCTTCGCCCTCTCGCGCTACAGCGGACTCTGGGTCGGCTTCAAGATGGTGACCAACGTCGCGGACGAGTTCTCGACAGCGGAGGTCGCGCCCGATCGGGTCACGATCCGGCGCCCGGACTTCGAGCACCGCGGCGCGCCCTGGCAGGCGCGACAGTCGCACCTCTTGTTCGCGCCGTACAACCTCGCGATGGAGCAGGAGCAGTTCGAGGGACGGCTCGAGGCGGCGCGCCGTTTCGCCGCGGCGAACGGCCTCAATCGGATCACCGTCCGCTCGCCGGGCGCCCGGCTCGGCGTGATGGCCGCCGGCAAGACCTATCTCGACGTCCGGGAGGCGTTCCAGCGACTCGGCTTCGACGAGCGGGAGCTCGAGGCCGCGGGTATCCGGCTGCTCAAGATCGGGATGATCCATCCGCTCGAGCCGGGAATCGTGCGCGAGTTCGCGCGCGGGCTCGACGAGATCCTGGTGGTCGAGGAGAAGCGCCCCTTCCTCGAGCTTTTCGTGCGCGACGCGCTCTACAACGAGCCGGAGCGGCCGCGGGTGGTCGGGACGCACGACGAGCGGGGCTGCCCGCTCGTGCCTGCCCACTCCGAGCTGGAGAGCGACTCGGTGGCGCCGATCCTGGCGAGTCGCCTCGCCGGCCTGGTCTCCGACATCGAAGGCCGACTGGCCCGGCTCGCGCCGTCGCTGCCGCCGGAGGTGGCGCCGCTCGGGCCGGAGGGGCTCCGGCTCGCTTACTTCTGCTCGGGGTGCCCCCACAACCGCTCGACGGTCGTGCCGGAGGGCTCCATCGCGGCGGTGGGCATCGGGTGTCACGGCATGGCCGCGATGATGGAGCGGGGCGGCTCGGGCTTCACCCAGATGGGCGGCGAGGGCGCGCAGTGGACCGGAGCGGCGCCCTTCACCGAGACCCCGCACCTCTTCCAGAACCTCGGCGACGGGACCTACTTCCACTCGGGCTCGCTCGCCATCCGCCAGGCGGTGGCCGCGAAGGTCGACCTCACCTATAAGATTCTCTACAACGGCGCCGTCGCGATGACCGGTGGGCAGCACGCGGACGGCGCCGTGCCGATCCCCGAGCTGACCCGGGTGCTGGCCGCCGAAGGCGTGGCCCGGACCATCGTCGTGGCGGAGGAGCCCGCCCGCTATTGGCGGCAGTCGCTGCCGCCGGGGGTGGAGGTCTGGCCCCGGACCCGGCTCGACGAGGCCCAACGGGCCCTCAGGGATACCAAAGGGGTGACGGCGCTGATCTACGATCAGCATTGCGCCGCCGATCTCCGGAGGCTGCGCAAGCGTGGCCTCGCGCCCGAGCGACCGCTCCGGGTGGTGATCAACGAGCGGATCTGCGAGGGCTGCGGCGACTGCGGGGTCAAGTCGAACTGCCTGAGTGTCCAACCGGTGGAGACCGAGTTCGGGCGGAAGACCCGGATCCACCAGTCGTCCTGCAACACCGACTACTCCTGCCTCGAAGGCGATTGCCCTGCCTTCATGACGGTGCCGGCGCACGGCCGTCCCCACACCGAGCCACGCGCCGCCCACGATCCGAGACTCGCGGCGCTCGGGGAGCTGCCGGCACCCGAGGCCCCGAGGCCGCGGAGCGCCAACCTCTACGCCACCGGCATCGGCGGCACCGGCGTGGTGACGGTCAATCAGATCCTGGCGATGGCGGCGATGATCGAGGGCAAGTCGGTTCGCTCGCTCGATCAGACGGGCTTGAGTCAGAAGGGCGGCGCGGTCGTCTCGCACTGCCGGATCTTCGAGGAGCCGGTCGAGGTCTCCAACAAGATCGGGGTCGGTGAGGCCGACGTCTATCTCGGCTTCGACCTGTTGGCCGCGAACGACGTCCGGAACCTGAGTCGGGCCCGGCCGGACCGCACGGCCGCGGTGATCTCGTCGAGTCACGTGCCCACCGGCCTGATGGTGCGGAACCCGAGCGTCTCGTTCCCCGAGGAGGCGGTCCTGGAGCGACGGATCGCCGGCGTGACCGATCCGGGGCGGCGGCTCTATCTCGACGCGGAGGGCATCGCCGAGACGCTCTTCGGCTCCCACCTGCCGGCCAACCTGATCCTGGTCGGCGCCGCCTGGCAGCTCGGAGTGATCCCGCTCGCTGCCGAGAGCATCGAGGCCGCGATCGCCCTGAACGGTGCCGCGGTGGAAGCCAACGTCGCCGCGTTCCGCGCCGGCCGAAAGACGGCGCTCGATCCGGACTGGCTGCGGCCCTGCGCCCCGACCGCCACGGCCGCGGCACCCTCGTCCCTCCCGGCCGACGCGCAGCGGTTGATCGACACGACTGGCGCGAGCGGCGAGCTGCGCCGACTGCTCGAGATCCGGGTGCCCGACCTGATCGCCTATCAGAGCGAGGGCTACGCCGAGCGCTACGTCGAGCTGGTCGCGCGGGTCCACGCCCGCGAGCGCGAGGTGACCGGACGCGAGGAGCTCGCCGAGGCGGTCGCTCGCTACCTCTACAAGCTGATGGCGTACAAGGACGAGTACGAGGTGGCCCGGCTGGCCCTCGACCCCGAGGTCCGGCGGACGATGGCCGCCGAGCACGGGTCGAAGCGGAGCTATCACCTGCACCCGCCGCTCCTCCGATCGCTCGGGCTGAAACGAAAGCTCCGGTTCGGACGTTGGTTCGACAACGTCTTCCGAGTGCTCCGCGCCGGCCGCCGGCTCCGCGGAACGGCGCTGGATCCGTTCGGCTACCATCCGATCCGGCGGCTGGAGCGCCAGCTGATCGGGGAGTACCGGGAGGCGATCGAAGCCGAGCTGGCGGAGCTCACGGCCGAGACCCACGCGCGCGCGGTCGCGATCGCCCGGCTGCCGGATGTGATCCGGGGCTACGAGGCGGTCAAGCTCGCCAGCGTCGCGCGCTACCGGACGGCGCTCCACGAGGCCCGAGCCGCCACGGTCGCGCCAACCGAGGCGCCCGCGACGATAGCCTGACCAGCGAGGGAGCACCTCGAGATCGAGATTGCGCCGATGCCCGACCTCGCGCCCGACGTCACCGACCCGCAGCTCACGGCCTGGCTCGCCGATCTCGAGCGGCTCACGCTCCAGTTCCACGAGGCGGTCGACTCGCTCGACGGCGACCGGCTCCGGTGGCGCCCCGCGCCCGGCGCGTGGTCCGCGGCCGAGGTGCTCGCGCACCTGACGATGACCAACGCGCCCTACCTCGAGACGATCGGCGCGGCGATCGCCCGGGGCCGGCGCGAAGCGGTGGTCGGGCATGGCCCGTTCGGCTACGGTTTCTTCGGTCGCTGGTGGGTGCGCGCGCTCGGCCCGACCAACACGCGCCGGATGACGACACCGTCGGCCTTCGCGCCGCCGGCGGCGCTGGACCCGTTTCTGGCGCGGGACCGCTTCTTCGAGACCCAGCGCGGGCTCGACGGCTTGCTACGCTCGGCCGACGGTCTCCATCTCGGCCGAATCAAGGCGACGTCGGTGGCGTCGCGGCTGCTCCGCTTCAACCTCGCGACCTGGTTCGCCTCGCTGCTGGCGCACGAGCATCGGCACCTGGGGCAGGCGCGGCGCGTGTTGGAGGCCGCCGGCGGGGGCTGAGCCCCGCCTCAAGGCGGTCGGAGCGCGACCGATACCCCGACGAGCCAGCCTCCCGTCCAAGGTGGCGGGGGGAACGCACTCTCACCGGGGGACGACATGAGCGGCGGCGGATTCCTCTCGCAGGTCAACGCGGCGTTCGATCGGGCCGCCGGACACACCACGCACGACCCCACCCTGCTCGCCTACATCAAGGCCTGCAACAGCGTCTACTACATGAGCTTCCCGCTCCGCCGCGACGACGGCTCGATCCAGGTGATCCACGCCTGGCGGGCCGAGCACAGCCAGCACAAGTCACCCACCAAGGGCGGGATTCGCTTCAGCCCGTTGGTGAACGACGACGAGGTGATGGCCCTCGCGGCCCTGATGACTTACAAATGTGCAATCGTCGAGGTCCCCTTCGGCGGCGCCAAGGGCGGGATCCAGATCGCCCGGCGCGACTACTCGGACACCGAGCTGGAGCGGATCACCCGCCGCTACACCTACGAGCTGGTGCGCAAGAAATACATCGGCCCCGGAATCGACGTGCCCGCGCCGGACTTCGGCACCACCTCCCGGGAGATGGCCTGGATCGCCGACACCTATGCCACCCTGACCGGCAACGAGCTCGACGCGATGGCGTGCGTCACGGCGAAGCCGCTCGCCCAGGGAGGGATACGGGGCCGCACCGAGGCGACCGGGCTGGGGGTGTGCTACGGCATTCGCGAGGCCTGCGACGTCGCGGGGGACATGAAGCGGCTCGGACTCTCCACCGGCCTCTCGGGCAAGCGGGTCGTGGTCCAGGGACTCGGCAACGTGGGCTACCACGCCGCCAAGTTCCTCCAGGAATCGGGCGCGATCATCGTGGGGCTCGCGGAATACGAGGGCGCGATCGAGAGCCAGCGCGGTCTCGACCTCGAGGCCGTGATCGTCCATCGCCGCGAGACCAAGTCGCTGCTGGGATTCCCGGGCGCCAAGGACCTCCCGAACCGGATGGCCGCGCTCGAGCTCGACTGCGACATCCTGGTGCCCGCCGCGCTCGAGCACCAGATCACGTACGAGAACGCCCCGCGGGTCAAAGCCAGGATCATCGCGGAGGCCGCCAACGGGCCGACCACGCCCGAAGCCGAGGCGGTGCTCGCCGAGCGAGGCGCGCTGCTCCTGCCCGACATCTGGCTCAACGCCGGCGGCGTGATCGTCTCCTACTTCGAATGGCTCAAGAACCTCTCCCACGTCCGCTTCGGCCGAATGCAGAAGCGTCACGAGGAGACTGCGTACCGGCGACTCCTCCGGGGGATCGAGCAAGCCACCGGTGCCAGCTTCTCGAAGGACCAGGTGGCCGATCTGACGGAGGGGGCGGACGAGGAGGAGTTGGTGCACTCGGGCCTCGAGGACACCATCTGTTCGGCCTACCCGCGGATCCGGGCCACCCGGGAGCGGCTCGGACCCGACCGGATCGACCTCCGGACCGCGGCGATGGTCAACGCCATCGACGCGGTGGCCCAGTCGTACCTCGACCTCGGGATCTTCCCCTGATCCCCTGCGGGAACTCAGTCCTTCGTAAAGCCTTGCGCCCGCCCTGCCGATACTCAGTGCGTCGAGTTCCCGGAGCCTCACGCCGAGGCCGGGACGCCGCACAGGGGCGAGCGCAGTGGCACACGGACCAATCCATTCGCGCGGCATCATGCGGCGGGCAGCGGGGTGCGTCCTCGCGCTCACCGGTCTGGCCGGGGTGGCCCAGGCCCAGCTCCTCAACTTCCGCAACTACACCGGCCGGGAGGGGCTGCCCCAGGCGCAGGTTCTGAGCCTCTATCAAGACCGGGCCGGGTTCCTCTGGATTGGGACCTACGGCGGGCTGACCCGGTTCGACGGGGCGGACTTCCAGACCCACACCCGACGCGAGGGGCTCTCCTCGAACGCGGTGACCGCGATCGCCGAGGACGATCGCGGGCGTCTGGTCGTGGGGACCTATGGCGGCGGCGTCTGCTACCGCCAGGACGCCTCCTTCCAGTGTCTCGGCGAAGCCGAAGGTCTGCCGAGCGCGGACGTGACCATGGTGGTGCGGGACGGCCAGGGCGGCCTCTGGATCGCCACCGAAGGCGGGGCCGCCCACGCGAAGGACGGGAGACTCCGCGCGTTCACGATGGCCGACGGGTTGCCCTCACCTCACGTGACCAGAATCGCGATCGACGACTCGGGTCGGGTGTGGGCGGGCACCAGCACCGGCCTCGCGCGGCTCGACGACGGACGCTGGCGGGTCGTGGACGACGCTCCAGAGCTGGCCAGCGCGCCGATCTCGGTGCTGTTGCCGACGCCGGCGGGCCTGGTGGTCGGCACGACGGACGCCATCTATCGGCTGCACCGCGGAACGGTCCGCACCCTCCCCGCCCCCGATGCGGAGACGGGCGCACCGACGGGCGCGGCCATCGACCTCGTCGGACAACTCTGGATCGCGACGCGGAGCGGCGCGATCCGCTACCGCGGCGATACGGCGTCCGTCTTCACCATGGATGCCGGGCTCGTCGACGACAACCTGAACGGGGTCCTGGTCGATCGCGAGGGCAGCGTCTGGTTCGGCACCGAGTCGGGGCTGGCGAAGCTGACCCCGGGGCCATTCTCCCACTTCACCACGCGCGAAGGTCTTCCGAACCCCTTCGTGCGTGCGCTGGCCGAGGATCAGGACGGGCGGCTCTGGGCGGGCACCCGGGGCGGCCTTGCGATCCGGGAGGGATCGGGCTTCCGGACGATCGACTTCGACGGCGCTCCTCACGACTGGGTGTACGACCTCGCCCCGGCGCCTGGCGGCGGGATGCTGATCGCCACCCGCGAGGGCCTGGTCTGGTACGCCGGCGGGGTCAAGCGGGTCTACCAAGTGGCGGATGGTCTGCCCGACGACTTCGTCGTGGCCCTGCTGCCCGATGCCCGCGGAGGGGTCTGGGTCGGCACCGCCGCTGGCCTCGCCCGCTGGGACGGCGGGCGGATCGAGCCGCTGCCCGACGGAGAGCAGACCGGATTCGTCACCGCGCTGGCGTTCGACGCCAGGGGTCGCCTGCTGGTCGGGCGCCGCGGCGGCGGCATCATGGTCCGGGATGGGGCCTTCGTCGAGACGTTGTCGCAAGCCAACGGGCTGACCGATCAGTCGATCTGGGCGATCGCCCGGGACAGCGCCGGCTCCGTCTGGGTCGGCACCAACGGCGACGGCGTGTTCCAGATCGCGCGCGACGGTACGCTGCACCAGTTCACCACCGCCAGCGGGCTCGTGAACGATCACGTCTGGCAGGTGCTGCCCGACCGGCGGGGTCGGGTCTGGCTCTTCACCAACCACGGCCTCGACCGACTCGAGGCGGGCACGATCCGCCACTTCGGCACCGGCGACGGTCTCTTCGATCTCGAGGGCAACGCCTCGGCGTCGATCGAAGACCGGGATGGCGTGCTGTGGTTCGGCACCGGGAGCGGCGTGACCCGCTATGCCGGCGAGGAGAGCTGGAGCCCGCTGTCCCCGCCGGCGGTGCGGATCGAGACCGCGACCGTGGGCACCGACACGCTCGGGCTCGACGGCGCGGTGTTCGCCGCGGCGCACGGCCTGCTCCGGGTCCGCTACACCGCGCCAAGCTTCCGCAATCCCGAAGCGATCCTCTTCCGCCATCGCCTCGAGGGCGTCGACACCACGTGGTCCGAGCCGGTCACGGAGCGGACGGTCCAGTTCGCCCGGCTGGAGGCGGGAAGCTACGTGCTGGAAGTGGCCGCCGCGGTCGGTCGCGACGGACCGCTCGGAACCCCGGCACGACTGGTCTTCACGGTGCGGCCGACCTGGTGGCAGACGCTCTGGTTCAAGGGCCTGCTCCTGCTCGCCCTCTCGGAGGTCCACGCCACAATCACCTGGCTCTGGGCCAGGCGGCTCCGGCGCGCCATCGCGCAGCTCGAGCGAGTGGTCTCGAGCCA
>JBFXAS010000105.1:0-15991 GCA_050184075.1 Gemmatimonadales bacterium
TCCCATCGGCACCGTGATGGCCGGAAACCCCGTGCTCGGCGAGAAGAGCTGGTTGTTGTCGCCGTGCGGGGTGTTGAGGTCGCCGATCAGACGCGGCGGGTTGCTCCACGTCGGATAGACCAGCGCGTCGAGGCGGTGCTCGGCCATCAGCTCGAGCACCGCGCTCCGGAGCCTGGCGCGGAAGGCGTCGCGGCTCCGACAGCCGGGACTCTCGTCCGTCACGGGCTCGGCCTCGGCCGCCGCGCGGAGCCGGGCTTCGACCGAAGGGTGGAAACGGCGGGAGGCGATCACCTGCTCGAGCGTCGACACCGGCGTGCGGCCGTGGTGTCGGGCGAACCAGGCTTCGAGATCCCGCTTGAACGGGAAGCAGGCGCCCGACTGCGCGCGCCGCCAGGCGGTCAGGCTGTCGATCACCATCGAGTCGAGCACCGTGGCGCCCGCCGCGCGGAGCTCGTCGAGCGACCGCGCGAACACCTGGAGGATCTCCGGATCGGTCGTGGCGGTGAGGTAGGCCTGGGTGAGCACGCCGATCCTGGCGCCCCGGAGCCCGTCGGCGCGGAGCGACTCCCGATAGCGAGGGAGGGGGTGGTTCCGGCTCTCGGCGGTGACCGGATCGGCCGGGTCTTCGCCGACCACCACCTGGAACACGGCGACCGCGTCTTCCACGGTCCGCGCCATCGGCCCGGCAATGTCCGCCGCGAGGCTGAGCGGGACGATCCCGGCCCGACTGGTGAGTCCCATGGTCGAGCGGATGCCCACCAGGGCCTGATGCGACGAGGGCCCCCGAATGCTGTTGCCGGTATCGGTTCCCAGGCCCGCCGCGCCGAGACTGGCGGCGACAGCGGCCGCGGTGCCGCCACTCGATCCGGCGGTGACCCGATCGAGGGCGTAGGGGTTCTTCGCGTAGCCCGGCAGGATCGAGCTCACGGTCTCGTAGGGGCTGAAGGCCCACTCGGCCATGTTCGACTTGGCCAGCACGATCGCCCCGGCGGCCTTGAGCCGGGCCACCTGGAAGGCGTCCCACTCCGACACGAAGCCCTCGAGCGCAAGCGATCCGGCGGTGGTCGGCAGCTCGACGGTCTCCATGTTCTCCTTGACGATCATCGGCACGCAGTGGAGCGGGCCGACCGGACCGGCGGCCCGGAAGCGGCGATCGAGGGAGTCCGCCACGGCGAGCGCGGCGGGGTTCCGCGTCACCAGCGCGTTGAGCGCGGGACCATTCTTGTCGTAGGCCTGAATCCGGGCGAGGTAGGCCTGGACGATGTCGCGGCAGCTGGCGCGGCCGTCACGCAGCGCCGCGTGGAGGTCGGCGATGGTCGCTTCGTGGACCTCGAAGCCCGCGGCCCCGCCGCTCGGGCCGGGTTGGGCGGCCAGGGCGGTCGCGGCGACCAGGAACGGGACGATCGGCAGGATGCGCATGCGGAGAAGGTGAGAGCCGTCTCCCCGCCCGGCAAGACCTTCCCGCGGTGTCCGCCCGGGCGGCTTCGGCGGACCGGTTGCACCGCGATTTCGGACGCCCTATGATAGATGGTCAAATTACGGGATTGGTTCCCATTTTGCGGGATTCGATAGCACGACACCGGCGCACGCTTCCCCGGCGAGTCGCGGCCGCGGCGCTCCTCAGCCTCGGCCTGTCGGGGTCGGCGGCGGGTCAGGAGGGACGCGACACGCTGGTCGTGGGCGTCCAGCGCTTTGGCGTCTGGGTCCCGATGCGCGACGGGGTCCGCCTCTCGGCCGATCTCTGGCTCCCGGACTCGACCGGTCGGCACCCGACCATCGTGCTTCGCACTCCCTACATCAAGACGCCGCAGTTTCGCCGCTACGGCCTGGCGGCGTACGTGCGCGCGGGCTTCGCGGTGATGGTGCAGGACACCCGCGGGCGCGGCGACTCCGAAGGCGAGTTCGACTTCTACTTCCCGGAGGGTCGGGACGGCTTCGACACGATCGAGTGGATCGCCCGGCAGCCGTGGTCGAGCGGCCTGGTCGGGATGGATGGCGGCTCGTACCTCGCCGGGGTGCAGTGGCTTGCCGCGCGGGAACGGCCGCCGTCGCTGGCCTGCATGGTGCCCACCGCGCCCTCGGGCCGGATCTTCGACGAGGTGCCCTACCTCGGTGGGGCCTTCCGCGCCGAGTGGGCGCTGCCCTGGCTCAACGACGTCTCGGGGCGGGTCTCGCAGGGCGCCCAGAACGCCTACGTCGACTGGCGGCGGATCGCGACCCACAGTCCGCTGCTCACGGCTGACGACGCCTTCGGTCGGAGGATGCCGCTCTACCGCGCCTTCCTCCGGCACGACACGCTCGACGACTACTGGCGCCGGATCCAGCTCACCGATCGCGACATGGCCAGGATCGACGTGCCCTCGCTCACCGTCACCGGGTGGTTCGACGGCGATCAGATCGGCGCGCTCTATTACTGGGACCTGATCGAGCGCCGCGGCACCCTGGCCGATCGGACCCACCTGATCATCGGGCCCTGGACCCACGCGATGACCTATCTCGGCGGTGCCGAGCGGGTCGGCGCGTTCGAGGTCGGGAAGGACGCGATCATCGACATCCAGGGGGAGCGGATCGCCTTTTTCGAGTCCTGCTTGCGACCCGGTGGACCGCGGTTCGAGCGGCCCCGAGTGCGGGTCTTCGTGACCGGCGCGAACCGCTGGATCGAGGCGGACCGCTACCCGCTGCCGGAGGTCGGGCAGCGCTCCCTCTATCTCCGGAGTGACGGACCGGCGAACGGCACGCGTGGTGGCGGAAGACTCGCGTGGTCGGCGCCGCGGCGCGAGCCGCCCGACACCTTCACCTACGACCCGACCAATCCGGTGCCCTCGATGGACGTCGCGGTCGACCACCAGGCGGTCGAGAGCCGGCCGGACGTGCTGGTCTACTCCTCCGAGCCCCTGACGGCCCCGATCGACGTGGTCGGGCGGGTCTTCGTCGAGCTCCACGCCTCGACCGACGCGCGCGACACGGACTTCACCGCCAAGCTCCTCGACGTGTATCCGGACGGCCGCTCGGTGCTGCTCGGTCCGGCCGCCGTGGGGGTCAAGCGGGCCCGGTATCGCGAAGGCTACGAGCGACAGGTGCCCCTGGTTCCGGGATCGGTCGAGCGCTATTCCATCGAGCTCTACGACATCGGCCATCGCTTCCTGCCGGGGCATCGCATCCGGCTCCAGGTCTCGAGCAGCGCCTTCCCGTTCATCGACGCCAATCGCAACACCGGCCTGCCCGTGGCCACGGACACCACCTGGACGACCGCCAGGCAGACGATCTGGCACGATGCCGAGCGGCCGTCGAGGGCTCTGCTCCCCGTCCTTCCCCCGGACCCACGCCTTCCGCGTTGAGGCCACCATGATCGAACAGATCGTGCGCCCGCTGGGCGCGCTCTTCGTCATCGGCACCTTCGTCGCCTCGCCCGGCGCCGCGCAGCCGCGCGGTGTCGAGCTCTTCGGCGCGATGCTGAGCGGGCAGCTGAGCCGAACCACGGGAACGACGAGGCTTCGTTGGCTGCCGGGCAGGCCCGGGTACCTCGAGATCGCCGTCGACAGCGTGACGGGCGCCCGCTCGCTCTCTCGGGTCGACCCGCGCACCGAGCGACGCCGCCCGTTGTTCGACGGCCGCACCGTCGCTCGGATCGCCGAGGCGTACCGGCGCGAGACCGGAGGGGGCGACGCGAGGCTCCCCTTCGCCGATCTCGCCTTCGAGCCGGGCGGGGAGGCGTTCCGGTTCACGGCGGATGGGGCCCAATGGCTCTATCGGCTCACGGATCACACGCTCCGCCGGCTCCGGGTGCCGGAGCGAACCGGCCCCCTCAACTTCGACGCGACCGAGCCCGGTATCTTCTCGCCCGACTACCGGCGGTACGCCTTCGTCCGCGACTACGACAACCTCTTCCTCTTCGACGTCGAGACCGGTGAGGAGCGGCAGCTGACGACCGGCACCGGGGAGGACAACACGGTCGGCTTCCTTGGCGCTGGCCCGTGGTATCGCTGGTCGCCGGACGGCCGGCGGATCGCCTTCCTCAAGGCCGACCAGCAGGGGATGCCCGAGTATCCGATCCTCTTCAGCCGCGAGCCGGTCGCCCGGGTCGAGCGGATGCGCTATCCGTTCACGACCACGCCGACGCCTTCGATCGAGCTCTGGATCGTCGACGTGGAGACGGGCGCCAGTCGTCGATTCGTCGCCAACAGCGACGCGCTGCCCTTCATCCGCGAGCTGACCTGGTTGCCCGACGGGAGCGGGCTCGCCTATCACTTGCTCGATCGCTGGGAGAGCCGACTCGAAGTCCGGCTGGTCGAGCTCGCCTCGGGTCTGTCCCGGACGCTCGCGATTGACGAGGATCCGGCCTACCTCGATCCGCCGCACAACTTCCGGCTGCTGGACGGAGGAGCGCGCTTCCTGCTCAGCTCGGAGCGCTCGGGATTTCGCCAGCTCTATCTCTACGACGTCGCCGGCGGCGACCCCCGTCAGCTCACGAGCGCGGAGTGGGCGACCGGGGACGTGGTGCACGTCGACGAGGCGACCGGTTGGGTCTACCTGGTCGGCTACCCGAACTCCGGTCTCGACACCCACCTCTACCGGGTTCGCCTCGACGGGACCGGGTGGAGCGACCTGACGCCCGAGCCGGGCGTCCACCGGGTCAGCGTCGACCCGACGGGGAGCTACTTCACGGACGATCACTCCTCGATCGACACACCGCGCACCGTGACGCTCCGCCGCACCGACGGCGCCGTGGTCCGCACGCTGGCGACCACCAACGTCGACGCGGTGGCGGCGGTCGGCCTCCGCGCGCCGGAGATCCTCGCGCTCCGGACCGCCGACGGTCGGCGCACCATGCACGCGATTCTCCATCGACCGGTCGATTTCGATCCGACCAGGAAGTATCCCGTGGTCGTGATGGTCTACGGCGGCCCGCATACCAAGGCCGTGCGGAACGCCTATCAGACCCTCGACTTCGACGCGCAGCTGGCCCAGCTGGGCTTCCTGGTGGTGGAGATCGACGGCCGCGGGACCAGGCTCCGCGAGAAGAGCTATCAGACGGCGACCTACCTCCGGCTCGGCCAGGAAGACGTCGACGACCAGGCCGCCGGCGTGCGTCAGCTGGCGGCGCGCTTTCCCTACGTCGACGCCTCGCGGGTCGGGGTCACGGGCCTCTCCCATGGTGGCTACATGACGCTGATGATGAAGCTCCGCTACCCGGAGGTGTTCCAGGTCGGCGTGGCGGGCGCGCCGATGACCGACGTCGCGCTCGGCCCGCGCCAGTACATCGGGCGGATTATGCGCACCCCCGATGCGAACCCCGAGGGCTTCGAGAAGGCCAACGTCCTCAACTACGCTGATCGGATGCAGGGCCGGCTGATGATCTACCACGGCACCAACGACCGGAACGCCGTGATCGGACACACGATGCAGCTGGTCGGCAAGCTGGTCGATCTGGGCAAGCCGGTGGACCTGATGATCTATCCCGATGGGGTCCACGTGCTCGAGGGTGAGGACATGATCCATCAGGTCAAGACGGCGGTGAGCTACTTCCTGGAGCAGCTGCGGCCGGAGGGCTGGGAGGCCACCCGCGCCGCGATCTGGACGCTGGGCTCCTAACGCCCGGTACTCGGCGGCGCGGCGCGCCACTCCCGCCAGACCACCCGTCCCGCTTCGATCGCGTCCCTGACGGCGCGCTCGCGGGCGGAGAGCGTTGCCGCGCCGGTCTTGATCTCGAGAAACACCACCCGCTCGACCCTTCCGCTCGCCAGGCCGTCGAACACCACGAAATCCACTGGGGAGCCGAGGAAGCGCACCTCCCGCGGGTCGTAGTCGAAGCCGGGGAGGATCGGCACCAGCTGCTCGAAGACCTTGCCGGCCGTTACCGCCTGGCTCCGGGCGGCGGCGTCGCGGCGAATCGACTTGGTGTGTCGGATCTTCCAGCGGAGGAAGCCAAGCAGGCCGAGGACGAGGCCCAGCGCGAGGCCCAGCAGGCCGGCCACGGCCGCGTCGGCGGTGAGGGTCAGGTCGGACATGGCGAGGAATAGAACGGCGGGGCGACGCGGGCACCATCCCAACCGGCGTCGGCGCTGCTGCCGATGGACCCACGATCCGCTACCGTCAAATGAGATCAGCGCCTCCGGTGTCGCGCCCCTGTCGAAAAGGAGGGCGGCGACCTAAGATGGGCGATGCAAAGTTACGGCTGGCTCTCGATCCTGCCGCCGATCGTCGCGATCGCGCTGGCCATCCGCACCAAGCAGGTCTTTCTCTCCCTCGGTCTCTTCGTCTGGCTCGGCTGGACCATCATGAGCGGCGGCAACCCGGTGACGGGGCTGGTCAAGTCGGTCGACACCTTTCTCACCTCGGTGACGGACCCGGACAACGCCCGGGTGCTGATGTTCAGCGCGCTGATCGGCGCGATGATCACCTTCACGCAGGCGTCGGGCGGGATGGAAGGCTTCGTGGACTGGGCCGAGCGGCGCGGGTTGGCCCGCTCACGACGGACGGTGAGCCTGTTCACGGTGCTGGTGAGCATGCTGGTCTTCCTGGAATCGAACTTCGGCCTCCTGGTGTCGGGCTCGGTGGCGCGGCCGCTCTTCGACAAGTGCCGGCTCTCGCGCGAGAAGCTCGCCTACCTGATCGACGCGACCTGCTCGCCCAAGTGCATCCTGATCCCGCTCAACGCCTGGGGCGCCTACGTGATCGGGCTGCTGGCCGCGCAGGAGGTGGCGCAGCCCGTCTCGCTCCTGGTGGCGGCGCTGCCGTTCAACTTCTACGCGATCCTGGCGATCCTGCTGGCCCTGCTGGTGATCCTCAGCGGGCGCGACATCGGGCCGATGCGCGAGGCCGAGCGAAGGGTGCGGGAGGAAGGCAAGCTCCTCCGCGAAGGCGCCAAGCCGATGGTGAGCGCCGAGGTGAGCGCCGCCACGGCCAAGCCGGGCGCGCCGCGTCGGGCGCTCAACATGGTGATCCCGATTGCCGTGATGGTGACCACCGTGCCGATCGTGCTCTGGCAGACCGGCAACGGTGACCTGATGGCCGGGAGCGGATCGAAGGCCGTGCTCTGGGGAGTGATCATCGGCCTGCTGGTGGCGGCCGCGGCCTACCGGGCGCAGGGCATCATGACGTTCGAGGAGCTGACCGACAACACCATCCGCGGGATCCAGGGGCTGATCCCTCTGGTGATCGTACTCTCGCTCGCGTTCGCGATCAGCGCGACGACCCGGGCGCTCGGCACCGGGGTCTTCGTCGCCCAGGCGGCGCAGGCCGCCCTGCCCGGGTTCACGATTCCCGCGGTGATCTTCCTGCTCGCCTGCCTGATCGCCTTCTCGACCGGCACCTCGTGGGGCACCTTCGCGATCATGATCCCGATCGTGATCCCGATGATCGAGATCCTCCATCTCCACCCGGCCCTGGCGCTGGGCGCGGCCCTGGGTGGCGGGATCTTCGGCGATCATTGCTCGCCCATTTCCGACAGCACGATCGTGGCCTCCATGGCGGCCGCGACCGACCACATCGACCACGTCCGCACCCAGTTGCCGTACGCGCTCGTCGCGGCCGGCGGGGCGCTGGTGCTCTTTCTGGGATTCGGCGCAATTCTCTGAGCCGTGCCATTTTTCCACCGGAGCTCGGACGAACGAGGGGAGATGCCAACCAGCCGTCGTGACTTCCTCGCCACGTCGGCCGCGCTCGGGATCGGCGCGCTGGGGCTCGGGGCCTGTCGGCCCGCCGGGGAGGCCGCGGAGCGCGGCCAGCCCCCGTCGCTCCGGATTCTGATCCTCGGCGGGACCGGCTTCATCGGCCCTCATCTCGTCCGGCGCGCCGGGCTTCGCGGCCACACCGTGACCCTCTTCAATCGCGGGCGCAGCAACGCCGACCTCTTTCCCGACCTGGAGACCCTGATCGGCGATCGCGACGGGCAGCTCGACGCCCTCCGCGGCCGCGACTTCGACGCCGTGATCGACACCTCGGGCTACGTCCCGCGCCACGTGCGCGACTCGGCCACGCTGCTGGCCGAGCGGGTGCGTCACTACCTCTTCGTGTCTTCGGTGTCGGCCTACGCCGACTTCGATACGCCGGGGATCGACGAGGACTACCCGCTCGCGACGATGCCCGATCCCACGGTCGAGGCGGTCACCGAGGACACCTATGGGCCGATGAAGGTGCTGGCGGAGCAGGCGGTGATGGAGGCCTTTCCGCGAGGAGCCACGGTGGTCCGTCCCGGCTACGTCGTCGGCCCGGGCGACACCACCGACCGCTGGACCTATTGGCCGGTGCGGGTGGCCGCGGCCGGCGAGATGCTCGCCCCGGGGGAGCCCGGCGACCCGATCCAGATCATCGACGCGCGCGACCTCGCGAGCTTCGTGATCCACCTGCTCGAGCGGCGAACCCTCGGCGTCTACAACGCGGTGGGGCCGTCGACCCCGCTCTCGATGGGCGGGATGCTCGGCTCGATGACCGACGTGCTCGGCATGAGGCCGCGCTTGAGCTGGGTGCCGGCCGAGTTCCTCGCCGCGCGCGAGGTTGAGCTCCCGATCTGGAATTCGCCGACCGGCCGCTACGCGAACCTCCATCGGATCGACAACGACCGGGCGGTGACCGTCGGTCTGGTCTTCCGCAACCCGACGTTCACGGTCATGGACACCGTGCAATGGTGGAACCAGCAGCCGGAGCGCAGGCGCCGCGAGATGCGCTCGGGCCTCCGGATGCCGCCCGACCTGACCGGCGCCACGGCCTCGCTCGAGGCGCAGATGGTGGCGGAGGCGCGGCTCCTGGCCGAATGGCGGGGCACCCGCAGTTGAGGCGCGACGGGCGATGACGGGCGATCCACGCCGGGAGCTGCGCCTCGCGTCGACGGTCCTGCTGGTGCGCGACCGCCACCTCCCGTCGGCGCCGGGCGACTCGACCATCGAAGTCTTCATGGCCAGACGGCACGTGGAGACGGTGTTCGTGGGGGGCGCCTACGTCTTTCCGGGAGGCCGGGTCGATCCGGAGGACGCCATCGACCCCGCCCGCTGCGTCGGCGTCGACCCGGCGAGCGCCGGTCGGCGGCTCTCGCTCGGCGCGGGCGCGCTGGCCCACTACGTCGCCGCGATTCGGGAGTGCTTCGAGGAGGCGGGGGTGCTCCTGGCATACGATCGCGAGGGGCGCCTGCTCGACTTCGCGGACCCCGCGGTCGACGAGCGGTTCCGCATGAGCCGGGAGCGGCTCAACGCCGGGGCGGTCTCCATGGCCGAGATCGTGGAGCGCGAGGACCTCAGACTGGCCACCGACCGGATCGAGTACTGGGCCCACTGGATCACCCCGCTCGGCGAGCCGCGCCGATACGACACCCGGTTCTTCATCGCCCGGGCTCCCGGCGGCCAGACCGCCGCGCACGACGAGGGCGAGCTGGTCAACTCGGCGTGGGTCACCCCGCGCGAGGCGATCGAGCGGGCCCACCGGCGCGACTGGCTGATCATCTTCCCGACGCTGATGAACCTGAGGGAGCTCGGCCGGCACCCGAACGTCGACGAGGCGATCCGCTGGGCGGCCTCGCAGCCCGTCCCGCTCACCGCGAATCTGCCGAGGATCTTCGAGGGACGAGTGGTCCTGCCCGGCCATCCCAGCTACGAGCAGGCCCAGGAGGACATCACCGGCGTCGATCCCGCCGTGTTCGAGCGGTCGTTCGAGCCGTGACCGGCGCGGCGTCGACCATCCGATACGACCACCCGGTCCGACTCTCGGCGCTGGTGCGCCGGCTGACGCAGCCGAATCCGGGGCCCTTCACCGGTCCGGGCACCAATACCTTTCTGGTCGGCGCCCGGAGTCTGGTGATTCTGGAGCCGGGCGAGGCGCGGAACGACGACCATCTCGAACGGATCGTCGCCGCGGCGGCGGGCTCGCGCGTGTTGGCCGTGATCCCGAGCCACGGCCACGAGGATCACTGGACCCTGGCGCCCGCGCTGGCCGATCGGCTCGGCGTTCCAATCTGGTTCCACGGCGCGCATCCGGTGCTGCCGGTCGACCGCTCGCTCGAGGACGGCGACGAGATCGCGCTCGACGGCGCCAGGCTGGACGTCATCCACACTCCCGGCCACACCCCCGAGCACCTGAGCTTCGTGCTCCGCGACGAGGGTGCGCTCTTTCCGGGTGATCACGTGATGGGGTGGTCCTCGTCGATCATCGCGCCGCCGGAGGGGAACCTGCGCGAGTATCTCCGCTCGCTCGAGCGGTTGGCGGCGATTCCCGGTCTCACGGTGGCGCACCCGGCCCACGGAGAGAGCATCCCGGACCCGTACGCGCGGATCGAGGAACTCGCCACCCATCGGCGACGGCGCACCGTCCAGCTCCTCACGGCGCTCGAGCGGGGGTCGGGCACGGTGGCCGAGCTGGTCAGGCAGGTTTACACCGACGTCGAGCCCTCGCTCCACCCAGCGGCCGCGCTCTCGCTCCGCGCCCACCTCGTCGCCCTCGAGCTGGAGGGGCGGGTGACGGCGGATCGCCGGGGCGACGCGGACGATTGGGAGTCGGAGGTCTGGGCCCTGACCGCCTGAGCGCCGGGTCCGACCCGTCGTTCCGCCTTGTGGCCGGTCATGCCAGCGGGTATTCTCTCTAGCTTATTGGGACATCTTCCTAGTTTCCGGGACACAGACCTGGCGCCATGCCTCTCATGATTCCGTGCCCGACCTGCGGGCCGAGGCCGTACGGCGAGTTCTGGGGCAGCGGGGAGCTCCCCGAGGGCGGCCACGGCGGGGACGACCGCGATCCGGAGGCGGACTTCGCCCGCGTCTGGCTCAAGCGCAACGTGGCCGGCCCGCAGCGGGAGCGCTGGTTCCACCACGCCGGTTGCCGGCGCTGGGTGGACGTGGTGCGCGACACCATCAGCAATCGGATCCATGGGTCGGCTTGAGTTCGAGGGCCGGCCGATCGAGACCCGGGCCGGCGACTCGATCGCGTCGGCTCTCTTCCGGGCCGGGGTGCGGGTCTTCTCGCGCTCCTTCAAGTATCGTCGCCGTCGGAGCCTCTACTGCCTGACGGGCGACTGCCCGAACTGCCTGGTCTCCGTGAACGGCGAGCCCGCCGTGCGGGCCTGCGTCACGGACGCCGCCGACGGGCTCCGGGTGGCGCGGAAGCCGGGCTGGCCTTCGCCCGAGCTGGACCTGCTGGCCGGGATCCGGCTCTTCAAGCGCTTCCTGCCGGTCGGCTTCTACTACAAGACCTTCATGCGGCCCCGCTGGCTCTGGCGGGTCGTGGAGCGATTGATCCGGCGGATGGCGGGCGTGGGTCCCGTGCCGCTCGATTTGGCGCCGGCCGAGCGGGAGCGGCGCTCGCACCATCCGGGTCTCCTGGTCGTCGGCGCCGGCCCCGCAGGCCTGGCCGCCGCCTTGGCCGGCGCCGAGCGTGGGGCGTCGGTTCTCCTGGTCGATGAGGGCCGGATCGGCGAGCGATTGCCGACCGGGACGCTCAGGACCCGGGTCGAAGCCCTCGCCGAGGCGGCGCGGGCCGAGCCGAGGATCCGGCTGCTCGAACGGGCGACGGCGGTGGGGCTCTACGAGGGCCCGTTGGTTCCGGTCAATGCCCCCGACGCGCTCCATCTCGTCTTCCCGAAGCGGGTGGTCGTCGCCACCGGGGCGGTGGAGCGCCACGGCGTCTTCCCCGGCAGCGATCTCCCCGGCGTCTGGCTCGGCCGCGGCGCCGCGCGGATGGCCGGCGGGCACGGCGTGCCGATCGGGAAGACGGCCGTGCTGGTGGCGTCGAGCGAGGCGGGGCTCGCGCACCTCGATCCGATCCGGAGGGCCGGCACGACGATCGCCGCGGTCGTGGTACCCTCGGCGCTCGCCGCGATGGTCCCGGAGGGCGTTCGCGCGATCGGTGACGGCGCCGTGGTCGAGGCCGTGGGCCGAAGCGCGGTGCGCGCGGTGGTGGTGAACTCGCCAGCCGGGCGCGAGCGGATCGCCTGCGACGCGCTGGTGCTCTCGCTCGGGCTGATCCCGCGCGACGGTCTTCTCAGACAGGCGCGTCCGGACGAGGCGACCGGCGCGGGCGACGTGATCGCTCCGGGGGCCTCGCTCGACGACGCCATCGAGGCCGGCCGCGCGGCCGGAGCCGGCACCCCACCCGAGCCGCTGCCACCCGCCTGGCTCGAGCCCTGCCGGAGCGGCTTCGTCTGCCTTTGCGAGGACGTCGAGGTTTCCGATCTCGAGCAGGCCTGGGAGGAGGGGTTCCAGTCGACCGAGCTGCTCAAGCGATACAGCACGGTCACCATGGGGCCCTGTCAGGGCGCGCTCTGCCACGCGCACTTGAGGAGCTTCGTGCACGCGAGAGGCGGCGACGGGCTCCGCTCGGGCGCCACCACGGCGCGTCCCCCCGCCCGCCCCGTCAAGCTGGAGGACATCGCCGCGGGGGCCCGCTACCCGCTCGAGCACCACACCGGGCTCCACGACCGGCAGCTCGAGCAGGGCGCGGTGATGGAGTGGGCCGGCGCTTGGAAGCGAACCGAGAGCTTTGGCGATCCGGTCGCGGAGTACTGGGCGGTGCGGCAGGCGGTGAGCGTGATGGACGTCGGCACCCTGGGCAAGTACCTGGTGGCGGGTCCCGACGCGACGGAGTTCCTCGAGCGCCTCTATCCGACCAAGGTCGCCACGATCGCCCCCGGCCGCAGCCGTTACGCGATCCTGCTCAACGAGGCCGGCTACCTCTTCGACGACGGGATGATCTGCGCGCTGGAGGGCGGCGGCTACTACCTGACGGTCACCTCGGGCGGCGCGGACGCGGCGGAGAGCTGGTTCCGCGACTGGCTGGACGCCTGGCGGCTCGACGCGCATCTGGTCAACCGGACCGCGACCCTCGGCGCGATCAACCTGACCGGTCCCAAGGCGAGGGAGTTGCTCCAGCGCCTCTGTGACGATCCGCTCGACGCCGCCTCGTTCCCGTATCAGCACCATCGCCGGATCACCGTGGCCGGGGTGCCCTGCCACGCGCTCAGGGTCGGGTTCACCGGGGAGCTCTCCTTCGAGCTCCACCATCCCCGGTTGGATGGGGTGCGGCTCTGGGACGCGCTGCTCGAAGCGGGCCGCGATCTCGGGATCCGGCCCCACGGTCTCGAAGCGCTCCGGCTGCTCCGGCTCGAGAAGGCGCACGTGATCGTGAACCAGGACACCGACTTCGACTCCACGCCCGCGAAGCTCGGCCTCGATTGGGCGGTCAAGGCGGACAAGCCTTTCTTCGTGGGCCAGACGGCGATCGCGCGGATCGGCGCGCTCGAGCAGGAGCGGGCCCTCCGGGCGATCTCGTTCCCGGGCAACGACACGCCGGGCGAAGGCGCGCAGCTGGTCGCCGGCGACGGCGAGCACCTCGGCTTCCTCACCTCCTCGCGCTTCTCCCCCGTGCTCGGGCACGGCGTGGCTCTGGGCTGGGTTCGCAAGACCGCGTCGGGGTGGCCCGGGAGCGTGGTGGCGCACGACGGGGGCGAGCGGCGGATGCGCGGCACGGTGGTGAGCGGCGCCTTCTACGATCCCAAGGGGGAGCGGCTCCGTGCTTGAGATCCGTCCGAGCGAAGCCGTGATCGCGGCGTGCCACGCGGCGCCGGCCGCGCTCGACGAGCTGCCCGCGGCGCTCGGCCTGGTGCTCAGGATCGCGCCAGACGAAGCCTGGGTGCTGGCCCGGCGGGCTCGGCGCGCGGGTCTCGTCCGCGCGCTCGAGGCCTGGCTCGCGTCCGCCGATCGCCACGGCGTGGTGGTCGATCAGACCGACGGCTGGACGCTCTTCGACCTGAGGGGCCCGGAGGCGCTCGAGCTCTTCGGGCGGCTCTCGGTGACCGCGGCGCCGGCGACGCTGCCCGCGCTCGTGCAGGGCGCGCTGTCGGGCGTCGCCGGAAAGGCCTGGTTCGCGGCCGACGGGGGGATCTGCCTCATGGTCCCGGCCCCGGTCGGCCATCACCTCGCCGCTCGGCTCCGGGCGGTCGGTTCCGATCTCGAGCTTGCGATGCTCGAGCCGGAGGCCTTCCGGCTCGACGGGCGCGACAGCCTGGAGCGGGAGCGCTCATGAGCCTCCTCGGCCGGGAACGCTATCTCAGGAGCCAGAAGCTCTCGTCGAGCTACGACGTGGTGGTGATCGGCGGGGGCGGGCACGGGCTGGCGACCGCGTACTATCTCGCGAAGCACCATGGGATCCGCAGGGTGGCGGTGCTGGAGCGATCCTACATCGGCGCCGGCGGTACCGGCCGCAACACCACGGTGCTCCGGGCCAACTACAAGACCCCGTCGACGATCAAGTTCTACAAGGAGAGCTTCGAGCTCTACGCCACCCTGCACGAGGAGCTCGACTATCACATGCTCCGGAGCGAGCGCGGCCTCTTCTGGCTCGCGCACTCGGAGCCGCAGCTCCGCAACCAGCGGGAGCGCGACCTGCAGAACCAGCACTTCGGTGTGTCCTCGGTCTTCCTCACCCCGCGAGAGATCGCGGAGCGCTGTCCGGTGCTCGACCTGAGCGCCGGCGGGAAGCGCCCCGTGCTCGGCGCGGCCTTCCATCCGCCGGGGTCGATCATCCGGCACGACGCGGTGGTCTGGGGCTACGCGGCGGCCGCGGCGCGACTCGGGGTCGAGGTCCACCAGGGCGTCGAGGTCACCGGACTCACGCTCGAGGGCGGGCGCTGCGTCGGCGTCCGGACCAACCGCGGGCCGATCGCCGCCCAGTCGGTGCTGAGCGCGGTCGGTGGCTATGTCACCGCGGTCACCGACATGGCGGGGCTCCGGCTGCCGATCGTGACCCACCCGCTCCAGGCGTTCGTGACCGAGTCGTACGGGCCCGTGCTCGACCACATCGTCGCCTCGGCCGACCTCCACATCTACGTGTCCCAGAGCGCCCGGGGCGAGGTGCTGATCGGCGCCGAGATCGATCCCTACTCGACCTACAGCACCCGGTCGACCTTCCCGTTCCTGGCGTCCTGCGCGGCACGGGCCATCGACCTCTTTCCCTTCGTCGCCAAGCTCAAGGTGCTCCGGCAGTGGACCGGCGTCTGCGACATGACCCCGGACTATTCGCCGCTCATGGGGGTGACCGGCGTGGACGGCTTCTATCTCTCGAGCGGCTGGGGGACCTGGGGGTTCAAGGCGATTCCGGCGAGCGGCCGCCGGATGGCGGAGCTGATCGCCACGGGTCGGGTGCCCGAGCTGATCGCGCCCTTTGCGCTCGATCGGTTCCGGCGCGACCGCGCGGTGCCGGAGCGCGCCTCGGCCGGCACGCATTGAGCTGTCCGGCTTGAAACGCCGGAGGGGCAATCGTCGTCTGTGCAGCGAGCCGGCCGTCGCGCCGGCCTTCTCCCAGCCGGAATGAGGGAATGCTCGACAAGGCCAATCGGATCCTCGCCCTGTTCACGCCCGAGCGGCCGGAGCTCACGGTCGTGGAGATCGCCGAGTCGCTCAAGCGGCCCCGGAGCACGGTGTACCGGATCGTGGGATCGATGGCGGAGGCCGGCTTTCTCGATCAGGATCCGATCACGGGCCGGCTCCGGGTCGGGATGTACCTGGCCAAGCTGGGCGAGCTGGCCCGGCAGTCGACCTCGCTCCAGCGGGCAACCCATCCGATCATGCTCCAGCTCTCGGAGACGACCGGGGAGCTGACCTCGCTGATGGTGCCGAGCGGTGGTGAGGGCGTGACGGTCGACGTGATCGAGAGCTTCCACCCGGTCAAGATCCCCGGCCATCTCGGTGGCCGCTTTCCGCTCCACGCGACCGCCGGCGGCAAGGCGCTGCTGGCGTGGCGCCCCGCCGACGAGATCGCCAAGGCCCTCGAGGCACCGCTCCAGCGCTCGACCCCCCGCACGATCACCTCGGCACCCAGGGTGATGAAGGAGCTCGAGCAGACCCGGCTGCGGGGCTACGGCATCTCGCTCGGCGAGTGGGTCGAGGACGTCTTCGCGGTGGCCGCGCCGGTCAGGGACCATCGCGGCCGGGTGGTGGCCGCGGTCGGCTGCGCCTCGCCCGAGTCGCGCTGGGAGCCCCGTCACGTGAAGGCGATGACCAAGGCGGTGCTCGCT
>JBFXAS010000106.1:0-15951 GCA_050184075.1 Gemmatimonadales bacterium
CCGGCGCCCATCACCATCCTGAGCACCAGGTCGCGCCGAGCCCGGCTCTCGGTGACCGAGCCGCGGCCGTTGCGCCACGCGGGCTCGGCCCCCGGCCGCTCGAAGAGGCAGGCGACCCGGGCCCGCTGGAAAGGCGAGCCGTCGGGGGCGATCACGTAGGTGTCGAAGTACGTGGCGTAGGTGGGACAGTCCCCGCCCGGCTCGAGGCTGCTGGCGATCCCGCCGAAGGACGACGGATAGGTGCCCAGATCGTAGTACGACTGGTGACTCCAGGGCTCGGACGGGTCCATATAGGGGACGAAGAGCTCGGAGAGCGAGGCCTGATAGAGGATCGAGCGCTCCCGGTTGCCGTCCCGGTGGCGAATCTGTGAGAGCACCAGGCCCCGGCGCGGGTCGACCCGGAAATGGAAGCGCCACCCGTCCCAGCTCACCTCGTGCCCGTTCAGCGTGAACCCCGCCCCCATGGGCTGGGAGACCACGATCGGTGGCAGCGGCGCGCGGGTCCCGCCCACCGCTTCGTCGTTGTGCTCTCCCATGGCGGGCGCCACGATGGCGCCGCTGCCGTCGTCGAGCACGCGGATCACCTTGCCGCTCTGGAGGTCGACGACGCCGACCAGCCCGCTCAGCGGCACTCCCCACCCCGAGATGCTCCCGATCCGATTCCAGCAGCTCACCCGGGCCAACCGGTGGCCGCGCTCCTCGGGCCGATCGAAGTACCCGTGGTTGATCGGGAAGCACTGCACCATCGCGAAGTCGGTGATCCCCCGGCGGAGCAGCCCCGCGTGGAAGTCAGGGTGGGCCAGCAACGCGGTGATGGCCTCGCCAGCCTCTCCGTCGTCGGCCATGTACTGGCGGTCGGTCACCTGGCGGAGCTCGACGACCTGGCCCGCCTGCAGGTCGACCACGGCCTCGTAGCCCTTGTTGGACTGGACCAAGTGGACCTTGGCCCGCCGGCCGAACGGCGTGCCGGGACGCCAGGCCGCGACCGTCGCCTTGGCCGGCTCCTCGAGTCCGGCGTAGAGGAACCGGGCCGTGCTGTCGAGACGGCCGGACGCCCGCAGGGTCTGATAGAGCGCCCAGTGTTCCCGCGCGCTCAGACCGTCGAGCGGGTGGACCGGGGTCTGGGCGTGGGCTGGCACCGCCAGGATCGCGGCGAGCACGCCGGCCAGGAATCGCATGACGACCTCACCAGTAGTTTGGGAGCCCGTCAAAGCTAGCGTTCGAGGGACTCCACCGCACGATTCGCCTCGAGACGACCGAAGCGGGCCGTGGCGTCACCGGCAAGGCCGCGGCATAGCGAGGGCGCGGCACCGCGTCCGAACGGCTTGCCATTGCGTCGTGCTTCGGAGCTCCATAACGTCTGGACGGACTGAGCAGGGTGAACGACGTGTCGCTGCGCGTACCGGCCTTGGTTTGCTTGGCTGCGGTGATCCCGGTACTGGGTTACGCCCAGGTACCGGTGCGGGGCACGGTGCTCTCCGAGGGCGACCGCGCCGTCGTCGGGGCCGAGGTCAAGGTCGAGGCGCTGGGCCTCACGCTCCTGACGGACGCGAACGGTGGGTTCGAGCTCTCCGCCCCGGCGGGCGTGCTCACCCTGGTGGTGCGCGCCGTGGGCTACGAGCCGGCGATCCTCACCCTGGTCGCATCGGCCGATCGGGCGAACGACTTCGTCATCGACCTGACCCCGCGTCCCCAGATCCTGGACTCGGTGACGACGACCGCCGAGGCTCCCTTGCCGCGCGGACGGATGCGGGCGTTCGAGGAGCGCCGGCGAGTCGGGATGGGGCGGTTCCTCACCCGCGAGGAGCTGGCCGAGCGCGAGAATTCCCGCCTGAGCGACGTGCTCCGCACGACCGGCATCCCGCTGATGCGGCGCCCGACGCCCTGTGGCGGCGGATTCGCCGTCGCCAGCGGCCGCGGCTCGGGCACCATCGTCAAGCTTCCACGGTGTGGAGGCAGGCCGATGCCGACGGCCTGCTACATGGCGGTCTATCTGGACGGTGTCCGGATCTGGGCCCTGGGTCAGCAGGATCCGACCAACATCGACTCGTTCTCGCCCCGAGAGCTCGAGGGGGTCGAGATCTATCGAGGATCGGCCCGGGCCCCGGCTCAGTACTCCGGATTGGATCACGCCTGCGGGGTGATCCTGCTGTGGACCCGGGAGAGCTGATTCACCAGGAATACGGTCGAGAGTCTGATGGCAGTTGGGTTCCTGTGCATGAGGTCGCAACGGCTGTTCGGGGCCAAATGTCGGCCGTCCGTCACCGGGGGCTCCTGAGATCTCGAGCGCCGTCGACACGTCCGAGCTGCTCCGGTGAACAATGATTCCGGACCGCCGAAAGTGGGCTCCTAAGCGCAAACGTGCCTGGCGGTGCCGACGCAATGGGAGGGTACCGTGAGGACGGACGGAACCGGGCGCGTTCGGCACCAACATCCTCCCCCTGGCCTACGTAGGGATGGAGAGTCGGGAGAAGACGTTGTTCTGTCCCAGGCATTACGTGCTGTCAGGCATTCGGGCACAGGGAGGCGACTGGGTGGACCGCGTCAAGGCGATCCGCTGCGTCCGCTTCAAGGGTACCTCGATCGCCACAACCAACGTCGGCCTGGGCGGGACCGGCGGAAGCGTGAGCCGGCCGTATTGCCGGAGCGGCGGCGACTACGCCCGGTACATCCAGGTGAAGGTCGGCAGCTGGATGGACCGCTTCGAGGTGTTCTGTCGGGCGCAACCGTGAGCGCCGGCCCCAGGGACCCCCACGTCCCCATCGTATGCTCGCCCGTCCACCAGCTTCGAGATGAATCGATGACCGACGACTCCGAACCGCTGAGAGTGGTCTCCCATGCGCAAACCTGCTTTGCTGTGCCCTCGCAGTGGGAGGGCACCCTCCAAGACGGAAGGATGTTCTACATTCGGTTCCGGAACGGGAGGTTTCGCGTCAGCGTCTCGCTGACGCCCACCACGGATCCGATGGATGCCGTGCGCGGCGCTCCGCTGGTCGACGAGCTGATCGACTCGTCGGAGGACGACGGGGTCATGGAGGAGAGCGAGATGCTGCGACGAACCGCCGCGCTGCTCGACTTCCGTGGATCGACCCGCCTCGAAGCCGACGACTAGCCGTCAGAACTCGCCTTCCAGCACCTGCATCAGTTCGACCATCTCGCCGTCGGGGCCCTTGAGGAAGCCATTCCGGGCGACGGTGCCGCCGCTGGTGCGGACCGTGGAGATGCCGGAGAAGTCGCGTCCCCCCGCCGCCTGCACCCGCGCCGCCGCGGCCTCGATGTCGGCGACGTCCACGCCCACGTGCTGGAAGAAGGGTGAGGTGCCGTCGTCCTGGACCCGCCGCTCGGCGAGCTCGTAGACGAAGTCTTGTCCGGGAAACCTCAGGAATGCCATCCGCACGGGGCTCGTCCGCTCCGCTCCATCCGGTCGGGTGACCCGAAGGGTGTCGATCCGCTGGGTGACCTTCAGGTCGAAGGCGCGGGTGTAGAAGGCGATCGACGCGTCGAGATCGGAGACGTAGAGCATCACATGGTTGAAGCGCGGCTGCAGGGGCGCTGTGGAGCGGAGGGAGAAGCCGGTGAGCGCGCCGCCCAGCAGGATGAGCGCGGCGACGTGCCAGATGCGGGGTCGTCGGGTGGGTCGAATCACGGGAGCACCTCGGAAGACGGTGGGGACGATGAGCGGGTTGCCGTCGCGAAAGATGGCCTGCCCCGGCCCTCGCGAAAAGCGGCGCGGTGTGCATATTCACTTCGAGCCGCGACCCCGGCCACAGCCGGCGCCCTCGCCAATCGTCGATTGGACGCTGGCCGAACCGCACTCACCGAGGCAGGCGCGCGATGACGATGCTGGCTGTACGAGTCGGTCCGATCTCTTTCGCCGCGACGCTCGAGACCGAGCGGGCGCCACAGACCACGGCGGCATTCCTGGCGCGTCTTCCCTTCGAGGGTCGCCTCGTGCAGGCCCGCTGGAGCGGCGAGGCCGGGTGGGTGCCGCTCGCCGACTACGATCTCGGGGTCGGGTATGAGAACGCGACCAGCCATCCGGCGCCGGGGCACGTCCTCTGGCACCCGCCGGGGCTGAGCGAGGCGGAGCTGCTGGTGCCCTACGGCAGCGCGTGCTTCTCGAGTCGCGTCGGCCAACTCGCGGGCAACCATTTTCTGACGATCCTCGACGCAGGCGGTGAGCTGACCGAGGTCGGGCGAAGACTCCTCTGGGATGGCGCGCAGCCTATCCGTTTCGAGCTCGCCGAACCCGCCGGGTAGGTCGCCGCCGTACCACGGCCGGTTGCTTCGCAATGGTGGTGGCGGGTCACTACCTTCCAGCGACCCAATGGGGCGACCCGAGCCCCGAGGCGGCGTCTCCGAAGCCGCCAGGGTCCAACGCTGCGCGATCGACAACCTCGAGCCCTGGCAGGTCATTACAATGAGAGCAGCGGCCGCCGCGACGGCAGTCTTCTTGGCCCTTTCCGCCACCCGCGCCAACGCACAGCAGCTGCAGCCCCGCCCGGTGCCAACCGGCGACGTGCAGTCGTTCACGTTCCAATCGCCGTCGATGGGCGTGCGCTTTTCCCTCAACGTCGGGATGCCTGTGGGCTACGAGGCGGGCGACGGGAAACGCTACCCCGCCCTGATCGTGACCGATGGCGACTTCGTGTTCCCGAGCGTCTACCAGGCCGCGCGGAGCCTGGCCGGGGCGATCACGCCACTGTTCGTCATCAGCGTGGGGACCTCGCTCGACGAGGGGGAGGAAGAGCACACCCGGCGGCGGATCTACGAGTTCTCGCCGCCCGGCTGGGACCGCAAGGACCCATTTGGCCAGGCAGTGGAGAGCTTCTGCCGGCGGTTCGAGTCGGCGGCAGAGCGCTGCACCGGCGGTGCCGGCAGGTTCCTCACGGCGATCGCCACGGAGATGGTCCCGCAGCTCGCCACCACGTTCCCGATCGACACCGCCCAGCTCGGGCTCTTCGGACTGTCGGCCGGCGGGTTCTTCGCCTCCTGGGCCATCTTCCAGTCGAGCTCGCCCTTCGAGAAGTATCTGATCTCGAGCCCCGCGATGGCCTACGGCCGCGGTGAGATCTTCCGGCAGGAGGCGGCCTACGCCGAGACCCACCAGGACCTTCCGGTCGGGATCTACCTCGCCGCGGGGGTCCTCGAGGCGGCGGATCCCCAGCTGGAGGGGATGGGCGAGATCGTGAGCGGGATGTCCCATTTGGCCGGCGTCCTCGCGACCCGGAAGTACCCGAGCCTCTCGCTGACGATCGAATACCACCCGGGCATGGGGCATACCGACGTGCTCGGCACATCGGCGGTTCGCGGACTCCGGACGCTCTACGGGAAGTAGGGACCAGCGATCGCAGTCTTGGCCAGCGAGAGGATTCACCGGGAGACCGAGGGCCGATGGCTGATCGCGCCGGACAGGTGGAGCCGGGAGACCCCCCCGGCGGGCCGATGCGGAGGAATTCCGTACGCCGGTGGCTTCGTCGGATCTGGGTCGCCGTCGGGATCGCCTTCATGGTGTGGCTCGCCTGGAACGCCCAGGCCCACGGGGTGGACCCAGCCGTGCTCCGCTCGACCGACGAGGTGCTGGTGGTCGACTCCGGTCCGCTGCTCCGGTTCGCGCCACGCTGGCTTTCTCCGGGAGCCGGCCTGATCTTCTTGCCCGGCGCCGCCGTCGAACCCGCCGCCTACGCCCCCTTGTTGCGCGCGGTCGCGGAGGCCGGGTTCCCGGCAACCCTGGTCCGACTCCCCTGGCGGCTCGCGCCCACGGCGGCCAGCCGAGCCGTGCTGTGGGGGCGGATCGCCGCGATTCGAGCCGGCGATCCGAGCCGTCGCTGGCTGCTTGCGGGGCACTCGCGCGGTGCCGCGTTGAGCGCGCAGTTCGCGGCCGAGCACGCCCAGGCGCTCAGCGGTCTGGTCCTGATCGGCACGACCCATCCGAAGCGCACCAGCCTGGGCGCGCTCGCGCTGCCCGTCACCAAGGTCTACGGCACCCGCGATTGCGTCGCGCCGGTCGACGCCGTCCTGGCGAACGCCCACCTGCTCCCCGACGCCACCCATTGGGTGCGCCTCGAGGGAGCCAACCACCAGCAGTTCGGGTGGTATGGCCGCCAGCTCGGGGACTGCCGCGCGACCATCTCCCGCGCCGCCCAGCAGGCGGCGACGCTCCGGGCGCTCCTCTCGGCCCTGACCGCGGCCAGCGCCGAGCCGAGTCGATGAGCAGGATCTTCTTCTACGGGCTGTTCATGGATCGGTCGCTTCTGGTCGAGAAGGGGCTGGACCCGAAGGTCATCGGGCCGGCGGTGCTCCGCGACTATCGGATTCAGATCGGCGAGCGGGCGACGTTGCTGCGATCCGCCTCGAGCCGCTCCTACGGGATCGTGATGGAGCTCGCCGACCTGGAAGCCCGCGCGCTCTACGCGGAGCCGAGCGTTCGCGAGTACCGACCGGAGCGGGTCCGGGCGGAGCTGCTGGAGACGGGCGAGGCCGTCGAGGCGGACTGCTACAACCTGCCGCGGGAGCTGGCCCTGGCCGGGGCGAACCCCGCCTACGCGACCGCGCTGTCACGGTTGGCAGAGGCGCTGCGATTCGACTCGGCGTACGTCGAGGAGATCGCCCGATTCGGCGAGGCATCCTAGCTTCCCTTCCCTGCGGCTCTTGGTCCGGCGCAGCGAACGGGGCCGACCGGGCACTCACGGCACCACCCCAGGCTTTGGCAGGACGTAGTTCGGCCGTCAATAGGGCTTCCAAGGCCACGGAGGAGACCAGTGTCCGAGCACCTCAGCGCGCCGCGCCGCGCCCGGCCCTCCTTGGTTTCGCCCGGCCATCGATCGCTGCTCCAGTGGCTGCTCTGGACTGTCCTGGCCGGGATGGGCACGTCGTCCCCGGCCGTAGCTCAAGCGCTGCCGCCTGGCGGGACGACATCGTGGGAAATCCAGGAGCTGGAGGTGATCGTCACGTTCCTGCTGTTCGATCCCAAGGACCCCGCGATCGCCCTCCCGGCGGGGCTCCGATTCATCTCCGCCCGCGAGATCGGCGCGCCCGAGTTCCAAGACCACTTGAAGCGCCAGCCCGAGCATGCTGACTGGGCATTCTCCTTCGTCGAGCTGGTCCGTCCCAAGGCGTGGCGGCTCGATGGCGAGGAACTGACCCTCCCAGATGACGGCGCGATCGGGGTGTGGTTCGCGCCAGTCGATCATTCACGGCTCGCGGCCGACGTCTCCAGGGACCGGTACGACGCCGTCATCGCCCCATCGCCCGACGCGTTGCTCGTGCTCGGGCTCTGGATCCCGGACCGCGACTACGTGGCCCATATGCGGGCTCGCGGACATCACGCCGAATACGGAATGGCGACGCTCGGGAGAGACGGCAGCGGCACCTTCCGGGGCGAGCTCCGCTTGACCGACCTGAGCCTCGCGGTCACCGCCACGCCCCACGGTGAGATCCGCCACGAGCCGGCTCCCTTTACCCAGGTGTTCTTCACGCCGGGAGCGCGAGTGGAGAGCGTCGTGATCCTGGGCGGGCGAGACGCCCGCGAGCGCGACAGCACGGCGGAGTGGTCGAAGCAAGGCGAGCATCCGCTGGCCCGTGGCGTGTTCGTGGGTCCGACGTTCGTGACCAGGGAAGGCCCGCTCGCGGGAAGCGCCTACCGCGTGGTCGAGGCGCACGGCCGGTAGCCGCGCGGACCGCCGGCGACGAGACGGAGAGGCCAGAGGGATCTGAAACCAGGGTGACCCCTCGTATCTTCCAGGGCGGATCGCTCCCAACCGGAGACCCTGCATGCCTCGCTGGCCTAGCCTGCTGCTGACCCTGTCGGTCGGATTGGGCCCCCCGGCTTCCGCTCAGCTCCAGCCGGCGGACGAGTCGGCGCTCGCCGTCTTCCAATACGACCGTTCCGCGCCGCTCCGACTGACCGACTCGCTGCTCCGGATCGAGCACGGGGTGGCCATCCACGAGATCAGCTTCGCGAGCCCGAAGGGTGGCCGTGCCACCGGTCTCCTCCTCGTTCCAGCCGGGCCGGGCCCCTTCCCCGGCGTCGTCGTCCAGCATGGCGCCCCCGGTCGGGTCGACAGCAGCTTGATCGCGGTGCTCAGGACCCACGTGATGGCCAACGCGATGGCGGTGGCGCAGGCGGGCGACGAGGTCTGGCCGACCAGGCGGGGCCGCCCGCACGGGCCGTGGGAGACCCGGGACGACGCCCATAAGTAGGACGGGCCGGCTGACGACACCGGATCAGGCTGTTCGGCTTGTCGGCCGGCGGCTTCTTCGCCGAGTGGGCCGTCTTCCAGCCGAACTCACCCTTTGAGACGTACCTCATCTCGGGTCCCACGATGGCTTACGGCCGCGGTGAGATCGTCCGGCAGGAGGCGGCGTACGCGGAGAAGCACCAGACCTTCCGGTCGGGAACTACCTCGCCGCCGGAGTGCTCGAGACGGCCGACCCGCAACTCGAGGGCATGGGCGAGATCGTGCGCGGGATGTCCCGCTTCGTCGGGGTCCTCGTGGCCCGGAAGCACCCGGGCCTGACGTTGACGATCGAGCACCACCCGGGCATGGGCCTTACCGAACTGACGGGCACGTCGGCGGTTCGGGGACTTCGAACCCTCCACGGGAAGCAGGCGACGGGCGACGAGCCGGCGCCGACCGGCCGGGACGCCGCCCGCCTGCTCAGAGATTCGGGTTGTTGTCGCGCTCCACGTCGGGCAGCGGGAAGCAGCGCATGTCGCCGTAGAGCCCTCCCTTGATGTAGGCGGTGCCGGGTGGTGGCACCAGCGGAAGATCGAGCCGGGCCACGTCGTAGAAGTGCTGTGACTCGAGAAAGAGCTCGCGGGCCCGCTCCTCGATCACCTGGGCCCGAATCGCCGCCGGGTCGGTGCTGGCGAAGTGCGGCAGCTGCGCCGCATCGTGGAGCGCGTTGATGATGTCGACCGCCTCCTGCCCTCCGACGACTTCGGCGATGATCAGCTGCGCCTCGGCGTAGCTGGCGAGCCGAATCGATTGATCGAGCGAGGTGTACTTCATCTGGATCCGGAGCGGCGTCAGGTTGTCCTGCCCGTTGGTTCCGGCATCGACGACCGGCACCCGCGGATCGGGCACCCCAGCGAAGGTGAGGCCGAGATAGGCCGGCCCGACAGTGATCGAGGCCCCGTCCCCGTTGAACTGATAGATCGCGTTGCGCGACCGGGGCGAGGCGGCCGACATTGTGGCGAAGAACTGGAACCCCGCCGACACCTGCCGGGCATCCGCGACGGCCTCGGCCGTCGTGCCCAGGTGGAGTCGGGCCCGGGCCCGGCCGACCAGGGCGAGATTCCTGAGCGCCGTGGCTCCCGCCGTCTGCGCGGCGTCGAAGGCTCGGGTGAAGCGCTCCTCGGCCAGCGCGAAGACGTCGGCCTGGCTCAGCTCCGGCCCTCCGTCCACCGACGCGGTGCAGAAGCCCTCGCCCAGCAGGATGTGACTGTAGCCGGAGAATGCCGCCGCCCTGGCAATCAGCTCGGTGCGGTCCGCCACCTCGGCGTCGCTCCACGCTTCGAGCTTCACAAGGATGTCGTCGGCCTGGAATCGCGCCGTCTGGACCGGGGTGAGCAGGCCCTCGGTGGTGCCGCACGGGAAGAGGGCGTAGTGGGTTCGTTCCTTGTTGACGGCCCGGCGGTCGAGCTGGAACGCTTCGGTGCTCGCCAGGTTGGAGTTGTCCATCTCATCGGTCACCTGCGAGGTCGTCACGATGTACTGGGCAAAGGCGCACTCGAAGTCCCCGACGGCGCTCCTGACCAGCAGCTCCGCGTTGTCGGGGCCCTCGAGGTTGCCAGCTTCGACCCGGTCCCCCGCCTCGAAGTCGAGCAGGTCGTTGACGCAGCCGGCGAGAGCCATCGCGGCGCCGAGCGTCACGCAGAGCCTCGTCGCGGCTCCGGCCGCGCGGCGGCGGCCCATCCTTCTCTCACCCATGTCGCAATCTCCCATCTCGCCGTAGGGCGCTAGAACGTCAGCCGGACGGAGGTGATGAACTGCGCCAGCTGTGGCGTGAACGTCTGGTTGCTCTTGTCGAACTGATTCGTGATCCAGAAGGTCTCCGGATCGAGCGAGGTCCAATCGGACCAGGTGTGGAGGTTCCGCCCCGCGAAGGTGATGGAGCCAGCCTGCGCACCCAGGGCCCGGGCCCAGCGGTCCGGAAACGACAGGGAGGCCGAGAGCTCGCGGAGCTTCGCGAAGCTGGCCGGCTGCACGGCGTAGGAGGTCACGCTGAGGTTCGACTGGAACTCCGCCGCTTCCGCGGCGCTCCGGGGCTCGTAGTAGTCGCGGCAGGTCTGGAAGATCCCGCACCGGATGACCCGGTCGTTGTCGCCGTGGTAGACGCCGAGCCTGAAGTCCAGGAGGCCGTAGAGGGTGAGCCGCCTGAAGAGAGTCAAGGTCGCCATGAAGGACCCGATGTCGCGCGGATCCGAGCGGCCGAGAAAGACGTCGGGCGCCTGGTCACAGGCCACCCCGGTGCCGCTGGGCATGCCGTCGGGCGAGCCGGCGTCACAGAGGACGTTCTGAGCGATGCCGTTGGCGTCGAGATCCGCGCTGATGACCTTGCGTCCGAACCAGCTGCCAGCGGGAAGCCCCACCTGATGCCGGAGCGCGATGGCCGGGGTATCCATGTTGGTCGGCACGACGATGGTGCCGATCTCGCCGAGGTCGAGCACCTCGTTGTCGTTGCGGGCCCAATTGAGCCCGACGTCGAGCTTGGTCCGCTCCCGGTTGATCGCCGAGAAGCGGAGGGCCAGCTCGAAGCCGCTGTTGCGCAGCGCGCCGATGTTCACGAACTGGTTGCCGGGAAAGCCCAGAGAGGGTGCCAGGATCCGTTGCAGGATGGCGTCCTTGGTCTTCTTCCGGTAGAAGGTCAGGTCCACGCCCACCCGTGAATCGAAGAGGCCGGCTTCGAGCCCCACCTCCAGTTCCTGCCCGCGCTCGGGCTTGAGCTCCGGGTTGCCGAGGAACTGGGGCGTGACACCCGGCTGGCCGCCGCCGATGGTGACGGCCTGATAGCTGCGCAGCGCGGCGAACACCTGCGGCTGCTGCCCGGACTCGCCGAACGCGCCACGGAGCCGGAAGGCGTCGATCCAGTCGACGTTCCAGAACGGCTCGTCGCTCACCACCCAGCTGGCGCTGATCTTGGGATAGGCCACCAACTGGATGTCGGATCCGAACGCCGAATTGTTGTCGATTCGGACCGCGGCGGTGAGGAAGGCCCGGTCGTTCCAGGAGAGCTGCTCCTGGAGGTAGCTGCCGATGGTGGTGTTCTTGATGAAGTTGTCGCTGCCGAAGGTGATGGCGGTCGCGGCCAGGTCGCTCACCCGAGGGGCCGGAAAGCGCTCGCCGCGGGCGGAGATGATCTGGGTCTGGCGACGGTAGATCTGCCCGCCGACGCTGGTGGCCAGGCTCAGCCGGGACCCGAGCTTGGCCGTCGCGGTGGCGGCGTAGTCGGCCGTAATGTAGGTGACCGCGTTGCTCGCCGAGTTCTTCATCCCGAGCGCTTGGGTCGGGGAGAGGAAGTTGAGGAGCGCCGGGTCGTTGGGCAGATAGTCGAAGTTCTGCTCCTGGGTCTGATCCAGGCCGGCGATCAGCCGGTGGCTGAACCAGGAGGTGGGACGGTGCTGGAGCTGGAGACTGCCGGTGAACCGGTTCAGGGTCTGCCACTGCTGGAACAGGCCGCCGACTTCCGGAGGCACGAAGAGGAAGCCCCGCGACGGCCCGTCCTTCAGCGCCGGAAAGCCGAGCAGCGAGTTGAAGAGGAAGCTCCAGCCGATGTCGTTCGCCAGGTCGGTCTGGCTCCGGACGAAGCCGAGGCTCGCGTTGGCGCTGAACTTCTCGCTCGGGGTGATCCCGAAGTTGCCTCGCATGGCGTAGCGGGTCAGTTCATTGCGCCGATCGATCCCGTCGTCGTGATCGAAGGTCGAGCTGAGCAGGTAGCTCAGGGCCTGCCCGCCGCCGCTGATCGCCGCCTGGTACGACTGGACGTGTCCCATCTTGAACGGCGGGTTCCCGAGCGCTTCCTGCTCGGCGTAGAGGTCCTGGAACGCGACCGCGCCGTTGCCATCGAGGTAGTAGTTGGGCTCGATCCGGTCATGGGCGTCCATGAACCACTGGAAACCGCCTCGCGCGGTAAATTCGTACCGGGTCCGGCCCGGATCCCCCCGCTTGGTGATGATCTGGATCACGCCGTTGGCGGCCTCGGTGCCGTAGAGGGTGGCGGCGGCCGGTCCCTTGATGACCTGGATGCTCTCGATCTGGTCCGGGCCGAAATCGTTCAGTCGGGAGATGATGCCGGACCCGTAGCCCTGGCTCTTGGGCCCGCTGGCGACGTCGTTGTTGACCCGGACGCCGTCGACGTAGAGCAGCGGTTGGTCGCTGAGCGAGAACGAGCCTTGACCCCGAATGGTGATCCGAGGCCCGCCCCCAACCGTCCCGGTGCCCGGGACGATCGCGACGCCCGGCGCCTTGCCGTTCAGGAGGTTGGTGAAGTCCCGCGCCGGCGCGAAGTCCTGGAACTCCCCCGCGTCCACCGTGGCCACCGCGTTGCCGATCTCCCGCTTCTGGACGGCGACGGCCGTGCCGGTCACGACCAGCTCCTCGAGGTTGATCGCCACCACGTCGAGCTCCAGCCGGACGTCGTCCACGCCCACCGGGACCGCGCGCGTGAGTGGCCGATACCCGATCGCCGTGACCCGGAGCGTCACCTCGCCGTCGGGCGCGTTGTTCACCCGGAACCGGCCGGCGCCATCCGAGGTCGTCTGGAGTGTGGTCCCGACGACCACGACCAGTGCGCCGCCAATGCCTCGGCCCCTGCCGTCGACCACGGTCCCGTCGATGGATCGAACCCGGGTGACGAGCATCCGCCTGGTTGGAGCATCGGTGTCCAGCCGGCGGGGGGTCGGCTCGGCGGTCGCGGCGGCCAGCGTGGTCGGCAGCACCACCCGGGCGGTCGAGCGCGGGGGAGCCGCGGGCACGATCAGCACCTGGGTCTCGACCACGAGGTAGTCGAGCCCGGTGCCCTCGAGGAGGTCGGCGAGGGCCTCGCGCACGGTCACGTCGTCGCACCGGCACGACCGGTGCATGGCGGGCAGGAGATTGTCGCTGAACGCGATCTGGACGCCGGAGCGGTGGCGCAGCTCGCTGAGCGCCCGAGCCAGCGAAACCGGCCCGATCGAGAGATGGGCGGGCCGGTCGAGCAGCGTGCCGACCTCGGGGGAGGCTTGCGCCACCATTCCCGCCTTCGGGGAAGCCTGCGTCGCGGCGGGGGGTGCGCCGATCGTCGCCAGGATGGAGACGACCACGGCCCCTGCCCTGAAACGGCGTGTGTCCATCGCGTCTTCCTTCCGCTGCTTCGGTTGTCTGATCGATCGATTCGACAGGAACCACGGACCTCAGTTACACGCCGCGCGCGCGCCGGACTACTATCCCGACTTCCGAAGCGGTCTCAGGGCGACAGTGTGACCGTGTCGCCTCGCACGGCGCACTTGGTCTGAGTGACCCTGCAGATGGTCGTGAAGACCACCTCCAGTCGCTCGTCACCGAACCAGGCCGTGACCCTCCGATCGGCCAGCGCGGGACTGGTCAGCACCGTCTCGACGCCGAAATGGCGGCCGAGCTCCCGGGCCACCTTCGGCAGGGGAGTCGCCTGGAAGACCAGGAGGCCGCGGGCCCAGTCGAGGGTCGCCTGCACGTCGTCGACCTTGATCACCGACGGGGATTCGCCCCGACGCGCGTGACTCACTTCGCCAGCGGCGACTTCGACCCGGTCGCTGCCGACCGCCAGAGCGACCCGCCCGTCCACGACGGTGAGCCGCAGGTCGTCGCCGTCGAGCCGGACCTCGAACCGGGTCCCCAGGGCCGTCGCCTCGCCGGCGCGGGTCAGGACTCGGAACGGACGTTCGGGATCCGGGGCGACGGCGAAGTACGCCCGCCCTTCGAGCTGGACCTCCCGCACCCCGGACCGGGGCACGATCGAGAGCCGGGATTGCGGGCCGATTCGCACGAAGCTTCCGTCGCTGAGCGTGACGGTCGAGGTCTCCCCCCTCCCGGTATTCATCTCGGCCGCGGCAAGTCCCGGCCGGGCGGTCCGCCGCCAGGCAACCAGGCTGCTTCCGGCGAACAGCAAGGTCACGGCGGCCGCGGCCCACCAGCCCGCCCTTGCCATGCCCAGGGCGGCCTTGGGGGCGGCCCGCCGGCGCTCGGCTTGCTCCACGATCGCTTCGAGGACGCCTGGCGGGCGGGAGCGCCTCGGAGCGCCCTCGGGGCCCGCGAGCTCCCAGGCTCTGACCAGGCTCTGGAAGCGAGCCTCGTTCTCGGGCGCCGCCTTCCGCCAGATCCTGAGACGGCCGGCTTCGAGGTCGGTCAGCTCGCCGGTCAGATAGCGCGCAGTCAGATCATCCATGGGTTGCGACATCACCATCACGGGACTTGGTCGAGCCGCCGCCGGCGGGTCGCCAGACGCTGGATCCAGGACAGGTAGAACACGACGATGGCGGTCGGAGCTACTATCGGCCGTCCAGGAAGGGACCAAGCCGGGTCCGGAGTTCGGCCAGCGCGCTGGTCAGCTGGTTCGAAACCGTCTGCACGGAGATTCCCATCGCCGTGGCGATTTCCCGATGCGATCGGCCCTCCCAGCGCGCCATCAGGAACGCGATTCGCCGCCGCTCGGGCAGGTCGGCGACCGCCTGGCGCACCGCCGCATCCAGCTCGCTGCCGTCGAGGTGGTCCTCCGGGGTCGCCACGCCTGGTTGCAGCCGGAGCCGGTCGAGCCACGCCATGCGGCGCCGCCGCCGCTTGCCGGCGTCGAAGGCGAGCCGGCGCCCGATCTGATAGAGGAGGCCGCGCAGGGAACCCTCGAGCCCCCAGCTCTCCCGGCGGGCCCAGAGCCGAACGAACGTCTCCTGGGCAAGATCATCCGCGAGGTCGGGATCGTCGAGGATGTGGTCGAGAAACGAGTGCAGCGCGCTCCAATAGCGCTCGATCAGCAGATCGAGCCCGCGCTCGTCCGCCTGGCGGATCCGCTGCAGCAGCTCGTGGTCGGTGGCTCCGGCGGGATCCGAGTCGACCAGGCGCGGGCGTCGCTCGGGCGCCTCGCCGGAGTCGGCGCCCCGGCGCGCGGAGCGGCTAGCCCTCGACATGGTCGGGGACCGAGTGGGAGGAGCCGGGTTGCTGGCCGACACCGACCGTGCGGAGCGTTCGGGGCCTGTGCCCGCCAGCGCGCCTTCGGATCGGCTCAGCTCGTTTGCCCTGGAAAGTCACGGCTCTCCTCGACCGACCGGAGTGGAGGGTCGGCCACCATCGATTGTCGTGGAGACCAGCGTGCGACCGACGTCGTCATTCTCGGCGAACCATGGTTCGGGACGAAGATGGGACGCAGCGGCGGGCTCGGCAAGGACTGCACGGACGCGCGGTACCAGCCTCTCAAGCAGATCGTGTCGCCCCGGACGCCGGTACGGATTCGGCGCCGCCGAGCGGGAGCTGGGCGGTGAGACCCATGGCGGCTGGCATCGGCGGCTCGGCCGCTCCAAGGTCATGATCGACCTTAGAGCCCGACACCATCGGCGAGGCGGAGGCCTTCCTCTGGGCCATGGAGCGGATCTGGGACGGCGCGGGGCGGGCGGTCATGCAGGGACCTCGGGCCCGGATCGCCGAGCGCGTCGAATCCGGGGCGATCTGAAACCGGCGCGAGCCCTCGTCCGTCGTACGCCGATCACCGTATCCACCAGAGACCACACATGCCTCGCTGGCTTCGCCTGCTGCTGACGCTGTCCGTCGGACTGGGAACCTCCGCTTCCGCTCAGCTCCAACCGGTGGACGAGGCGGCGCTCGCCGTCTTCCAATACGACCGTTCCGCGCCGCTCCGACTGACCGACTCGCTGCTCCGGATCGAGCACGGGGTGGCCATCCACGAGATCAGCTTCGCGAGCCCGAAGGGTGGCCGTGCCAC
>JBFXAS010000107.1:0-15862 GCA_050184075.1 Gemmatimonadales bacterium
TGATGGTGCAGTTCGCGATCTCGCGGCAGCGGGAGTTCGAGGCGGACCGGGTCGGCGCCGAGATCGTGGGCCGGGCCGAGCCGCTGGCGAGCGCCCTGACCAGGCTCGACGCGATGGCGAGGCAGATCCCGATGCAGGTTCAGCCCGCGGTGGCGCCACTGGCGCAGGTGAATCCGCTGGCGGCGTACGGCGGCGGAATGGCGAAGCTCTTTTCGACCCATCCGCCCACGGCCGAGCGGGTCGCCGCGCTGTTGGGCAGAAGCGGCCGCTGATTGTCCACCACGCCGCTCGCGGTCTGGTTGGCATTCGGGGGCCTGATCGCGGTCCTGCTCGCGATCGACCTCTTCGTGATCGGGCGGGGCGAGCGCGGCATGTCGCTCGCCACCGCCACCCGGTGGAGCGCCACGGTCGTCGCCGTGGCGCTTCTCTTTGGGCTCCATCTCTGGTTCAACGAGGGTCTGACGAAGGCGGGCGAGTACTACGCGGGCTATCTGATCGAGCTCTCGCTCAGCGTGGACAACCTGTTCGTCTTTCTGATGATCTTCGACTACTTCGCGGTGCCGGCGGCCGCCCAGCCACGGGTGCTCCACTGGGGGATCCTCACCGCGATCGTGCTCCGCGGCGTGATGATCTTCGCCGGGGTGCTGCTGCTCGACCGATTCGACTGGATCATCTTCGTCTTCGGGGCGATCCTGGTGATCACCGCGGTCAAGATGCTGACCCAGAGCGAGGCGCGGATCGAGCCCGAGAAGAACCCGCTGGTGCGGCTCGCGCGGCGGGTGTTGCCCGTGACGCCAGCCTTCCAGGGCAGCAGGTTCCTGGTCCGCTCGCACCGCGGCTGGTACGTCACGCCGCTCTTGCTGGTGCTGATCGTGGTGGAGTGGAGCGACCTGGTGTTCGCGATCGACTCGATTCCGGCGGTCTTCGCCGTCACCCGGGATCCGTTCATCGTCTTCAGCTCGAACGTGTTCGCGATCCTGGGCCTCAGGGCGATGTTCTTCGTGCTGGCCGACGCGATGCACCGCTTCCGCTACCTCAAACCCGGCGTGGCAATCATCCTGGCCTTCGTCGGGGTCAAGATGCTCGCGAGCTATTGGATCCACCTCTCGACCGGCATCTCGCTGGCCACGATCGTCGCCGTCCTGGGCACCGCGATCGTCGCCTCGCTGGTCCGGGCCCGACGGGAGGCCGCCCGCATCCACCAGTGATTCGCGCAGCGCGGTTCGGCATCTCGACCGTGAGCTGCACCGTCGTGCGGGAGCGCCTTCTCGCGCCGCCTCTGGTCGAGAGAGCCAACCACGCGCTCAGGCTCCCGCCGGAGACCGGGTGGACGTGGGCCGGCGCCCTCGCCGTCTTGCCGAGGTGACGCCGTCGGGCCCGCCTAACGGGTGATCGGCCGGGAAGACACTCGAAAGAGCCAGAGATGGGTCGCGATGATCAGTGGGACCAGCCAGGTGATGAGCAGCGAGTAGGGCAGCCGGACCAGGGGCGCCATCGCCTCGGGGTCGGTGAGCGCGAGCCGAGCCGCCGACGCGACGACGAAGAGGATGTCGACGAGCCCGACGACGTTCCAACCGAGCAACAGGACCGGCCTGCGGTCGACCCAGCGCGGCCGGGCGAGCAGCAGGAGGGCCAGCGCGGCCACCGCGATGTCGCCGATCCCGGCCGGATACGCCCAGGCCCGGGGCAGCACGCCGCGCGCGCTGGAGGCAAGGAAGCCGAACCCGACGAACCGGGTCAGGTGCAGCGCCACCAGGGGACGCCAACCCAGGCTCCGAATCCACGCCGCCAGACCGGTCCCAGCTCGACCGGCCAGGAGCAGGAGCGTCGTGATCCCGAGCAGCATGAGCTGCGGCAGCGGCGGCCGGAGTCGGGCCAGCAGCCCCAGTCCGCCCGCCAGGATCGCCAGGGCCAGCCAGACCAATCCGATCAGCAGATAGCGCATGGAGCTGCCTCTCTATTGCTGGAGCACGCCGTAGAGCACGTGCCAGACCAGGTACATCGCCACCCGGAGCACCACCGACGCCCCGAATCCGGCTCTCCAGAACGTCCAGACCTGGACGAGGTTGAAGAGGTAGTCCTGGGCCATGAAGGCCGCGACCAGCGTCGGCCCGAGGCCGTTGGAGCTGCCCTGCGTTGCCGGCTCGATCGCGGCCGCGAGCACGCCCGCCACCCAGAAGGCCGGCTTCCGGGAGCGCTCCGCGGGCACCAGCAGCGAGGCCAGCCCGACCACCAGGGTGATCGGCACCAGATAGTAGAGCACGTTCACGATGATCGCGCCGCCGGGATAGATCAGCAGCGAGGCCGGGAACGGGATGTGGATCGACGGGACCCCCATCTGCTCCGCGGAGATCTGGGTCCAGTGGGTGAGCTGGTCGATCCCGATCGAAAGCGCGCCGAGCAGGAGGCCGAGGGTGGCCGGAACGATCAGCCGGTCGCGGAGGGGAATGTCCGAGGGCCAGGTCGACGGGAGACCCACCCTGTGGGCCACCCAGACTGCACCGGCGCCGACCACCGCGAGGATCAGGATCGCCTGCCAGCTGAACACCGCGGCTTGGGACGGAGAGCGGAAGCCGGCAGCCTCCGTCCCGATGGCGAGGATGACCAGCCTGATCGCCACCAGATACGCCATCAGGACGGCGTAGGCGCGCAGTGAGCCCTTCGAGCCGAACCGTGCCACGAGCCGCCTCCCAGTGAGACGACCGAGGATGACGAGGCCGGACGCCGCCCGGTTTCAGCGCCCGGCCCCAACCCGTCAGGGAACGGGCATCGGCCTCCGGATCGCGACCCCCGGAGTGGCGCCGTCGACCAGCGCCTCGTCGCGAACCACGAAGGTCCCGTTGACCAGGACGTGCACGATCCCGGCCGAGGCCTGCGCCGGCTCCGCGAAGGTGGCCCGATCGATCACCCGCTCCGGATCGAAGATGGTGAGGTCGGCGTCGGCGCCGACCGCGACCCTGCCCTTGGTCTTCATCTGCGGCACGACCGACTCGAGCCGGCGGGCCGGCATCAGACTCATCTTCCGGAGCGCCTCCATCAGGGTGAGCGTCTGCTTCTCGCGCACGTAGCGGCCGAGCACGCGCGCGTAGCTGCCCGCCCCGCGGGGATGGGCCCGACCGTTCCGGAACTCCACCCCGTCGCTCGCAATCATCACCAGGGGATGGCCGACGGCGGCGTCGACCGCGGCCTCCGGGATCACGTGCGCGATGATCATCCCGCCCTCGGCGCGGCGGGTCGCCCAGGTTTGCGGGTTGAGCCGCTCGCCCGTGGCGACCCACTCGATGTCGCTGTAGTCGGCGCCGAGCCGCTCGCGCCACCCGTCGTCGAAGATGGCGGCGCGGATGTCGGTGGAGGCAGCCGTGTATGGATAGACCTCGGTGCTGATGTCGACGCCGTGCTTCCGGGCGCCCTCGATCATCTCGAGGATCTCCGGCACCTGACCGAGACCGCTGCTCCCCACATGCACCATATGCACCGGCGCGCCGCTCACGGCCGAGGCGGCGATCAGCTCCTGGACGGCCTCGACGCTGCTCCCCGGCTCCTTGACGCTGGCGAACCGGTCGTGGACGAAATTGGTGACCCCGAACTCGGCGGCCACCTGGAACATCCGCACGATCTCGCCGCGGGTGGCCCCCGGCATGTACTGGATGCCGTAGCCGATCCCGAGCGCCCCGGCGCGAAGGCCCTGGCGCACCTGCTCGGCGATCCGCCCGATCTCCTCAGCCGTGGCGTTGCGGTAGATCGCGCCGGGTCCGTCGGCCACCTGATCGGTGATGACCGCCGCCCGGGCATCGCCGTGGCTCATGGTCGCGCCGAAGTTGATGACCGCCTTGCCGACCCGGGAGCCGTACCAGTCGCCGACGTCGCCGGTGCCGCCCTCGAGCTCGAGCGCGGTGGTGACCCCGTCGCGCGCCTGGAGGCGGCTGCTGAAGGGGTCCTGGCCGTGGGCGTGCAGGTCGACGAAGCCGGGCCCGACCACCAGGCCCCGGACGTCGACCACCGTGCGGCCGGTGAGGGGCGTGGAGGAGATCGCGGCGATCCGCCCGCCGTTGATGCCGACGAAGCGGACGGCGTCGAGGCCGCTCTCGGGATCCATCACCCGGCCGTTGGCGAGCACCAGGTCGTAGGTCTGGGCGAGGAGCGGTTGGCCGAGTCCGGTCGCAAGGCCGAGGAAGGCGAGCAGCAGGACGCGGAGACGACCGAGACGGGCGGCGAGGTTCATCGAAACAGACCCTTCCGAAGCTGGAGGCAGGCGAACGGCGACGGAGGAACGTACCTGACACGCGACCGACCTTCAAACGCGGGCACGAGCGGGGTTGTCTGGCCGCAAGCTCGCGTCTAGGTTTGCTTCCCATGATGCCGATGCTCAAGTGCCCGAAGCCCACGAAGCGCACCAAGACCATGCGACTCCGTCGCAGCGGGCCGTGAGCAGGTAGCGTCAGTACCCTTCTGCCAATGCCCCGCTGCAGCGATGCGCGGGGTCTTTTGCATATGGACCCAGTCGAGCTGACCAAAGCGCTGTGCGCCATCGAGTCCCCAACCGGGCAGGAGGCCGCGGTGGTGGAGTTCGTCGCCGCCCGACTCCGCGACCTGGGCTACCGGGTGACCTCGCAGGAGGTGACCCGCGGACGCCACAACCTGCTCGCCACCCTCGGCGCGCCGCATGTGGTGCTCTGCACCCACCTCGACGTGGTCCCGCCGTCGCTGCCGCTCAAGGAGGACGCCGAGTGGCTCTATGGCCGGGGCGTACAGGACGCGAAGGGCATCGCGGCGGCGATGATCGCGGCGGCGGAGGAGATCCGCCGCCGCGGCGAGCGGCGGGTCGCGCTCCTCTTCACCGTCGGCGAAGAGGCGGGATCCGACGGCGCCAAGGCCGCCAACCGGCTCGAGCCGCGCGGCAAGTTCCTGATCAACGGCGAGCCGACGGAGAACCGGCTGTCGATCGGCCAGAAAGGCGCGCTCCACGTCCGGCTCGAGGCGCGCGGTCGGGCCGCGCACTCCGCCTACCCCGAGGAGGGCGAGTCGGCCACCGACGCGCTGCTCGACAGTCTCGAGCGGATCCGCCGGCTCGAGCTCCCGACCGACCCGGTGCTCGGCTCCACCACCTGCAACATCGGCAAGATCTCGGGCGGGGTGGCGATCAACGTGATCCCAGCGGCGGCGGCGGCCGACCTGATGTTCCGCACGGTCTCCGACACCGCGCCGCTGCTCGCCGCCGTCGAGGGGGCCCTGGCACCCAACGTCTCGCTGCACACCGTCTTCGACACCCCTTACGTCCGAGCGCCGAAGCTCGAGGGATGGGACACCACCGTGGTGAGCTACGCGTCGGACCTGCCGCACCTCTCCAACTGGGGCACGAGCTATCAGCTCGGTCCCGGCACCATTCGAGTCGCCCATACGGCCGACGAGCGGATCCGGAAGGACGAGCTCCGGGCCGGCGTGGCGGCGTACGTGCGGCTCGCCACTGAGCTGCTCCAGAGGGCCGAATGACCTCCGCGCCCCGCTCCAAGCTGCCGGTCGCGATTCTCGGGGCCACCGGCACCGTCGGCCAGAAGTTCATCCGCCTGCTGGCCGACCATCCGTGGTTCGAGATCGCCGCGCTCACCGCGTCGCCGGAGAGCGCCGGCAAGCGCTACGCCGACGCGGCCCGCTGGCGCGAGCCGATGGCGGTACCGGATCGGATCGCGGCGATGACCGTGCAGCCGAGCGACGCGCCGCTCGAGGTGGCCGTGGCGTTCTCGGCGCTGGACGCCAAGGCGGCCGGTCCGATCGAGCCGGCCTGGGCGAGGGCCGGTGTCGCCGTGGTGACCAACGCCAGCCCGCAGCGGATGGACCCCGTGGTCCCGCTGATCGTGCCGGAGGTGAATCACGGGCATCTCGCGCTGATCGAGCGGCAGCGCCTGGAGAAGGGCTGGTCGGGCGTGATCGTCGCCAACCCCAACTGCACCACGGCGGGCCTGGTGCTGGCGCTGGCGCCGCTCCATCAGGCCTTCGGCGTCGACCGGCTCTTCGTTTCCACCATGCAGGCGATCTCGGGCGCCGGCTGGCCCGGGGTCGCCTCGCTGGACATCGTGGGCAACGTGATCCCGTTCATCTCGGGCGAGGAGGAGAAGGTCGAGCAGGAGACCCGCAAGATCCTCGACGGGCCGGCGATCCGGAGCAGCGTCCACACCAACCGGGTGCCGGTGGACGACGGGCACACCGAGACCGTCTCGGTCGGCTTCGGCCGCCGGGTCTCGGTCGACGAGGCGCGGGAGGCGATCCGCTCCTGGCGGGTCGATCCGGAGGTGGCCGACCTGCCCTCGACCCCGGCGATCCCGATCGAGATCGACGATCGCCCGGACCGGCCCCAGCCCAAGCTCGATCGGGAGCGCGGGGGCGGCATGACGGTCACAGTGGGCCGACTCCGGGGCTGTCCGATCCTCGACCTGCGCTTCGTGGTCTTGAGTCACAACACGATTCGCGGCGCCGCCGGGGCGGCGGTCCAGAACGCCGAGCTGCTGGTTCGGACCGGGCGGGTGGGGCGATGATCGTCTGCAAGTTCGGCGGAACCTCGGTGGGCACGGCGGAGGCGATCGCGCGGCTGGTCGAGATCGTGGGCGGGCGGCGCGGCGAAGCGCCGGTGGTGGTCGTCTCCGCCTTGTCGGGCGTCACCGACCAGCTGCTCGGTCTGGGACGGCTGCTGGGCGGCGAGCACCGCGAGGAGCGCGCCACCAGGCTGGAGACGATTCGCGCCCGGCACGCGGGCATCGCCGGGGAGCTCTCGGTCCCGGCCGAGGCGCTGGCGCCGATCGAGGCCGAGCTGACCGCGCTCGGGCGCTGGCTCGACGAGCGCCGGGCGCCCTCGCTCGCGCCGGCGGACCTCGACCACCTGGCTGCGCACGGCGAGCGGTGGAGCTCGCGGCTGATCGTCGCCGCGATGGGGCAGCGGGGCTTGCCCGCCGAGTGGGTCGATGCCCGCCAGGTGATCGTCACCGACGGAAGCTTCACCCGGGCCCGCCCAGCGACCGACGCGATCCGCGCGCAGGCGGGCCTGATCCTCAAGCCGATCCTGACCGCGGGGCGGATTCCGGTGATCCAGGGCTTCGTCGGCGGCACCGCGGACGGGCGCACCACGACCCTGGGTCGCGGGGGCTCGGACTACACCGCGTCGCTCCTCGGGGCCGCGCTGCACGTCGATCGGGTGGAGATCTGGACCGACGTCGACGGGATCATGACCGCCGACCCGCGGATCGTCCCCAACGCGCGGGTGCTGCCGGTGGCGAGCCACGTCGAGGCCGCCGAGTTGGCGGCCTTCGGAGCCAAGGTGCTGCATCCGGCCACCCAGGCGCCCCTGGTCGAGGCGCGGATCCCCTGCGTGGTGCTCAACTCCTTCGCGCCCGATCGCGCCGGGACGACGGTGGTCTCGGGGCTCCGCCCGGGTCCCATCGGCAACTCGCCGGTGCGCTCGATCTCGTTCAAGCGCGGAGTGACGGTGGTCAACATCCGGGCGGCGGAGATGCCGGGCGCGGTGGGCTTCCTGCGGCGCCTGTTCGAGGTGATCGAGCGGCACGGCGCCGCGGTGGACGTGATCTCCACCTCCGAGATCAACGTGTCGTTCACGCTGGACGACGTCACCGACCTCGCCGGGCTCGCCGCCGACCTCGGCCAGCTCGGCGAGGTGACGGTCTACGAGCGCCGCGCGATCGTCGCGGTGATCGGCGTCGGGCTCCGCGGGACGCGGGGGCTCTCCGGCCGGCTCTTTTCGGCGATCCGCGAGGTCAACGTCGAGATGATCTCGCAGGGCGCGTCGGAGATCAACGTCACCCTGGTGGTTCAGGAGGAGGACGGCCCGAGCGCCGTCCGGATGCTGCACGCGGAGTTCTTCGCCGAGGAGGGCTGAATGCGGGTCGCGATCGTCGGGCACGGCAAGATGGGCGGCGCGGTGGCGCGCGAGGCGCGCCGCCGCGGACACGAGGTGGTGGCGACGATCGACCTGGCGGAGAACCCGAGCGGCGGCGGGCTCACCCGGGAGGCGCTCTCGGGCGCGGAGCTCGCCTTCGAGTTCACCACGCCGAGCGCGGCGCCGGGCAACCTGACCCGGCTGGCCGAGCTCGGCACCAGGGTCGTGACCGGCACGACCGGCTGGCTCGATCAGCTGCCGCGGATCGCGCCCCTGGTGGAAGGAGGAGGCGGCGCCCTGCTCCACGCGGCCAACTTCTCCCTCGGCATGATGGCGATGCGCCATGCCATCCGATCGCTCGGCCGAGTCCTCCGCAACCGACCCGAATTCGACGCCGCCCTCCACGAAGCCCACCACAACAAGAAGCTCGACGCCCCATCCGGCACCGCCCTCCTGCTCCAATCGGATCTCCGCTCCGTCGACGCGACCCGCGCCTGGCCGATCACCTCCGAGCGGATCGGCTGGGTACCGGGCACCCACCGGCTCACCTTCGACGCGGAGTTCGAGACGGTCACGGTGACCCACACGGCGAGGGACCGCGCGGTGTTCGCCGTCGGCGCGGTGGTGGCGGGCGAGTGGCTGCTCGGACGGCGTGGAGTGTTTACCTTCGATGACGTCCTGACCGGAGACGAGCGATGACGCGATTTCGCGGGGCGGGCACGGCGCTGGTGACGCCCTTCACCACCGAGGGCCGAATCGACTTCGACGCCCTGAGCAAGCTGGTCGACTGGCAGATCGAGCAGGGCATCGACTTCCTGGTGGCGTGCGGCTCGACGGGCGAGGCGCAGACCCTCTCCCGCGAGGAGCGCGAGGCGGTGGTCGCGGCCGCGGTGCGGGTCGCGAAGGGCCGGGTGCCCGTGGTGGCGGGCGCGACCTCGTCCGACACCGCCAGCCTGGTCGACGAGGTGAAGGCGATGTGCGAGCTTGGCGTCCAGGCCGTGATGACCGCGTGCCCCTACTACAACAAGCCGACCCAGGCCGGCCTCGAGCGCCACTTCACGATGATGGCGGACGCGGCGAGCGTGCCGCTGATCGTCTACAACGTGCCGGGACGCACCGCGATCAACCTCGATCCGCGCACCACGCTCCGATTGGCCCGCCATCCCAACATCCTCGCCGTCAAGGAAGCCAGCGGCAATCTCGGCCAGATCGCCCGGATCATCGCCGAGCGGCCCGAAGGATTTCTGGTGCTCTCGGGCGACGACCCGCTGGCGCTGGCCGTGATCGCGATGGGCGGCGACGGCCTGATCTCGGTGATCTCGAACGCGGCGCCGAACGCGACCGCCGCGCTCGTGGGCGCGGCGCTCCGGAGCGACTTGGCGGCGGCCCGGTCGCTCCACTACGCGCTCCTGCCCCTGATGGACGCCTGCTTCATCGAGAGCAATCCGATTCCGGTGAAGGCCGCGCTCGCCCTGATGGGGCGGATGTCGCCGATGGTGCGGCTGCCGCTCCTGCCGGCCGCGAGCAGCACGGAGGCGGCCCTGCGCGACGCCCTGTCGCACCTCGACCAGGCGCGGAAGGCCGCGTGAGCGAGCTCCGAGCCACGATCGAGCGGTTCGCCGACGGCGTGCCGGAGGGTGCGCGCGACGAAGCCCTGGCCGCGTTCCTGGCCCTGCGGAACGCTCTCGGCGCGGGCACGGTCCGCGCGGCGGAGCGCGGCACCGACGGCCGCTGGGTGGTAAACGGCTGGGTCAAGCGCGGCATCCTGCTCGGCTTCCGGCTGGGCAGCAACGTGCCGACCGAGGCCGGCGCGCTCGGCTTTCTCGACAAGGACACCTACCCGCCCCGTCGCTACGCACCCGGCGACGGCGTCCGGATCGTGCCCGGCGGGTCGTCGGTGCGCGAAGGCGCCTACCTCGCGCCCGGCGTGGTCTGCATGCCGCCCATGTACGTCAACGTCGGCGCCTTCGTCGACGAGGGCACCATGATCGACTCCCACGCGCTGGTCGGCTCCTGCGCCCAGATCGGGAAGCGGGTGCACGTCTCGGCCGCCGCACAGATCGGCGGGGTGCTCGAGCCGATCGGGGCGATGCCGGTGATCATCGAGGACGACGTCCTGATCGGCGGCAACTGCGGCGTGTACGAAGGCACGATCGTCCGGGAGCGGGCGGTGCTCGCCCCCGGCACCATCCTCACCGCGGGCACGGCGCTGGTGGACGTGGTCGAGGACGCCATCTACCGTCGCGACGGCGATCGCCCGCTCGAGGTGCCGGCCGGCGCGGTGGTCGTGCCGGGCAGCCGGCCGGTGGCGCGCGGCGCGGGCCAGCGGATGGGCGTCTCCCTCTACACGCCCGTGATCGTCAAGTACCGCGACGCCCGCACCGATCAGTCGGTGGCGCTGGAAGACCTGCTCCGTTAGCCCGATGACGGCCCATACCCATTACCTCTGGTTCGAGACCAAGCGGCGCCAGGAGATCATCGACATCACCGACCGGGTCGCCGAGCAGGTGACGGCGAGCGGGGTGCGCGAGGGCTTCGTGCTGGTGTCGGCGATGCACATCAGCGCGTCGGTTTTCGTCAACGACCACGAATCCGGGCTCTGGCACGACATCCTGGAGTGGTTGGAGCACCGGATCGCCCCCTGGTCGCCGGAGGCCTATCGTCACAACGAGACCGGCGAGGACAACGCCGCGGCGCACCTCCGGAGTCTCACCGTCGGACACGAGGTGATCGTGCCGATCACCAGGGGCGCGCTCGACCTCGGCCCCTGGCAACGGGTCTTCTATGGCGAGTGGGACGGGCAGCGCCGCAAGCGGGTGATCATCAAAGTCCTCGGAGAGTAGCCGAAGGCCGGCGCGAGCCCCCTCGACCTGAAACCTCCCGGGCATCCTTCCGTACCGCTTCGATCGAACCCGAGCACGGGCCCCGTCTCCGTGCCGGAGCGACGGCGGCTCCTCGATCGAGATCGTCGGCCTGCTCCAGCCGCCCAGGTCTGCAACCCTTGGCGCTCCAGCCGGCTCTAACGGGGTCCACCCCTGACATCGGCCAGGCGCATGCCCAACCTGAAGCTCGCCATCCGCACGCTCGCCCGGACGCCGCTCGTCACCAGCGTGGCGATCGCCTCGCTGGCCCTCGGCATCGGCGCCAACACGGCCATCTTCTCGCTGGTCCGGCGGGTTCTGCTCGAGCCGCTCCCGGTGCCCAACCCCGACGAGTTGGTCAGCGTGCTCGCCTCCGAGCCGAACCTCGGGTCGACCTCCTGCAGCAACGCCGGCGGCTGCGACGTGATCTTCAGCTACCCGATGTTCCGGGACTTGGAGCAGGCGCAGACGGCGCTGACCGGGCTGGCCGGCTTTCGCGACGTACCCGCCGATGTCTCCTTCCGGGGCAAGAGCCTCTCCGGTGGGGGTCTGGTCGTGTCGGGCTCGTACTTCCCGGTGCTGGGCCTCAAACCCGCGCTGGGCCGGCTCCTCGGACCCGCCGACGATCGGACCATCGGCGCGCATCCGGTGGCGGTGCTGACCCATCGCTACTGGGTGAACGAGCTGGGCGCGGACCCTTCGGTGCTCGACCAGATCATCCAGGTGAACGGCCAGCCGATGACGATCGTCGGCGTCGCGCCGCCGGGCTTCGAGGGCACCACCAAGGGCTCCCGGCCTCGCGTCTTCGTGCCGCTCACGATGCGAGAGGTGATGGAGCCCTGGTCCGCCGGGCAAACGGAGAATCGACGTAGGTATTGGGTGTATCTGTTCGGCCGGCTCAAGCCGGGCGTCACGATGGCCCAGGCCACCGACCAGCTGAACGGAATCTACTCCCCGATCATTCAGGACATCGAGGCCCCACTGCAGCGCGGGGTCTCCGATCAGCTGCTGGCGCGGTTCGCCCAGAAGAAGGTGCGGGTGGAGCCCGGCTCACGGGGTCAGAGCAACCTGATGCGCGAGACCCGGACGCCGTTGACGCTGCTCTTCTCGGTCACGGCCATCGTGCTGCTGGTCGCCTGCACCAACGTGGCCAACCTGCTCCTCGCCCGGGCCGCCGGTCGCTCCGCCGAGATGGCCGTTCGGTCGTCGCTCGGCGCGGGCCGCCGACACCTGATCGGGCAGCTCTTCGCCGAGGCGGTGCTTCTGTCGGTCGGCGCGGGGGTGTTGAGCATCGTGGTCGCGAAGTCGACGCTGGGCCTGTTGACCTCCTTTCTCCCCACCGAGCTCGTCAGCAGCATCGACTTCCGGCTCGACCTCCCGGTCCTGCTCTTCGCGGCGGCCGTCTCCCTCGGCACGAGCCTCCTTTTTGGTCTCCTCCCGGCGGTCCACAGCACCCGCCCCGACCTGCTCGCGGTCACCAAGTCGAGTGGCCGGGGGTCGAGCAGCAAGGGCGCGGTGCGGTTCCGCAACGGCCTGGTCACCGCCCAGATCGCGCTCTCGATGACCCTGCTCTCGGCGGCGGGCCTCTTCATCCGGAGCCTGATCAACGTGAGCCGGGTCGAGCTCGGACTCGAGACCGAGGGCGTGGCGAGCTTCCGGGTCGCGCCGGGCCAGATCGGCTACGACTCGACCCGGTCGCAGGCGCTCTTCGACCGGATCGAAGAAGAGCTGGCCGCGCTGCCGGGAACCACCAGCGTGACCCGCTCGCTGGTGCCGATCGTTCGCGGCTGGAGCAATGGCAACGACGTGGACGTCGAGGGCTATCCGGTCGACCACGACACCGACGTCAACGTGCGGACCAACTACGTCGGCAGCGATTACTTCGCGACCCTCGACGTCCCGATGCTGGCGGGCCGCGAGTTCGACCGGCGCGACGCCGCCGGCACCCCGGGCGCGGCCATCGTCAACCAGACGTTCGCCAAAAAGTTCGACCTTGGCTCGAACCCCATCGGCCGCCGGCTCAGGCTCGGCAACCGACTCCAGCGCTCGAGCGACGCCCCGACGGCCTACGATCTCGAGATCGTGGGGCTGGTCAAGGACGTTGCCTACAGCTCGGTCAAGGACGACGTGCCGCCCGTCCTCTATCTCTCGATGCGGCAGAATCCGGAGATCACCTGGGCCCAATTCTACGTCCGGACGGCGGGAAGCCTCACCAGCCTGATCGGCGCGATCGAGCCGCTGGTGGCCAGGTTGGAGCCGGGCCTCCCCGTGGCAGACCTGACGAGCTTGCCCGAGCAGGTGAAGGACAACGTCTTCCTCGATCGGATGATCACCACCTTCTCCGCCGGCTTCGCGATCCTCGCCACCCTGCTCGCGGCGGTCGGGCTCTACGGCGTGCTCGCCTACACCGTGCTCCAGCGCACCCGGGAGATCGGCCTCCGAATGGCGCTCGGAGCCGACGGCGGCCGGGTGCTCGGGATGGTGCTCAAGCAGGTGGGCTGGATGACCGGCATCGGCGTGACCGTGGGCCTCGCCGCCGCGCTGGCGATCGGCCGCTCGGCGGAGTCGCTGCTCTACGAGCTGGCCGGCACCGACCTGGCCGCATTCCTGGGCGCCGGGCTGGTCCTGGCGGCGGTGGCCCTGGTTGCCGGACTCGGGCCGGCGCTCCGCGCGTCCAAGGTGCATCCGATGGAGGCGCTCAAGTACGACTGAGCACCGTGTCCGAACGACACGATCCGCCGCATCGGGCCGTGTCGATTCGACATTGTGATTTTTATCACAAGAGGTTCAAGTTATTGCGGTGAAAGGAGATGGATTTTGGCTTCCGGCGGTACGCCGGTTGCTCCCCAGGGGATTGGGTCTCTGGGTCGCATCCCGCTACCACGGGAGCGCGGATGCGCGTAAGTCGCGGCCCGAGCCCCCCTTACTCCTCCCCTACATCAGGCGATACTTGGGTCCGCTGCCGCCCTCACGGGGGGTCCAGCGTGGGCCCACCACGTCGGTGGCCTTGCAGTCGACGCAATTCGGCGGATTGACCCTGAGCCCGTCGTCGGAGCGCTCGTAGACGCCGGCGGGGCAGACGTGGCTCAGGAAGTCGGCCACCTCGCCGGGGATGTCCTCGCCCGCGATCAGGTGCGAAGGGATGGTGTCGCGGGTCGCGTTGCCCGACTTGAAGACCGCGTCGACCTTACTGAAGGTGAGCGTGTTGTCCGGCACGAAGGGCGCTCGGGGTCTCAGCTCGCGCGCTTCGGCCGCGTCGGCCTCGGTGGCGATCCTGCCACCCGGGAAGCGGCCGCCGGTGAGCGTCATCAGCACGTTCTCCACTCCACCCCGATAGAACCCGTGCTTGAAGGCGAGCCGCATGTTGCGCCGGCGGTGGAGATCGCTGGCGACGTAGCTCTCGCGAAGCAGCTTGTCGTAGCCCGCGAGCGCGCCGCCGCCGGTCTCGCCCCGCTCCAGCGCCGCCGCGAGGGTCCGGGCGGCGTAGATCCCCGACTGCATGGCGTAGTGGATGCCCTTGAGGCTCGCCACCTCCACCGTGCCGAGACAGTCGCCGGTCAGGATCAGCCCGTCGCCCGAGAAGCGATCCGGAAGGGAGTGGAAGCCGCCTTCGGGAATCGTCTTGGCGCCCCATTCGAGCAGCTCCCCGCCCTCGAGCACCGCGCGGAACAGCGGATGGAGCTTCATCCGCTGGAGCAGCTCATGCACGTCGAGGCCGGCGTCGCGCGCGTCGAGCCCGACCACCAGGCCGATCGCCACCTGCTCCGATCCCATCGGATAGCAGAAGCTCCCGCCGAAGGCGTCGCGTGGCAGCGGCCAGCCCAGGGTGTGGATCACCCGGTCGAGCGGCCGCTTGACCGCCCAGACCTCCTTCACGCCAAGCGCGAAGATCTGCGGGTTGGCGGACCCGACACCCTGCCACTCCTGCCACGCCTGGGCGAGCGCGCCGCGGGTCCCCTCGGAGAGCACGGTCACCTTGGCCGTGAGGTCGGTGGGTTCGCCGTAGCCGTCGCCCGGGTTGCCGTCGCGGTCGAGACCGGAGGGCGTGGTCCGGACCCCGACCACCCGCTTGCCGTCCACCAGGAGCCCCGCCGCGGGAAAGCCGGGGAAGAGATTCACGCCTAACGCTTCGGCCCGCTCGCCCATCCAGCGAACGATCTCGGAGATCGAGGCGACGTAGTTGCCGTGGTTCTTCATCGTGGGCGGCGTCGGGATCCGGATCGACGAGCCCTCGGTGAGGAGATAGACGGCCTCGGCGCCGACCGGTTGGCGGAACGGCAGCTCGCTTGCCGGGACGTCGGGAAAGAGCTCGCGAAAGGCCCGCGGATTGACCACCGCACCCGAGAGATTGTGCTCGCCGAGGCTGCCCGCCTTCTCCAGCACCCCGATGTTCAGCTCGCCGAGGGCGGGGGTCTTCCGCGCCAGCTGGGCCAGCTCGATCGCCCCGGCCAGACCCGCGGGCCCGGCGCCGACGAAGAGGACGTCCATCTCCAGGTTCTCGGGATTGGGCGGCTCCGCCAGGATCAGGCGGTCGACCGGCAGGGCGGGCTGGTGACGGATCGGGAGAATGCGCGTCAAGGCAGGTCCTCGGGCAGGTCGGTTGGTCGCGCGGAACGGCTCGAAAATATAACCGCCGCGCGGGAGTCGATCGGCGCGTCAGCGCTCGGGAAGCCGAGAGACCACCCGACCGGTCGAGTCGAGCACCTCGATGCTCGCGCTCGCGCCGGTCGAGTCCGTCGCCAGCCGGATCCGGGGTCGGCCGGCCGGGTCGCTCAGCACCAGCCGGGCGCTGCCACGAACCAGGCCGAGCTGGAGCCGCTCGCTCCCGCTTCGGCCGACGGCGGCGCCGGCCGGCGGCGGGTCGAGGATGGTGAGCGCGACCGTCCCGAGCGTCGGCGCCTTGGTGAGGCACACCGCCTCGGCCGTGTGATAGTCGAAGCAGAGGCCGCCGCCGTCGAGATCGTCGAAGAGCCCGATGCCGCCGACCTCGTTGCCCAGGGTGTCGAGGAACATCACCCCGGGCACCGGCCGCGACCGCGGGTAGACGGTGCCGGCAACCTGGGGATCCGGAAGTGGCGCCGCGATCAGGAACCGCGGGCGGCCCTGCTCGTCCGTCACC
>JBFXAS010000108.1:0-15657 GCA_050184075.1 Gemmatimonadales bacterium
CGCACTGGTTACCAGACGTTGACATCCGCCGCCCGGCGGCCCGCTAACGGATGCGTGAGCGGGTCGACGGTGATCGGCTCCTTCTGGAACGACGGCGTGATGTTGACGAAGGACGGGTTGAGGGCCCCGAACTCGGTGATCGTGCTGTTCACCGTCTGCGGTACCCCTGGAAGGATGTCGAAGATCAGCTTGATGATCCCGACGTCCCCGGTCGACCCCGCCGGGCTGGTGTTGAAGCCGCCGAAGTTGATCACCGTCTGCGGCGGGTTGGCCGCGGTGGGGTTGCCCAGCGCCGGCGCCGTGGGTGCCGCCGAGCCGGTGTACCGGAGCCGGCTCGAGTTGACCCTGAGGTTGCCCTGGAGCGAGCCCAGTGCGCCCTGGGTGATCGTGGCCCGGATCTCGAGCGTCGCCGTGGTCCCGGACACCGTCCAGGACCCACGGATCGAGTTGGGCGTCGCGGCCTGGCAGGTCACCGTGAAGTCGACCGTGGCCGTCTGGCCCGCGCTCGCGATCGAGTAGCTCTTGGCCGCCGGCGCCGTGCACCCGGCAGGCAGGTTGCTGACCGTCACCGTGCCGTTGCCGACGGCGACGTTCGAGACGCTGTACTGGCCGGAGGCGTTGGTCGTGGCCGTGCCCCCCGGGGTCACCGTGACCGTGGCGCCCGCCAGACCGCCACCCGTGCTCCGGGTCACCGTGCCCGCCACCGTGCCGCTTGGCGGCGGAGTCGAACAGTTGACGGTGAAGTCGACCATCACCACCTCGCCCGCGCTCCCGACGGTATAGGGTTTGGCGCTCGGGACGGCGCAGCCGGCCGGCAGGCTGCCGATGGAGACCGTGCCGCTGCCGAGCGCCACGTTGCCGACGGTGTACTGCCCGGCCGCATCGGTCGCCGTCACGCCGCCCGGCGCAACCGTCACCGTCGCGTTGGCGATCGCGGCGCCGGCGTTGTCCTTGACGGTGCCGGTCACCGTCCCCGTGGGCGTCGAGCTGGTGCAGGTGACGGTGAAATCGACCGTGGCCGTCTGGCCGGCGCTCACGATGGAGTACGGCTTCGAGGCGGGCACCTGACAGCCACTCGGTAGATTGCTCACCGCCACCGTGCCGCTCCCCACAGGCACCTGGCCGATCGTGAACTGGCCGCTGGCGTTCGTGGTCGCCGCCCCGCCGGGCGTGGCCGTGACCGTCACGCCGGCGAGCGCCCCGCCCCCGCCACTCCGGGTCACCGTCCCGGCCACGGTCCCGACCGAGCTCGATCCCGCGCAGGTCGCGGTGAAGTCGACCACGGCGACCTGGCCGCTGGAGCTGATGGCATAGGACTTCGCTGGGGGCGCGGTGCAGCCCGCCGGCAGATTGCTGACCGAGGCCGTCCCGCTGCCCACCGGCACACCGCTCACCGAGTACTGGCCCGAGGCGTTGGTGGTCGCGGTCCCGCCAGGCGTCACCGTGACGGTGGCGCCCTGGATCCCACCGCCCTGGCTGCTCGTCACCACACCCCGCACCGTGCCGGTCGGGGTCGGCCCGCCGCCGACGGAGTAACTCCCCTCCGTGATCGCGGTCTCAGACAGGTAGTTGTGCCCGCCGGTCGCGGCGGTCCCGAGCAGGAGGCCCAGCTTGGTCTCGGTGGTGGTCCGGGTCCCATTGGCCCCGACCACGCGGAACCGGATCGTGCCAAGGGTGAGGAGCCCCGTCGAGCTCGCCGCGCTCTGGGTCCCGAACAGCTTGAGGCGCCCGCTCTGCGCTTCGTTCAGGTCGGCGCTCGCGGTGACCCCGGGCCCCGGCGTGAAGGCGAAGAAGCGCAGCACCGCTGGATCCCACTCCAGCAAGTCGACCACCCAGCGATCCAGCGCCTCGGCCCCCGGCGTCGACGGCGAATCGCCCGTCAGGTCGAGCGTGAGCGTCAACGGAACCAGCTGGGAGGCCTGATCGAGCGTCCCGAAGCTGTTGGCCCAGGTGAAGGGCCCGCCACCTCCCGTGGCCGGGCCGACGGTGACCGTGGCCTGATCGGTGTCCGACGCCCCGTTGTTGTCCCGGACCGTCAGCTCCACTTGGTAGGTCCCCTCGGCCGCGTAGGTGTGGGTCACCGACTGATTGATGCCCGTCGCGCCGTCTCCGAAGTCCCACTCGTACGCCGCGATCGTCCCGTCCGGGTCGGTCGAGCCCGCGGCCGAGAAGGCGATCGGGGTCCCGGCGACGCCCGTATACGGCCCGTTGGCCCGCGCCACCGGCGGCTGGTTGCCGATCGTGGCCGTGGTCGTCGCGGTGCCGGAGGCGCCGCGGTCGTCCGTCACGCTCAAGGTGACGACGTAGCTGCCCCCGGTGGTGTAGCTCTTGGTCGGGGAGGCCCCGCTCGCGGTGGTGCCGTCGCCAAACTGCCAATTGTAGGAGACGATGGTGCCGTCGGAGTCGGCGGAGCCCGCCGAGTTGAAGGCGATCGGCTCGCCGACGGCTGCCGTGTAGGGCCCATTCGGCTGGGCGACCGGCGCCTCGTTGGGCGCCGCGGAGCCGCAGCGCACCTCGAAGTCGGCCTCGAGACTCGACAGGGCCAACACCTGGAGTCGTTGCGTCTCCGAGCCCTGTCGCAAGCACTCGAGCGGCACCGGGCCGATGGTGAGCACGTACTCGCCGGGCCGCAGGTTCTCGAGCAAGGTCTCCCCCCCGCCCGACCCGAAGCTGAGGGTTCGCGAGTAGACTCGCTCGGACTCCGGCAGCGTCGCGTCGCTGGCGATGCCCGAGACGTCGATCGTGAACTGGGCGCTCACGGGCACCTGGTCGCCGACCACGTCGACCCCGGCAGTGATCTCGCCCTTGGTCGCGTCTCGGCAGGTGATCGCGAACCGGACCTCGGTGATGGTCGCGGTACCCTGATCGGTTACGCCGACGCTCCGCTCCAGGCTCTCGCCCGGACGCGCCCGGCACGCCGCCGAGACGCCCTCCAGCCGCACCGTATAGGTCCCCACCGGCAGCGGCGAGAGCTTCACGACGTTGTTGACGCCGATCGGAAAGCGGTCCTCCGTCGGCCCCTCGACCACCACGAGATATCCGTCGGGGTCGGAGATCTCCGCCGGCACGAGTGACAGGGTCTGGACCCGAATGCCGGGCAGGCTCGGCGTCTTCCCGCCCTCGATGACCGACGGCTCGGACTCGTTCCCCAGCCCGTCGACCGCGACCACTCGATACCCGTAGAAGGTCTCGGGCTCCACCTCGGTGTCGAGATGGATGATTCGGCCGGCGCCGCGATTCACGCTGGTCAGGGTGGCGAACGCCCCCTGCAGGTTCGCGCGCCGCTCGATCCGATAGGTCTGGACCTCGGTGCCGCCGATGTCGTCCCACTCGATCCGCACGGCGCGCATGCTGACCGGCATCACCTGCAGGCCAGTCGGCGTCGCCAGGGAGACGAAGGTGAGGCTGGCGCCGTCGTTGCAGCTACCGAGCGCCGCGGCGAGGGCGAGACAGGCGAGCAGTCGCCGGATCGGTCGGACACTAGAAGACATAACCAACCCCGAGTGCGATGGCCCGGCCCGGACGGGTCAGCCCCGTGACGATGGGTCCGAGATCGGTTTCCTGGAAGAGCTCGAATCGGTTGTTGGTGAGGTTCTTCCCCGAGAGGCTCACGCTGAGCGGGCCGATGCCCTTCTCGACCTTGGCGTCGAGCGTCACCCGTCCGCGCTCGGTCACGTGCGGTGGATTGACGCTGGTCGCCAGGCCGTAGCGCACCACCCGGTCGTCGAAGAAGTTGACCAGCACCGAGGCGTCCAGCCGGGCCGAGGTGTCGAGGTAGCCGAGATTGGCGTTCACCACCGCCGGCGACTGCCCGAGCAGCGGCAGCGCGAGATCGCCCTGAACGAAGCCCTCGCCGAGGCTCACGCGAGAGCGAACCAGCGTCAGGTTGAGACCGGCGGCCAAATTGCCCAACGCGCCCGGGAGGAAGTCGAGCACCTTCCGGAACTCGAACTCGGCGCCGAGATTCGACCCCCGGTCGGCGTTCCGGTAGGTCACCCGGCAGCTCCCCCCGGAGGGCTGGTCGACCGTCTCCACGACGGGATCCGAGAACCGCTTGTAGAAGCCGCTCACGGCGATCAGCTCGCCGGCCCGCGGATAGAGCTCCCAGCGCGCGTCGAAGTTGAGGATCGCGGCCCGCTGCAGGTCGGGGTTGCCCTGATTGACGCACTCGCCGCCGATCGCCGCGTACTCGTCGCGGGAGAGCTCCCGGGAGTCCGGCCGATTCAACGTCCGCGAGGCGCTGAAGCGGAAGTTCACCGCGTCGGTGACGCTGGCCGTCAGGTTCGCCGACCAGAGGTAGTCGCGATTCCGGCGCACCACCGGGTCGCCCAGCGGGTCGGCCTTGGTGTTCTGATAGAGATCGAGCCGCCAGTCCTCTACCCGCAAGCCGCCGACCATCCGGAGCCGCGGAATCAGCTCGAAATCCACCATCGCGTACGCCGCGTAGAGGTTGTCGTCCACCTCGTAGGCCGTCGAGTTGCCGAGCGTCGGGGTGACGCCGATGTTCCGCCCGATGTTCTCGGGGGCGAACAGCTGCTCGGGCGGGAGGTCCAGCACCTCCTGCCCGTCCGGAAGGACCGGGTTCACCTGATAGGAAAGCCCGATCACGCTGAACTGGCGGCCCTTCTGACTTACGGCGGCGCCGACCTTGAACTCCGCGTCGCCGGTGCTCCGGAGGGAGATCGGCAGGGCCCAGTCCAGCTGGCCCGAATAGACTCGGTCGTCCAGGAACCGGAACCACGAGCGATTGGTCTGGTTGGTGGGGAGCCGGATGCCCGTCGGGCCGAGGCTCGGTTGGTAGAGCGCGTTCCGGTTCTCCGGCTCGTCCCGGTTGGCAACGGAGTAGGTCGCCTTCCACTCCAGCCGCGAGTCGCCGAGACCGGGCAGGTAGTGCTCGCCCGACAGCTGCGACTGCAGCAGATCGCGCTCGACGTAGCGCACCTGGAAGCGGCGGAGGAGATAGCCGTTCTCGCGGTCGAACCCGGAGCTCTGCGAGACGAGCTCTTCGGCGTTGCGCGAGTAGAAATTCTTGAATCCGAGCTTGTGGTAGGTCCCCAGGCGGGTCGACAGGTTCGCCAGCGCGCCCCAGTCGACCGTCACCGTCGCGTCCTCGAAGAGCGACCCGATCGGCACCTCGCCGGTCTCCCGGCCGCTGACGAACTGGAACACCCGGTCGACCTGCAGGTCCCCCTTGGCGCTGTAGGTGAAGGCGGCGACGGCGCCGATCGGCGTGTCGCCCAGGAAGACCTGGCCGCCGACGTTCGCGCCGAAGCCGGTGTTCGGACGGATCCGTCGCGGCTCGGGACTCCAGACGTTGCGAATCTGCTCGGCGAAGCGCACCGTGCTCGCCGCGTCAGACGGGTTGAAGTCGGGGACACCGCGGCGGCCGTCGTCGATCCCCAGGAAGTCGGTGCCGCCCCGAGGCGCGAGGGCCGCCATCTCGAAGGTCGAGTTGCTGTTGTACTCCTGAGACACCTTGAGCTGCGCCGTGAACTCCTCCGGAAACTCCTTGGTCTTGATCTCCACCATCCCGCCGGCGAAGTCGCCGGGCTTGTCCGGCGTCGCGCCCTTGGTGGTGACGATCGACTCCAGGAGCGACGATGGAAACACGTCGAGCGGTACCACCTTGCGCAGCGGCTCCGGGCTCGGCAGCGGCGCGCCGTTCAGCATGGTCGAGCTGTACCGCTCGCTCAGCCCGCGCACGACCACGAACTTTCGGTCGACCACGGAGATCCCGGTCACCCGGGCGATCGCGTCACCCGCGTCCGAGTCCGGCGACCGGCGCATCGTCTCGGCGCTCAGGCCATCCGAGACGGTCGGCGCCGCCTGCTGCTGCGCGAGCAGGCCCGCGTCCGTCGCCGCCCGCTGCGGCACCGCGGCGGCGACCGTCAGCTCCTCGAGCTGGAGCGGCGCACTCTCGAGCGCCACCGTCACGGTCGCCGTCCGACCCGCCTCGACCGCGATGCTGTCGACCGCCACGGGCCGGTAGCCGATCAGGGCGGCGCGGAGCGAGTGCGTGCCGGGCGGCACCGGGCCGCTCCGGAACCGGCCGTCGAGGTCGGTCTCGACCGCGCCGGTCTGCCCGACGATCGTGACCCGTACCGATGCCAGCGGGCGCCCGGTTCCGCGATCGACCACCCGACCCACGATTCGGCCGGGATCCGACGCCTGACCCGCGGCGACACTCGCGAAGCCGACGGTGGCGGCGATGATGGACAGCAGCATGCGCAACGTTCCGCTCGACAACGGCATCGATGACCCTTGGTATCCGAGTGAGGACTGGCGTTCGCGACCGCCGGCGGGGGTCGCCAGCGTCGCACTGAACTTCTCCGACCCGAGCGAACGACAGAGTCCGGAGCGGTAACTCGCTCGTCACGAGACGGCCACGTTCTGCTACGCGACTCGGCCGGCACCTTCCCGCCAGGCGCCAGCGGGACGCCTTCCTAGGAGCCCGTCCTGGCGTCGTGGACCACCGTGCCCCCGACGACCGTCATCAGGATCTTCGCCCTGGCGATCTCCGACTCGGGGGCGTTCAACAGATCCACGCTCAGGATCGTCAGGTCCGCCCACCGACCCACGCCGAGGAGCCCGCGCTCATCGTCCTGGAACGCCGCCCACGCCGCGAACCAGGTGAACAGCGCGAGCGCCTCCTCCCGCCGGAGCGCCTCCTCCGGATGCCAGAGCGAGTCCGGCCCGGCGTATCCGCGTGAATCGCGTCGAGTCACTGCGGCGAGATACGAGGCTCGGAGGTCCGGCTCGACCAGCGGCGTCCCGGTCCCTCCGGCCACCGGCACACCCAGCTCGATCAGCGTTCGCCACGGCTGGACCCCCTGCATCCGCGCGGCACCGAGCCGCTCGGGGCCCACGAGCAGGTCCCGAGTTCCGGCGGCCGGCTGCACCGACGGCATCAGCCCCCGTTGCCCAAAGCGGATCAGGTCGGTCGGGTCGATCCGGCCGATGCCCTCGATCCGCCAGCGTCGGCGATAGAAGTAGTCGTGGTCGGGAAGCGGGAACTGCTGTTGGGCCTCTTTGACCAGGGCGAACGCCGCCCGCACCGCGCTGTCGCCCGTCGCGTGCAGGCGAACCTGGACACCCCGTCTGAGCGCAGCGAGGAGGATCGGCGGAATCGCCCGCGGAGACAGGGCGAGCGCCCCGCGCGCGGAGCGCAGGTCGGCGTACGGCTCGAGCAGCGCCGCCCGGCGCGACCCGAGCGGTCCGTCGAGCTGGAGGTCGAGGGCCCGCACCACGAGCCGGTTGCCGAGCTCCCGCTCGCCGGGCCCCGCGGCGAGCAGCGAGTCCGCATCGGCGCTCGGCGCGGCGATCGGCTTGTAGACCCGGAGTGACAGCGCGCCGCTCTCGTAGAGTCGGCGGAGTCGGTCGACGTCGGCCCAGGTCCCGCCCCGGTCGTGCACCTGAGTCCAGCCCAGCTCGACCATCCGCCGGGCGCCCCGGGCCACCAGGGAATCCCGCTCCACCTCCGACGGCCGCGGCAAGCGCTCCAGCGCCAACCGCACCGCGGCGGGGTCGAGGATCCCGGTCGGCTCGCCCGCCTCGTCCACCGCGAGGCAGGGTCCGCTCGGCTCGTCGCTCACCAGGCCCGCGGCCGCGATGGCCGAGCCGTTGGCGACGGCCCCGGCGCCGTCGCTCCGAAGCAGGAGCACCGGGTGCCCAGGGGCCACCGAGTCGAGCGTCAGGCGCCATCGCTCGCCACCCGAGGCCCAGTGGGTCTCGTCAAGTCCGGCCCCCAGGATCCAGGCTCCCGCCTCGCGTCGGGCCGCCGCGCGTGCGACCCCGGCCAGGACCGCCCCCTGGCTCTCTGCCGCGGAGAGCTCGAGGCCGTCGAGTCTCCGCCCGAGGCCTTCCAGATCTGCATGGGCGTCGATCCACCCGGGATAGACGAAGGCGCCCTCGAGGTCGATCACGCGCGCGGCCGGCCCGCCGTAGCGGCGGGCCTCGGCGCTCGACCCGATGAACACGATCGTATCGCCGCGGACCGCCAGGGCCTCGGCGGTGGGCCGAGTGGCGTCGTACGTCGGCCCCGGATAGACGGTGCCGTTCAGGAACACGAGATCCGCCGGCTCCCGTGCCGGAGTGGCGCACGACCCGAGCGTCGCGATGGCCGCCAGGGCGGCGAGTCTGGGGCGCGCCTCGACGAGCAACGGCGTTCGATCGACGGCGGGCGCGAATGGGCGGATCATGGCGGTCGGAAAGATCCCGATCGCGAGTGACCGGCCCGGTCCGATCCGGTAAACGCCACGCCACGAGCCCGTCACAGCCTCACGCAGCGTCGATCGTCACATTACCACATCCAGGAACCGCGGACCGCTGCGGTCATCGCTCGTTCGCCAGATCGTCACGCGGTTGTTGCATGGCGCCGGTACGATCACCCCACGATCGGAACACTCACTTCGAAATCGACGCGACCATGTATGCCGTCCTGTTTTCCCGCCTGACCCTCGCCCTGCTTCGGAGTGCGCTGCCCACAGAGGGTGCAGCACCGTCCGATACCGTCCCCACGCAGCCCGCGAGCGCTCGCACCGGCGGCTTCGCCGTGAACCTTGGCATCGCGCGCACCGGCCTCAGCCTTGGCAACTCGTCGGGATGGACCGGGATTCGGCTCAACCTCCAGGATCGGAACCTGAGCTCCGCCAACGGCCTTACCCTCTCGCTGTGGAAGGCCGGTCCCAACGCGGAGAGCACCTATCGCGGAATCGCGCTCGGCCTGCTCGGGCCCGAGGGCGGCCGCTTCCGCGGCCTCGCCTTCGGCGGTCTCGGCGTCTACGCGGAGCACGACATCGCCGGCCTCGCGATGGGAGGTCTCGCGACCGTTTCCCGGCACACCATTCACGGCATCGTGGCGGGCGGGCTCGGCGTGGCCGCGCTCGACCGGGTGAACGGCGCCGCGGTGGGCGGTCTCGGGGTCTTCGCGCGCGGGGGGCTCACCGGCCTGGCCGTCGCTCCCCTTGCGGTCCTCTATGAGGGGCCGACGAGCGGGCTCTCGATCGCTGGACTTGGCTTGGCCAGCTCGTCATCGCTGTACGGCGTGAACGTCGGTGGCCTGGCGGTTCTGGGCCGCGGCAGGGTCGCGGGGCTCAACCTGGCCTCGCTGGCGATCGCGGGCCAGGAAAGCGTGCTGGGCGTGTCCGTCGCCGGAGGAGCGATCTCCGCCAGCGATCGCGTTGGCGGGATCAACCTCGCCGGCCTGACCATCCAAGCCGGCGAGACCATCGAAGGAATCTCCGCCGCGCTGCTCCGGATCGACACCAAAGACCTGCTCGGCCTCTCGGCGTCTGCCTTCCACCGAATTCGTGGCGAGCAGCGGGGCATCGTGATCGGTCTGATCAACTCGGCCAGGGAGCTCCACGGCCTGCAGATCGGGCTCCTCAACCACGCCGGCAACAACCCGGCCGGGCTGCGTTGGCTCCCCCTGCTCAACTTCCACAAGTGAAGCCCCAGCGCGGGTCTCCGAGACACCCGACACGACGATGCCCGCGGTGCTGCCCGGCGTGATGGTGGCCGGCCGGTGGCACGAGGGAACCGCGTCTCGGGCCGAGCTCGGGCATCTCGCGCGGACCCGTTGAGACTGGATCGCCGAAGCGCTTGTCATCCCCGGCGCCGCGGCCCAAGTTGAGAGATGAGCACGCCGGGCCACGGCGGATCGAGCCGTCGATCGAGTGGCGTGAGGGAACGGCGGACGCACTACCCTTCCCCGACAACAGCTTCGACGCCGTGCTGAGTCAGTTCGCGCTGATGTTCTTTCCCGACCGCGCCAAGGCAATCGCCGAGCTGTGGCGGGTGCTCAGACCGCGCGGGCGGCTCGCGGTGGCGGGTCTGGGCCTCCCTCGACGACACTCTCGTCGCCCGCGGTCACGACCATCGTCGGGCACCGCGCGCTTTCCGAGCATCCGGGCGATGGTCGAAACCGACCTGCGCGGCTGGCTCCCGCTGATGGGCCATGAGCTCGACGAGACCACGATCGCCACGGTGCTGGCGGAGACGGAGCGGGCCTTGGCCGAGTTCCGGACGCCGGAGGGCGACATCCGCTTCGACTCGCCCGCGCACCTCGTGACCGCGGTGAAGCCAGCTTAGTCCGTTGCCCCGGCCTGGTCGAGTCGAAGGGTCGTCTGGAGGAGGACGTTGACGCCGTTGGTCACGTCCTCCGGCGTGGTGTACTCCTTCGGCGAGTGACTGATCCCGCCCACCGACGGCACGAAGATCATCCCCATCGGCGCGATCGCCGCGAGACTCTGGGCGTCGTGGCCCGCCATGCTCGGCAACGGCACCCGACTGAGACCGAGCCCGTCGGCCGCCTCGCCGATCGCGCTCCGGACGCCGGTGCTCGAGCGGGCACCCGTGTTCACGGCCTTCTCGACGTGTTCCCAGGTGGTGCCGTGCCGCTCCATGATCCGGTCGCCCTCCGCCCGGATCCGCGACCAGAGCCGCTCGAGCTTGGCCATCTCGAGGTCGCGCAGCTCGATCGAGTGGAGCACTCGTCCCGGGACCACATTCTGCGCGCCGGGCTCGACGCTCAACCGTCCCACCGTCCCGACCTGCCGCCCCGGCTCGGCCTTGACGATGGCATCGACGGCGAGGATCAGCTCCGCCGCCGCCAGGAGGGCGTTCTTCCGCTCCGCCATCGGGGTGGTGCCTGCGTGGTTGGCGAAGCCGTCGATGGCGACGTTCCAGGACCGAATCCCGACGATGCCCTCGACCACGGCGATGTCCTGACCGTCCCGGTCCAGATTGCCGCCCTGCTCGATGTGGAGCTCGACGTAGGCCGCGACGCTCCCGGGCCCGGTTCGGTAGCTCGGCATCCGCGCCGGATCGCCCCCGATCCGGGCGATGCACTCGGCCAGAGTCCGGCCCTCGCGATAGGGCGCCGCGAGCTGCTCGGCGGAGACCTGCCCGATGAAGCCGCGGCTGCCGGTGAGCCCGCTCTCTTCGTCGCACCAGACCGCCACCCAGAGCGGATGGCGATTTCGATAGCCCCGCTCGGCCAGCGTGAGGGCCACCTCGACGGCGCCCAGCGACCCGACATCGCCGTCATAGTTGCCGCCGTGCAGAACGGAGTCGACGTGGGAGCCGATGATGATCGGCCGGAGCCCCGGAGCCGTGCCCGCGCGGCGGCCGAGGATGTTCCCCGCCGGGTCGACCTCGACCTCGAGGCCCGCAGCCCGCATCCGCTCCATCGTGTAGCCGCGACCCTCGATGTCCGCGTCGGTGAAGCCGACCCGTGACACCCCGCCGTCGGCGTTCCGGCCGAAACGGGAGAGCTCGCTCAGCCAGCGGTTGATTCGGGGGCCGTCGATCCGCCAGGCATTCCAATCCGCGGCGGACGCGGGCCGGCGGCAAAGCGGCAGGCGCGGCGCCAGCAGCGCCGCGCCGAGCGCGTGGATGGCATCGCGGCGGAGCATGGAGATCCTCGGGGCGGATGACCTCGGGAATCTGGCCGGAGACGGCCGGACCCGCCACCCGGCCGCGGGCTACTTCTCCCGGCCGGGCCGGTAGCTCCGCTCCAGGTTCGCCTTGATCTCGTCCATCGTGAAGAACGCCTGCTTGAACTTGCCTTGCGCGAAGAGCGGGGCCTGGTCGAAGAAGTGGGGCGAGTCGGGATCGCCGCTCTGGCCGAAAGGCACGATCGACAGTGCGCGGATCCGGGGCCCGAACTCGATCACGTTGACGTAGGCCGAGCCGCCGACCGCGTAGTTGTGCTTGGCTCCCTCGGGGCGCTGGCTCCACACCGAGAAGATGGTGCCGACGGCGGTTCCCTCCAGGGTCGGGACAGGCAGGCTTGGCCGGTCGTCGCGATAAGACTCGCCATTCCGCTCCCGGGGCCGCTGTAGTCGGAGGAACTCTCCCAGCGGCACATCGACGCTTCCGTGACGCTCGATCAACGCGGCCCGGGCCCGCTCCAGCCCGCCGACCCGGCCCCAGGTCGTGCTGTCGACTCCGTTGATCACCCGGCCCGCGAAGCTCGCGTAGAGGCCGAACCAGAGCGCCGCCTTCGAGTCGACCGCGCCCTTCCGGTCCCAGGCCAGCAGCCCATCCACCATCGGCCGGAGCTTCTCCGCGCGACCGGGGTCGATCATCGCCAGCTGCTGCCACTCCCATGCGAGCAGCGGCACCTCGCGATCGGCGGCGTAGAAGCGGGTGTCGAACGCGAGCCGCGCCCAATCGTCGAAGGAGAGCTTGCCCGGCGCCGAGAGGATCGCCCGCGAGGCGCGGGAGCGCCAGTTGTCGGGATGGAGCGCGATGTACTTCGGGAAGTCGGGGCGCTTCGGGTTGGCGTCGTCCGTAGTGGTCAGGAAGGGCGTCGAGTTGGTGTTCTGCATCCAACCCGACGGCGGGTTCAGCACCGCGGGCATGTCGTCGGGCGTGTGGTAGCCCTGCCAATCGGTGCGCGGGTCGGTCCCGTCGACGGCCGCCGACCAGTCGACCGTGGTATCGCGCCGCGGCACGGCGCCGGCGTGCAGGAAGTAGATGTTGCCGGCGGTGTCGGCGTACATCACGTTGTGGTAGACCAGACCGTTGATCGCGAGGGCGGCCTTGAACTCGGTCAGGTTGCGTGCCTTCCCCATCGCGTACCACTGCTGCAGCAGGCCGCCGCGATCGACGTTGCCGTACATCACCGCGAGCTTCTTCCCGTCCCGTTCCGCGACGATCGGGCCGTGGTGGGTCTTCATCAGCCGGATCGCGCGCGATTCCACACCGGAGTCGGTCTTGACCCGGATCGAATCGGTCCAGGCCAGGGCCGTCCGATGGCCGGACCCGTAGCGATAGGCGAGCGGCCGCGCCGGATCGTCGAAGACCTCCTCCCAGACGTCGACCATGTCGGAGCTGTTGACCGTCAGCGCCCAGCCGAGGTGCTGGTTGAAGCCTTTGACCGGCACCAGGGTCTGCGAGTACGCGGTGAGACCGGACATGTTCCAGCCCTCGTCACTGATCCAGTGACTCTCGTACACGGGCAGCATCGGCGTGTGCGGGTTGGTGAAGAGCATCGCGTGGCCCGAGGCGCTCTTCGCGGCGCTCACGGCCCACATGTTGGAGCCCTGTTCCGGATGCGGGCCGGCGGTCGCGATCTTGGCCAGGCTCCGGAGATCCACGCCGCCCGCGTTAGGGTCGAGAGCGAATCCCCGATACATCATCAGCGCCATCCACCCCTCGTAGCGGATCGGGAGCCGTGGCACGATGTCCGGATGTTTGTGGAGGAAGTAATTGGTCCCGGCCGCCCAACCGTCGACCAGCGCCTTGATTGCCGGCGCGGCCGCGGCGTACTCCTCTCTTCCCCGCCGCTCCAGCTCGAACGCCCGGACGAACGTGTCCCACCCGATCCCCGACTCGCCCTCGAGCTCCGCGGTCCGCCCCAGGGCCTGGATATAGGCCGGCTCCGTCTCCTGGAAACGGTCCTCCGCTCGAGCGTAGGCCATCCCGAACATCGCGTCCGCGTCGCTCTTCCCGTAAACGTGGGGCACGCCCCAGGTGTCCCGATAGATGGTGACGTTGGCGGCCTGTCGCTCCCACGCTCTGACGTCGGCCCGGCTGGGCTTGGGCGCCTGGGCCTGGACGGTCGCAGCCGAGGCCAAGAGCCAGAGGAGCATCCGGTTGGCGGATCTGAACATGAGCACGCTCGGATTGCGGAACATGGGGGCGGCGCGAAACGCCCCACCAGACGAGGCGCCCGGACGTCGTGTTTCATCGCCCGGCGCCGGGGTATCGCGGCCTCGGCTTGGGATCAGGGCCCTCCGGAGTCCCGGGTCTTGCGACCTTTGAGCCAGTACGAACATCTTCGTAGTATGCCGCCGCGCCCCCTTCCCACCGACGCCGAGCTCGCGATTCTGGGCGCGCTCTGGGATCGTGGGCCGTCGACCGTCCGTGACGTTCACGAGGCGCTCGAAAGCCGGAAGACCGGCTACACCACCGTCCTCAAGCTGCTCCAGATCATGCTCCAGAAGGGGCTGGTGACCCGCTCCACCGCGGAGCGGAGCCACACCTATCGCGCGGCGATTCCGCGAGAGCGGACCGAGCGCCGGCTGGTCGACGACCTGGCCGAGCGGGCGTTCGGCGGCTCCGCCCACAAGCTCGCGCTTCATGCGCTCGAGGCGGCCCCCGCCTCCGAGAAGGAGCTGGCCGAAGTCCGGGCCCTGCTCGATCGGCTCGAGCGGGAGCGGCGCGAATGAGCCGGGCGCTCGTCTGGACCCTGGTCCACGCGCTCTGGCAGGGCGCCGCCATCGCCGCCCTCGTGGTGCTGGCCCGCTCGGCGATCCCCGTCGCCCGGGCGGATCGTCGCCATCGGGCGGCGCTCACCGGACTGGCGGCGATGCTGCTGCTCCCACCGCTCACCTGGCTCGGCCTGACCGGCCTCTCGGCCGCCACGACCAGCGGCGCGGTCCCGGCGCAGGCGATCGAGCGGATCGGTCCCGCCACGGCCGCCGCGATCACCGCGCGACGACTCGCGCTCGACTTCTCTTCGGTCTCCGACTGGATCGTGGCCGCCTGGCTGATCGGCAGCGCCGCGATCGGCGCCGGCCTGGTGGGTGGCACGCTGGTCGGCTGGCGGCGTCGCCGGACCGCCCGCCCGGCGCGAGGATCCTGGCAGCCGATCGCCGATCGTTTGGCCCGCGGCTACCGCCTCCGGCGTTCGGTGCCGGTGCTGGTTGCCCCCGGGGTGACCGACCCCGTGGTGAGCGGGATGGTCCGCCCGGTCGTGCTGCTGCCCGGCGAGGTCGAGCGCCGGCTCGGCGAGCCTGAGATCGAGGCCGTGCTCGCCCACGAGCTGGCACACGTCGCGCGGCGCGATCCACTGGTCACGCCGCTGCTCGTGGCCGCCGAGTGTCTCCTCTTCTTCCAGCCGGCGGCGCGCTGGCTGGCTCGGGTGGTCGAGGCGGAGCGCGAGCGGGCGACCGACGACCTGGCCCTCCGCCAGCGGATCGACCCCCTCACCTACGCGCGGGCCCTCTCCCGGCTGGAGGAGATTCGCTCGTGGGTCCGACGCCCGCGGATCGCGCTCGCGGCCGGCGGGGGCAACTTGCTCGAGCGGGTACGGCGGATCACCCTCGGCGCGCCCCCACCGGACCAACGGGCCACGGCCCGGGCCGGCCTGCTGGCGTTGGCGTTGGCCACCGTCGGCTGCGCGGGCGCCGTCCCTCTCAGCCTCGCAGTGCTCACCGGTCGGACCATGACGATCACCGCCACCGACCCGGCCGGGCGCTTCACGATGCAATTCCTCGACGGGCGCCTCGTCCGCGCGAGAATCGACGACCGACCGCTCGCGCCGGACCGCTGGTCGCAGCGCGGCCCGCTGGTGGTGGTGCGCGCGGGCGACTCGGACCTCCCGTTCACGGTTCGGGTGCAACCCGACGGCATCTCCTGGCGGCCGCGCGCGGCAGTCGCCTCGCCAACCCCTCGATAACGTTAGGCAGGCGCTCCATGACGCCCCGGCCGCTCGCCCTTCGCCTCATCGTACGAAGTCTTTCGTATGCGATCGGATTCGCCGCTCCCCTCACGGCCCAGAACCCCGCGCCCGGGCTGCGCGCCCGCGAGGTGGCGCGCGTGATCGGGGCGCTGGTGGCCGATGGTCCCACCCTCGGGCCGGCGATCTGGCCCGACTACCGGCCGGACAGCATCCCCATGCTGGTGCGATTCGGCGACGACGGCGCC
>JBFXAS010000109.1:0-15606 GCA_050184075.1 Gemmatimonadales bacterium
CGATGTAGCGGCCGCCGTCGAACATGCCCGTCAACCCGACCGGCGCCGGCCGGTACTTGAGCCGGGTATCGAAGCTGATCCGCAGGCGGGGGTCGAATCGGCCCTGGTAGGCGCGACGGCGGTAAGTCACCCCCACGGTCGGCCGGAGCCGCAGCCGTTCGATCATCAGCGCCACTTCGGTCGCCACCGGATCGTCGTCCAGCCCGCTCCAATCCACCGGCCGCTGGCCCGACCCGAAGACCGCCTCGACCCGCGCCATCGGCCACTTGAGGCGCCGCTTCTGGAGCGTCCGGTCCTCCCGCTGCTTGATCTCGACGAAGACCGAATCGGAGCCCTGGTAGCGCCGGAAGCGGAGCTTCCGCCGGTATTTGACCCCCTCGACCTTCTCCCAGAAGAACAGCAGGCCCGGGGTGTCCCAGTAGATCGAGCCGATCCGATATCCGGCCTCGCCGTCGCCGTGGCGGTCGGGCACCAGGTAGTCGGCCACTTCCGCCAACAGCTCGGCGCCCCGCGCCGCCGCGACGAGGTACTTGACCTCGAAACGGTTCATGGCGCGAGCCGGGGTCCCTGCCGCGGCTCCTGGGGCTGCCGAAGGTGTCATCCCGTCGCTGCCGAAGAGAAATGAGGGCGTCGACCAGGGGGACGCAGCAATGGGCATGCCGGTGAAGCGCCGAAGCCGTTACGGGGTCGATGTTTAATCATAGACGCGGCCACCTGACCGGCCAAAATCTGCGCCGACATGCAGACTATTGCACTGCCGCAGGGTGCCACGAGACCCCTCAAACTCGAAGCTCCGGACGCTGCCCCCAACGCACCCACAACCCCCCGGTCAGCAGCAGCCCGACCAGATAGCAGAGGGCGCCGAGCGGAACGGCGATCCAGACCGAGCCCGGCTGGACCGCGTGGAGGAGGAGACCCATCAGCACCGCGGCGATCCCGGTTCGATGGAAGCGGCGGAGCGGCGGGAGCGGGAAGCCGTAGCGACGGGCCAGGATCAGCGCGAGCCCCATCCGCACCAGCTCGGAGAGCAGCGTGCCGAGCGCGGCGCCGAGGATCCCGTAGCTCGGAACCAGGGCCAGCCCGAGCGCCACGCTCAGGACCGCGGCCGCGAGGGTGATTCGGAACACCACCCGCTCGTTGCCGCCCGCGATCAGCGCCATCAACGGCACGTCGCGCACGAAGTTGAGCGGCAAAGACCAGAGCAGCAGGGCCAGCGGCAGCGCCGCCTCCCGGTATCCCGCTCCGAAGACCAGCTCGACGATCGGGCCCGCCAGCAGGCAACCGCCGACGGCGGCCGGGAGCCCGACCCCGGCCAGGTGCGCCATGGAGGTGTGGTAGAGGGCGAGCTGGCGATCGCGTGACCCTGCCAGACTGGTGAGGGAGGGCAGCAGGCTCAGGTTGTACATCGCGCCGACGTTGATGGCGAAGGTGACCAGGGTATAGGCCGCCGCGTAGTACCCGGCCGCGGCCGCCCCCTGGAACGCCCGAAGCAGCAGGATTCCGGCGGTGTAGATCGCGATCCCGAGGAGCGCGCTGGCCACCAGGTGCCAGGCGCGACCGGCGAGCCGCCGCACTACGCTCCAGTCGATGGTCACCCGGAATGGGCCGGCGATCCGCCGAAGCGCCACCAGGAGGATCCCCGCGGCCAGGAGGTCGCCGAGAAACTGCGCGGTCGGCACCATGGCGGCGTCGGCCGGCTCGCGGACCAGCGTGACGACCAGCGCCGCCATCAGCAGCTGGCCCACGGTGGCGGCGACCGCCGGGAGACCGGCTCGACGGAGCCCGAGGTGCGCCCAGCGAGGCCCGATCCCCACCGCCAGCAGGGTCAGCCCCTGGACCGCGAGGATCGATCCGTCGGGCTCGTCGAGGAGCCACATCGCCAACACCCCGGCTACCGCGGCCAAGACCAGCGCGATCAGGGTCCTGACGGTCAGCACGGTCGGGGCGGAGGCGATCAGGAACTCGGGATCCGCCGCCACCTCGCGCACCCCGAGCCCGAGCTCGAAGCCCGCGTCGACGACGCGGTTGAGGTAGAGGATCACGGCGATCGCCGCGGCGATGACGCCGAACAACTCGGCGCCGAGGACGCGGGCGGCGTAGACGGTGGCGACGAAGCCGATCAGCCGGGCGGCGGCTTCGCCCGACCCGAGCGCCAGGAAGCTCCTGGCGACGGTGCCCGCACTGTGGTCGATTGGCCCTCCTCGGATCCTACGCCAGGCCGGCCAGAGCCTGGTAGTCGATCTTGTCGGTCGAGGTGCGCGGCAGCGCGTCGACGAATCGGAAGGTATCCGGAACCATGTACTTGGGCAGTCGCTCCGCGCAAAACCGCTTCAGCTCGATGATCGAGGGCCGCTCGGCGGAGCCCGCGGCGAGGAAGGCGACGATCCGCACCCCGGAGCCATGGTCGCCCGCAGCCACGGCGGCCACTTCCCGCACCCCGTCGTGCCCCGCCAGCCCAGCCTCGATCTCGCCGAGCTCGATCCGGTAGCCCCGCCGCTTGACCATCCGGTCGCGCCGGCCCCGGAACCGGTAGCCGTCTTCCCGATCCTCGGCGACCAGGTCGCCCGTGCGGTACCAGCGCTCGCCCGCCTCGTCGATCAGAAAGGCCTGCGCATTCCGGTCGGGCAGGTTCCAGTAGCCGCTCATCACCCCCGGCCCCGCCATCAGCAGCTCGCCCTCTTCGCCCGGCGGCACGTCCCGGCCCTCCGGGTCGACCACCCGGGAGCGATAGTGCGGGCAGGTCCGGCCGATGGGGTACGGCGCCGTTCGCTCCTCGGGCACCGGGCCCGGCGGCAGCTCGTACCAGGTACAGACGTTGGTCTCGGTCGGCCCGTAGAGGTTCAGGAAGCGCGGCTCCGGAAGCCGGGCCCGGAGCGATCGGAGCTGCGGCACCGGAAAGACCTCCCCGGCGAAGAGCACCGCCCTGAGCGAGCCGAGATCGTGCTCCTCCAGCCGGCCGAATCGGTCGAGCAGCGCCAGGATCGAGGGTGTCGAATACCAGACGGTGATGCGCCGATCCGCGATCAGCCGGCCAAGACCGAGCGGCTCCTTCCCCAGGTCCTCGCCGATCAGGACCAGCCGGGCTCCGTGGCCGAGAGGGACGTAGAGATCGAGGATCGAGAGGTCGAAGTGAAAGGGGGCGTGGCTCGAGAAGCAGTCCGACTCGTCGGGCGCGAGCAGCTCGCCGCACCAGTCGACGAAGCAGAGGGCCGCGCGGTGCGAGATGGTGACGCCCTTCGGCCGGCCGGTCGAGCCCGAGGTGTAGAGCAGGTACGCCAGCGCGTCCGCCGAGCCCGTCCACGGATCGCCAGCCGGCTCGGCGACGACGCCGGCGGCGTCCAGCGCGGAGGCGAGAGCCCGTCCCCCGCCGGCGCCATCCAACAGCATCGGCTCGAGCCGATGGCCCAGCGCGGTGAGCTCCCGCTCCAGGGGACCCGCGAGCTCCCGCTCGACGATCGCCGTCCGCACCTGGCAGTCGCCCAGGATGTACGCCGCCCGACCGGCCGGCGAGCCCGGATCGACCGGCACGTAGGCGGCGCCGGCTTCGAGCACCCCGAAGAGCGCGGCCACGGCGTCGATGGTCTTCGGCAGGTAGAGCCCGACCCGATCGCCCGGCTGGACGCCTCGGGCCCGCAGCAGCTCGCGAGTCCTGCCGGCCTGCCGGGCGAGCTCCGCGTAGCTCAGGCTCGAGCCGTCGGCCTCCTCCACCGCCACCCGGTCGGGCCAGCGGGCGGCCGCCGCCCGGAGCAGGCCGTGGAGGCTTCGGTCGCTCACGCGGCGCGCTTGGCCGCCACCAGCGCCGCGATCCGATCCAGCGTATCGAGCCGATCGGCGTCTACCTCGTGCGCCTCCAGCTGGAAGCCGTAGGTGCTCTCGAGGAAACTGACCAGCTCGAGGGTGGCCAGGGAGTCGAGGATCCCTCCGGTGATCAGGGGCGTGGAGCTGGTCAGGTTCGCCGGGTCTTCTCCCGGAAGAAACCGGTCCAGGATGAAGGACTTCACGGTCGCGACGGTATCGCTCACGGGCTCACTCCAGGGGCGGTTGCCGGCGCGGGCGCGCTGCCCGTCGCCGTGGAATCAGGACCTCGGTACAGCTCCGGCCGCGCGGCGAGCGCGCGATACAGCTCGTCGGCGATGATCTGGTGGCCGCGCTGGTTGGGATGGAAGTCGTACGGGGCGACGATGATCTCCTCGAGGGGCGGGCCGTCGTACACCATCGACAGGTCGACGATCGCGAAGCCCGCGTCCCGCGCCGCGGGCATGGCCCGCTCGAAGGACTCGCTGGCCTCGGTGATCCGACTGGCCGGGAGGTAGACCCAGACCGGGAAAATGCCTCGCTCCCGACACACCGCGACGATCCGCTCGTAGACCCACGCCATGATCTCGGCGTGATAGGGCTGCAGTCGCCGCTTGGCCTCCGGCTCGGTCAGATCGGCCGTGACCCCGGCGCGCTGGACCACCTCGTCGAGGAACGGGTACGGCAGGGGGACTCCGGCCCGGACCATCTTGACGATGTGGATCCCGACGTCGAGCAGCTCCTCGTTGTACGACACCAACCAGAGCACGTCCGGTCGGTAGTCGACCACCTTGGTCTCCAGCAGCCGGAGACTCTGCACGGCGGTGAACCCGGGCACCGCGAAGTTGAGCACCTCGATGGCCGGGTCGGTGGCGCCGCGCTCGGCGTTGAGCCGGTCTTCCACCAGACTCTCGAAGTTCTCGCCGTTGCCCACCCCGGAGCCGAAGGCGTACGAGGCGCCGAACATCACCACCCGCTTGGCGCCGGCCGGAGGCTCGGCCGGGTACTCGCGGTCCCGGAAGCCCTGCTCGTTGATCCGGAGCGGCGCCCCGTGCCAGACGATCGCCGCGTTCGGCACCAGCTCCTTGTCCAGGAAATCGCCGGTCTCGCGGCCGGCGGGGGTCTCCAGGATGAACTGCCAGTCGTCGGGACGCTGGGCGTAGACCTCCCAGAGCTGGCTGTTGAGCGCGTTCACCCCGATCAGGTTCTCGTAGTAGCCGCGCTGCATCCGCTCCGCGTCCCGCGCGTTGAGCTCGCCGCTGCGCAGGTCGCGCAGCACCACCTGGGTCTCGAGCGGCACGCGGGTCGTGAAGATCGGCGCCGAGGTGAAGAGCAAGCCGCCGATCAGCGTAAAGGCGATCGCCGCCTGACGGCGGAAGTGCCGGGGGTCGTCGTCGCCCAGGCGAGGGCCGCGGCTCTGGAGCAGTCGGACCAGGCCGGCCAGGATCACCCCGCCGGCGAAGACGGCCCCGAGCAGCAGCCAGAAGCGCCCCGTCCGCCACTCGGCCGCCGAGAAGAGCGCGACCCATTCCTCGGTCGAGCCGCTGGTCCAGATCGACCAGAGTGCCGTGAGGATCAACATCGTGGCCGCGGTGCGGATCCCGAGCGAGAAGGCCTCCCGAACCGAAAAGCCGCGGCTGGCCAGCTTCCGGATCCGCCCCCGCTTCCGCTCGATCAGCACGTTGGCGAGCACCAGCAACGCCAGCACCGACCAGAACAGGGTGTCGGGCGCGCTGAAGAGCGGCTCGCCCAGGATCCAGAACCACTGGTACGAGTGGAGCAGCCAGGTGACGAAGAAGGCCACCAACGTCGCCACCACGAGGCCGGTCACCTCGCCCCGCTTCCGCAGGCGGAAGTAGACGGGATAGTAGACCAGCTTCTGGATGAAATCCTTCCAGTAGATGTTGATCCGGCGCCAGAAGTCGGTGAAGCTCGACGACAGGAAATACGACTGGTGGGTCTCCGGCAGCCGATGCCCGAAGAGGTGCAGGATCCCGACGATCAGGTGGAACTGCCCGGACACCCGGAGGTAGAGGCCGAACGTGGTGGCCATGTACTGGGCCAGGTCCAGCGTGTCGGCCACGTCGGCCGGGGCCAGGGTGAGCCGCTGATAAATGAAGCGGTACGCCAGGAGATGGAGCGCCCCGCGGAGGATCCAGTCGATCCCCCGCTGGTAGAGCACCGGCGAGGCCACGTCGTAGTAGCGGCGGTGGTAGATGCTCGAGTCCACCACCGGAAACAGCGGGAAGATCACGTTCGGCAGCATGAAGAAGTACGACAGCCGCTGGAACACCCCGGGCGGCGCGTTGCCGTGACGCAGATCGTAGAAGTAGACCGCCAGCCGGAACATGAAGATCGAGCTGAGCACCGGCCACACCACGAGCGGGAGCCGCACCGGGAGCACGCTGTAGCGCGCGAGCGCGAGCACGACACCCGCCGCGACCAGCAGCAGGGCTCGCGCTCCGAAGCTCACCGGCAGGTGGCAGATGGCGATCAGGATCAGGCCCACGCCCACCACCAGGAGCCCGTTCGCCATGCCCAGCACGGCCACGATCCCCACGAGCGAGAGCGCGAGGAAGAAGCCTGGACGCCAGGCAGCCGGCAGCGCGTGGTGGATCAGGAAGCCGAGGAAGATGAGCGGCGCGATCCGCTCGTAGAGCCCGGGCCCCTCCAGCTGCCAGACCGTGAGCACCACGGTCAGCGCCGCGAGCTCGAAGGCGATCGTGGCGTAGCGGGCCAGATCCCCGGTCCGGCTCGCCGACGTGGCCGTGAGCCAGTCGCGCGCCAACAGCGCCCCGAAGCCCACGAAGGCCAGCGCGAACTGCTGCACCCCGAGACCGGCCGTGCCGACCCCCAGGAGCTCGACCGCCAGGGAGACCGCCAGCGCGCCAAAGCCCACCAGGGATAGGCCGGTCCGCACCGCGCCCGCGGTGAGGCCGGAGGGTCCGGAACTCGTCGTGGAAACCGTCATAGTTCTGTCGTCGTCCAGGGCGTTGAACGCAATGGTCGTACCAGCGGCGGCCCGCGGGGCGTCAGGGGCGCGGAGCTCAGGAGCCGTCGCCCGGGTCGGCGCGGCGCCGCCGGAGCAGGCCCAGGAAGAGTCCGATGGCCAGGCTGGTCGCGACCCCCGCAGCGATCAGTTTCTTGGCCCGGCCCGCGGCCCGGGCCGCCGCCAGGGCCGCCGGAGACATCGCCTGGCCCTCCGCTCGGAGGGCGGCCAGGAGCGGCGCGGGATCGTGGACCACCCCGCCCTTCACCACTCGCCAGACCCGCACCGTGTTCCGGATGTCGACGAGCGGATCCGCGTCCAGCACCACCAGGTCGGCCCGCTTCCCGGCCTCGAGCGTCCCCAGCGAGTCCTCCATGCCGAACGCGCGCGCGGCGTTCCGGGTCGCCGCCGCGAGGGCCTCGGACGGAGTGAGCCCCGCCGCCACCAGGGCGGCAAGCTCGCCGTGCAGGCTGAACCCCGGAATCGGCGAATTGTCCGTCCCGGCCAGGAGCATCCCGCCGGCCCGATGAAACGCGAGGACGAACGCCCGGGCCCGGGCCAGCGAGCTGTCGAGCCGCTCCTGCTGCTTCGGACGGATCCGGTGCAGCTCCGCTTCCCGGAGCCGCCGCCGCACCGGATTGAAATGGGCATAGTCGACGAGCGCCTGGTCGAGCTTGGGATGGAGGATGAAGAACTCCTCGGTCACCAGCAGCGGCTCCAGCCAGGAGCCTCGCTCGCGCAGCGCGCCGATCCGCTCGGCCAGCGCCGTGGAGTCGGCCGCGAGCCAGAGAGTCTTGAACCAGGTGCGCTGCACGGCGATGTCGTCCGATTCGGCCGGCTTCGGCGGCAGCACGCTCGGGTCGACGATCGCCGCCGGCGCGATGCTCTGCAGATGGGACACCCCGTCGTACGCCTCGGGCGCGTCGGGCCCCGGGAAGAGTGGCGGCTCACCGACGATCATGTGCCCGAACACGCTGAGGCCCAGCCGGTGGGCCTCGTCCGTCGCGTCGATCAGCTCGGTCGGCGGCAGCGGATCCTTGACCTTGATCGCGTCGACACCGAGCGCCGCCAGATTGCGCACCTGGTCGATCAGCGGCGGGCCGTCCGCCTTGAGCAGGCCGGCCACGACCAGCTTGGGCTCCGCCCGCTCGGCGGCCGCCGCGATCGGCCGTCGGGCCAGGTTGGCTTGCAGCTGCTCCGCGGTGCCGGCTTCCCTGACCGTGGTGATGCCCAGCCCGAACCGGAGCGCCTGGGTCTGTCGGCTGCCGGCCGAGTCGGTGCTCCAGTACAGGTGGACGTGGGTATCGATCAGCCCCGGCAGGACGAAGCGTCCGCTGGCGTCGACCACCCGCGCGCCGCTCGGCACCGGGCAGTCCTGTTCGGCGCCGACGCATTCGATCCGGCCGCCCCGCGCCACCACGATCCCGACCCGCGGCTCGCGCCCGGTGCCGTCGATCACGGTGCCCCCGCGAATCACCAGCGCCCCGGCGCCCGGTGCCTGGGCCCGGGCCGAGACCGGCCCGAGCGCCACCAGGCCGCAGGCGAGGGCGAGCGTCGTCCTCACAGCCCGAGGCTCCTGGCGATCAGGTTGCGCTGGATCTCCGAAGTGCCCGAGTAGAGCGTCCCGCCGATCGCGTCCCGCAAGTCCCGCTCGACCTCGTACTCCGTCGTGAAGCCGTAGCCGCCCCTGATCTGGACCGCGTCGAGGCCGGTCCGCACCATCGCCTCGCTCACGAACAGCTTGGCCACGGCCGCGTCCGCTCCGGCCGAGCGATCGCCGCGCTGCTTGGCCCAGGCGGCCCGGTAGAGGAGGCTCCGAGCGGCCTCCAGCCGGACCTTCATGTCGACCAGGCGGTTGGCCACCGACTGGAACTCCCCGATCGGCCGGCCGAATTGGCGCCGCTCGCGAGCGTACTGGACCGAGGAGTCGAGCAGCCGGCGCATCGCGCCCAGCCCGAAGGCGAGGATGCAGCCCCGCTCCCACTCCATGGAGTCATTGAAGATCTGCGCCCCCCGCCCCTCGCGGCCGAGCCGATTCGCCACCGGCACCCGGCAGTCGTCGAAGGCCAGCTCGCCCATCGGCGAGGTCTTGAGCCCCATCTTCTCGATCTGGCGCCCCACCTGGAGCCCGGGCGTGTCCCGGCGCACCAGAAAGCCGGTGATGCCTAACGGCCCGCGCGCGGGGTCGGTGGTGGCAAAGACCACGAAGAGGTCCGCGACCGGGGCTTCGCTCACGAAGGTCTTGGCCCCGTTCAGCCGGTAGTGATCGCCCTCGAGCTCGGCCCGGGTGCGGAGCGCGAAGGCGTCGGAGCCGGAATCCGGCTCACTCATCGCGTGGGCCCCGATCCACTCGCCGGTGCAGAGGGGGGTGAGGAACTCCCGCTGCTGCTCCTCGCTCCCGAAGCGGGCGATCGGCATCTGAACGCTCCACATCTGCGCCGCCAGCGCGAAGAGCAGCCCGTTGTCGGGACAGCCGAGCCCCAGCGCCTCCATCGCGAGCACGGCCGTCAGGGGGTCCTGACCGCCCCCGCCGAACGCCGGTGAAAAAGGCAGGCCCTGGATCCCGAATTCCGCGCAGCGGCGCCAGAGGTCGGGGGAGAACTCGCCTCGCTTGTCGCGAGTGGAGAGGTCGTCGCGCAGCGAGCGGCGCGCGAACGCCGCCGCGGCCTCATACAGCTCGAGCTGTTCGTCCGACCAGGTGAGGTCCATTCGGTCCCTGTGAGATGGGGGCCCCCCGGGGGACCGTAGCTGGCCCCGGGGGCAAGACATATGCCCTGCCCAGGCCTGGGCCTGTGCGGATCCGCGGCTCGGGGGCCGTCCCCAAGAGCGGCTTCGCCGAGGCCACGCGAGACACTGAATGATGCGTTGACGCAACATACCATGTCGATGGCGCGACAGGTGTTGCGTGGAGTCGATCACCACCGGGCCCGAGGCATCCGGTAGATTGAGGCGGACCATGGCCAGACCACCCGAAACCAGGCGGCTCGCAGCCGGACGCGGCGCCCTCGTCCGGCGCGCCGCGCTGGTGCTGGCGTTGGTATTCGCCGGCAACCTGGGCTGTGGCGACGAGTTGGCGCCCAACGTCGTGCCGCCAGCTCCGCCGCCGCCTGCCCCGCCGCCTCCGCCCCCGCCTCCACCGCCGCCGCCACCCCCGCCCCCCCCACCACCGGCTCCGCCAGACTACGGGATTCAGTACGCCACCTTCAACGGGGGCAGCGGCGACGAGGAGAACCGGGAGCCGATCGTGCTGCCCGGCGGGCGCCTTCTCTTCGGCACGCGGACCACGTCGAGCAACGCGCCGACGACCCCCGGCGCGTACCAGCGGAGCTTCGGCGGCGGGCCGTCGGACACCTTCATCGGGATCGTGAGCGCCGATGGCTCCCGACTCGAGGCGGCCACCTACTTCGGCGGCAACGGCCTGGAGCGCCCGACCTACGGGATGGCGGTCACCAGCAATGGCGACATCGTCTTCACCAGCGGCACCACCAGCAGCAACCTGCCCACCACGGCCAGCTCGTACCGGCGCAACGTCCATCCCGCCCCGATCCCCTCGCCCGGTGACGGCTACGTCTGCCGGATCTCGGGCGATCTCCGAACGATGCGGTGGTGCACCTACACCGGCGGCGGGTGGCCCCGCGGCGGGTTGATCCTGGACGGGCAGGACAACGTGCTGGTGGCCGGCGACGCCAAGCAGGTCTCGGTGTTCGCGACCACGCCCGGCGCGACCCAGAGCCAGATCCGCGGCGAGGGTGACGGATTCGTCCTCAAGCTCAACGCCGCCGGCAGCCAGGCGCTGTTCGCCACGGTCATCGGCGGCTCCGAGAGCACCTTCACCGAGCTGGTGATCGGCCTCGGGCTCGCGCAGGACGGCGACGTGCTCGCGATGGGCCTCAACCGCTCCCAGGACTTCCCGACCACGGCAGGCTCGGCGATACCGACCTCACCGGGGCCAACCGACGGGTTTGTCGCGCGGATTTCGCCCGACGGGAGGACGGTCCGCTACTCGACCCTCTTCGGCGGCGCCGGCAACGACGCGCCCGGGCATCCCCTCGCGAGCCTCTCCGACGGGGCGACCCTGTTCGCCGGCTCGAGCACCAGCCCCTCGAGTCTCCCCGGCGCGATCCGGGTCGCCGGCGGGGGCGGGGGCCCCAACGACGGCTTCCTGGCCAAGCTCAACGCGACCGGGACGGGGGTCGCATTCGTGAGCGTGTTCGGGGGCTCCGGCTCGGAGCACACCCTCGGACCGGTGGTCGACGCGGCGGGGCGAATCTACGTGGTGGGGAGCACGACGGCGGGCGATTTCCCGGTCACCGCTGGCGCGCTCCAACCCACCTTCGGCGGCGGCGGGGAGGACGGCTTCCTGGTCGTCTTCGACCCGGCGGGCCAGGTGCTCTATTCATCGTTCGTTGGTGGCTCGGGAGCCGATCTGATCCGGGGCGTGGCGCTCGGACCGGCCGGGGAGGTCTATCTGGTGGGCCATACCGACTCGCCGAACTTCCCGGTCACGCCCGGGGCGGCGCAGACCCAACGCGGCGGGGCGCTCGACGGCTTCGTCATGAAGCTGGTACCGCGTTAGGCTACATGTAGCCATCCCGACGGAGCGTCTCGAGACCGCCGCCGTCGTCCTTGTCCTGGGCCCGCCCCGACCGCTCCGCGATGTTGGCGAACTTGCCGGTGCGGAGCTCCGTGATGATCTCGGCCACGTCCCGCGCGGTCGACTCGACCGGCTTGGTGCAGGGACCGCAGCCGAGCGAGCGGTAGCGGATCCCCTCGCCCTGATCGTAGTAGAGCGACACCGTCGGGATCTGCTCCCGCTCGATGTACTCCCAGATGTTGAGCTCGGTCCAGTCGAGCAGCGGGTGGATCCGCACGTGGGTGCCCGGGGCGAACTCGGTCTTGTACTGGTTCCAGAACTCGGGCGGCTGGTCGGCCACGTCCCAGGTGTTCTGCTGATTGCGCGGGGAGAAGTAGCGCTCCTTCGAGCGGCTTCCCTCCTCGTCGGCGCGCGCGCCGACGATCACCCCGGTATAGGGCTCGGTGTTGGGATCCCGCTCGTAGGCCTTCTTCGCGTGACTGAAGCGGTATCGCGGCCACTCGCCGGACAACGTCCGGGTGAGCGCCTCCGTCTTGAGCAGCCGGCAGCAGGCGATCCGGTCGACGGCGCCGTCGGGGAAGGTGCGCTTGTCGCGCAGCGCCTCGGCGTTCTGGCCGTAGACCAGGTTGAGATTCCACTCCGCGGCCAGCCGGTCGCGATAGCGGATCATCTCCGGGATCTTGAACGAGGTGTCGATGTGCACCAGCGGGAGCGGCACGTGCCCGAAGAACGCCTTCCGCGCCAGCCAGAGCAGGACCGTGCTGTCCTTCCCGATCGACCAGAGCATGCAGAGGTTCTTGAAGCTGGCATACGCCTCCCGGAGGATGTGCACGCTCCGGTGCTCCAGCTGGTCCAGATTGTCCATCGTCGTCCGCTCGCCCGCCACGCTCGTCATGCGCCGTCCTCACCTTCGTCGAGGGCCTCGAGCACCCGAGCCACCGCCGCCTCGACCGACAGGGTGCCGGTGTCGAGCTCGATCTCGGCGTCGGTCGGTGCCTCGTAGGGATCGTCGATGCCCGTGAACTGTCGGATCTCGCCTCGCCGCGCCTTCGCGTAGAGGCCCTTCACGTCGCGCGCCTCGCAGACGTCGAGCGGCGCGGCCACGTGGACCTCGACGAAGCGCCGGCAGAGGCCCCGCACCGCGTCGCGGGAGGCGCGGTAGGGCGAGATCAGCGCGGCCACCACGGTCACCCCGTGGCGCTCGAGCCGGCTGGCCAGGTAGCCGACCCGCCTGACGTGGGCGTCTCGCTCCTCGCGCGAGAAGCCGGTGGCCGGGAAGATGTCGCGGATGGTGTCGCCGTCGAGGTACTCCACCGGCCGGCCCGCCCGCTCCAGCTCCTCGACGACCCGGCGCGCGATGGTGCTCTTCCCCGCCCCCGAGAGCCCGGTGAACCAGACCACCCGGCCCTCCGCGCTCGCGGTCTCGACTTCGCTGTCGGCCAGGCCGATCACGAAGCCGTCGTTCTTGAGCTCGGGCTGGTTGTAGACCAGCGGCGACCGCCGCGGCTCGTGCGCTCCGGAGTTGCGGAAGATGCAGTCGCCCGCGGCCACGTCCCACTCCATGGTGGGGCCGAGCCGCGGATAGACGTCGGCCCGCCCCTCGGCCACCCAGCAGAACTTGAGCGAGCTGCCGGCCGGCACCCGCTCCGCCACGGGCACCGTCGCCAGCCAGTCCTCGAGCGCCTTCGAGGGATGGGAGCGGCTCTCCGCGACCCGGAGCGCGTGCCCGGGCAACGGCGGCCGCGAGCTGATCCGCGCCGGCGGCCCGCCCCGCTCCCGCTTCCAGGAGCCGAGCCCCCGGCCGGCGTAGTAGAGCAGGTCCAGCGCCGGCGCGTAGATCACGCCGAGCACCGGCACGCCGCGCTCGATCAGCGCGATGTTCACGGTGAACTCGCCGTTCCGATTCAGGAACTCCTTGGTGCCGTCGAGCGGGTCGACCAGCCAGAACCTGGTCCAGGCCGCCCGCGTCGCGAGGTCGGGGATCGCTCCCTCCTCGGATACGATCGGCACCTCTGGATCCAGGGCGGCGAGCGCGGCGACGATCAGCTCGTGGGCGGCGCGGTCGGCCACGGTGACCGGGCTCCAGTCGGCCTTCCGCTCCACGTCCACCTCGTGGCCGTAGTACTCGAGAGTCCGCCGTCCGGCCTCGACCGCGATCTCCGCGAGGCGGATCAGGGTGTCGGGTGAGACGGTCGCGCCGGGTGTGGAGGCCACCGCGGTCGTGGTCACCATGGACGGAACAGCCTGCCCCGGTCGTGGAGGAGGCCCTTGATCCGGACCACGCCTTCGGTGGGCGACTCATCGTCGGCGACGATCAGGTCGTAGGCGATGTCGGTGGTGACCGTCTCGCCCACCCAGACCACCTCGATCCGCTCCGGATCGACCGAGGTCTTGATCACCTCGAGGTCGTCCTGGGAGAGCTCGGCCGCGGAGACCACCAGGATCGCGCCCGCGTCGAGCATGATGTTGGCGATCTCGCCGAGTCGGCGGAGGTGCTCCCGGGTGTCGTCGCTGCGGGCGAGGTCGGCGTCGACGCCGTAGACCACGCTGCCCATGCCGAGGAAGTAGACCAGGCGCCCTTCCTGGAAGAGCTGCGCCTCGACCACCTTGCCGAGCCCCTTGCGGTCCGCCTCGCGGGCGCCCGTGATCAGCAGCAGGGTGGCCCGCTGGCTGTAGCGCTCCGCCCGCCGCTCGATCGGGATGATGCTCGGCTCCCACTTGAAGTTCCGGAGCATCACCTTCTCGCGGACCCAGCTCTGCTGGTCGGGCAGCGCCTCGCGAATGATCCCGCCGCCCCGGATCTCGTAGTCGTCCACCAGGACGAAGCGGCTGCTGGCCGCCACCCGATCCGCCAGATCGAACGCCATCGCCCGGCCGAGCTTCAGGGTGCACTCCGCCACGTCGTGACGGTCGACCCGCTCCTTGCTCTCGCTGCTGTCGAGGTTCGAGGCGTCGATCACCCGATGGATCTGCTCCAGCCGGACCGGAATCCGGGCCGTGCCCAGCTTGAGCTGGTAGTCCCGCTTGGTCACCAGGGGCTGCTTGCCGAGCCAGAAGAGGCTCACCCGAAGCCTGCTGGTGACCTCGGGCTTCGGCTCCCGCGCCAGCGTCGCCATCTCGCCGCGACCGACGTAGATCTGCTCGGTCAGCGTGAAGCCGGTCGCCTCGCCCGCGCGCGCCGTGGTCCGGACCGGGGCGCTGAAGGCCTCGATCGACTTCACGTGGCTGCGCTTGCCCGACGGGTAGAAGACCACCTCGTCGCCGACCGCCACGCTGCCGGTGTCGATGGTGCCCGCCACGATCCGCCGATCGTCGCCCTGGTTGGTGAACTTGTAGACGTCCTGCACCGGCATCCGGAACGGCTTGTCGACCGCGGCCGGCTCCGGCGTGAAGGCGTCGAGCGCCTCGAGCACGGTCGGGCCGTCGTACCAGGCCATCCGCTCGGAGCGGTCGGCCACGTTGTCGCCGTCCCGTCCGACCACCGGAATGAAGCAGGCCGGGCGGACGTCGATCCGTTGCAGGAACGCGGTGTACTCGGCGACGATCCGGTCGTAGCGATCCTGGGCCAGGTCGGCCAGGTCCATCTTGTTGACCAGGACCGCGATCTGGCGGATGCCCAGCATCGACATCATGTAGCCGTGCCGGCGCGAGTTCTCCTGGACGCCCTCGTGGGCGTCGATCACCAGGAGGGCCGCCTCCGCCCGCGAGGCGCCGGTCACCATGTTCTTGAGAAACTCGATGTGACCCGGCGCGTCGATGATGATGTAGTGACGCTTGGGCGTCTTGAAGAACACCCGGGCGGCGTCGATCGTGATGCCCTGCGACTGCTCGTCCTTGAGCGCGTCGAGCAGGAAGGCGTACTCGAACGGCTTGGCGTTTCGGGCGCAGCTGGCGCGCACCTGCTCGAGCTTGCCCTCGGGCAGCGAGCCCGTGTCGGCCAACAGCCGGCCGACGATCGTGCTCTTGCCGTGATCGACGTGGCCGCCGATCACGATGTTCATCCGCTCGAGCGGCGTCGCGGCCGGCGGGGCGGCGGTCCTGGGGGGCGAAGAGACGCTGGTCACGATCGCGGCGTCCGCCTCACGACACGCTGCTCTCGACGGGCTCTCCGCTGCCGTTGGTCGGCGGCGGCCCGTCGTCGAGCGACACCAGCTCGCGCTCCGAGGGATGGAGCGGCAGCGGCTTCCGCCAGACCTTGCCCCCGACCCACGCCCGGGCGAGATGCGGC
>JBFXAS010000110.1:0-15391 GCA_050184075.1 Gemmatimonadales bacterium
CTCTGGAGCCGGTCGCTCTGCTGATTCCGATCGCGCCAGAGCCGGTCGATCTCCTGCGCCATCCGCTCCTTGAAGTCGTCCACCTGCGAGACATCGTACCCGCGCAGACTGCGCTGGAACTCCTGGTGGCGAACGTCGTGGGCGCTGAGTTGGAAGCCGTCGTCCGTCATCCCATCATCCTCCGAGCCGTGCAGACCAGCCTCGCGGCGAGCCCGTGGAGCCGGAGCGCCGCGCAGGGATGGGGCGCCGCCGGCGGGGCCGACTTTCGTAACCCAGAAACATAAAAGGACTTAGTGCATAGCTACAGGGTCGGATCTCGGGCCCCGTCAACGGAGCGGGCGGGGCCCGAACAGGACCGTCCCGAGCCGGATCATGGTGGCACCCTCCTCGACCGCCGTCGGGAAGTCGTCCGACATCCCCATGGAGAGCTCTGCCAGGGCGATGCCCGCCGAGTCGAGCGACGCCCGGGCTTCCCGGAGCCGGCGGAAGGCCCGCCGCTGCAACGCGACGTCGTCGGTCAGCTCCGCCATGGTCATCAGCCCCCGGAGCTCGAGCGACGGCTCGGCGAGGACCACGTCGACCAGCGGCCGGACCCCGTCCACCTCCACCCCGCCCTTCTGCCGCTCGTCCGAACAGTTGACCTGGATCAGAATCGGCTGGCGAAATCCCGGCGGGCAGCGGCGGGCCAGCTCGCTCGCGAGCTCGACCCGGTCCACCGAGTGGATCAGGCCGAACTTGCCTACGGCCTGGCGAGCCTTGTTGCGCTGCAGCGAGCCGATCAGATGCCAGGTGACCGGCAGGTCGGCGAGCAGGTCTTGTTTGGCGAGGGCTTCCTGCACCCGGTTTTCGCCCACGATGGTGAGGCCGGACCGGGCAGCCGCCCGGACGGCCTCCGCGGGATGCCCCTTGGTCACCGCCACGATGGTGACCGGGTGAGTCCAGCCCCCGATTCGCTGGTGCTCGGCGATCCGCTCGCGGATCTCGCCGAGCCGAGAGGAGAGGTCTTGGTAGCTCATCGCGCGCAATATAGAAGGCCACCGAGGGCAGAATCGACACTGCTCGCCATCGTCCTTTTCGGCGCCGGGGCCTGCGGCTCCTTCGCAAGCGAGCTCGACACCGGGCTCGAAGGTGTCGTGCGTCGCGGCCCGACCCGGCCGGTGTGCGAACCCGACTCGCCCTGCTCCGTGGGATTCACCGCCCGCTTCGAAGTGCTCCGCGGAGGGCGGCGCGTCGCCACGTTCCGCTCGGACGCGAACGGCGGCTTCGTTGTAAGGGTCCCGCCGGGCCGAGCGACGATCGTGCCTTCCTCCGACGCCCCGCTGATCGCTCCGACCAGCCAGCGACGCGAGGTCGACGTGGGGCCGAGCGGCCTCACCCACGTCGAGCTCGACTTCGATACCGGAATCCGCTAGTGGCGGCCCGGTCGGCTCACGGTCTGGTGGTATCCGCCGCCGGTGGCGTGGAGATCGACTGGGCGGCCTTGAGGTCCTCGATCATGTCCCGGACCGCCCGGGTGTCCGCGAGCTTGGCGGCCCGCTCGAGGTAGTCGATCGCGGCGCCGTAGTCCTGGCGGGCCCGCGCCGCGACGGCCAGCTGGGTGAGTGGCACGGTCATCGTCTGGGCGATCCCGGCGGCCGTCGACTCGAGCCTCCGCGGCTCCGACTCGAGCAGCTTGGCGTAGCGATAGGTTTCCAGCGCCAATCGCCGGGTGGTCGGCATGTCGAGCGGGACGCCGAACATGTTGCTGAAGTCGAGCCCGAGGTTGGTGGTATCGGGCGGCTCGGTCATCACCTCGAGGCCGATGCCCCGCTGCACCATCAGGCCATCGAGCCCGAAGTACTTGCCGCCCGTGGTCAGCGACCAGACGATCGGGCGCTTGCCGAAGTTCTGCTGCACCACCCTGAGCGCGAGGAAGTCCTCGGGATAGAGCACGGTGCCCGAGTCCAGGACCGTGCGGTAGCGTCCGATGTTGACCGAGACGTCTCGGGGGAGATACTGCGGCACCGCGGCCGCGATCTCCTGATCGGTCATGGTGTGCACCGGCCAATCCGGCTTGGGCCCCGCCTTCCCCTGCCAGATCGCGGGGGCGGCGGCCTCGTCGAACGGGCGCACCGGTTGGTCGCGGAGCTGCCGCATGTACCAATCCGTCCGGGAGAGCGCGAGGCAGACGACGGTCACGTCGCGGCGAATGCCCTCGACTTCCTGAGCCCACCAGAGGGGAAAGGTGTCGTTGTCGCCGTAGGTGAAGAGGATGCCGTAGGGTGGCGCGCTGTTGAGCAGGTTGTAGGCGAAGTCGCCGGCGAGCGTGGCGTCGGGGCCGTTGCCCCGGTCGGCCTGGCGGAAGTTGAAGATCGGCGGCACGACCACGAGCGCGAAGCCGGCGAAGACCAGCGGCTTGAGGCTCGCCGCGGCCCGTCCGGCCCAGGTCCGGAGCGTCTGGGCGAGGCCGATGCCGGCCCAGAGCCCCCAGACGACGAAGCTCACCACGAAGAAGTAGTCCCGCTCCCGAACCTCGTGGTCGGCACTGTTCGGGAACTTGTCGTACCCGATGCTGTAGCCCGGGCGGAAGTTCATGTAGAGGACCAGACCAAGCCCGGTGATCGCCCAGAGCGTGAGCAGCAGCCACCATCCCGCGCGATCCGCTTTGCGGTGGGCGCGGAGCCCGACCAGGCCGAGCGAGAAGAACAGCACCGTGGTGACCGCCCGGAGCGAGATGCCGCCGGGTCCGGCGCCGAGCCCCCGGGCCCATTGCCAGTCGAAATACTGGAGGTAGTTGAGCAGCTGGAGGCCGAAGATGGTGAGCGTCCGCCCGGTGTTGTCTGGGCCATGGAGCTGGGTCGGGTCGTCGAACGGCGTCCGAACCGGGTATTGGGCCCGGCGGATGACCGCGAGGAGCGCCTCCCAGGTCGAGGGATCGGCCTCGTTGACCATCGGCATCTGCGCGGCGCGCAGATAGAGGTAGAGGTAGGGTGTGACCCCGATCAACGCGACCGCCAGCGCGGTGAGCGCGAACGGGAGCACCCCGGCGCTCAGCGCGACGGCGGCGGAAGCGGCGAAGACCACGGCTCCGACGATGGCGAGCGTCGTGTTGCCCAACCCGACTCCCAAGAGCAGCGCCCAGAGACCGGCGAAGACCACCACCTTGGCCAACTCGCGCCGGCGCTCGGCCGGATCCACGGCGGGGTGCTCCCGTTGCTCGACCAGGAGGAACATCAGGAGCGCCGGCCCCGCGAGCAGCGCCAGCAGATGGTTGGCGATCGAGACGCCGAGGAGATAGGCGGCCAGCACCAGGTAGCGCTGCGCGCGCGCGGTGCCGCGCACCACCCGCCAGCGGAGCGCGATCCAGGCGATCGACGAGACGATCAGCGAGGCGACGCCGTAGACCTCGGTCTCGTTCGAGTTCTGCCAATTGGTGAAGGAGAAGGCCGCGAAGACGGCCCCCGTGACCGCGCCCAGCCGCCGGAGCCAGAGGGTCTGCTGGTCGTCCTCCGGCATGATCCGGCAGAGGGCGTCGTACACCACCAGCGTCCAGAGGCCGGCGGCCGCGGCGCTCAAGGCGGCGCTGAGCAGATTGGTGCGCCAGGCGAACTCGCCAAAGGGGATCAGGTGGCCCCAGACGTGCCCAAGCATGACGAAGAGCGGCGTGCCCGGCGGATGGGGGATGCCGAGGATCTTCATGCTGGCGATGAACTCGCCGGCATCCCAGAAGGTGACCGACGGAGCGAGGCTCCACAGATAGCCGGCGAGGACGGCCAGCCCGGTGGCGGCCGCCAGGCGATACGCCGGCGGGTGGCTCACGCGCCGGCGGGCTTGGCCGGGGGCGTTCCGAGGATGCCGGGCACCGAACCCTTCGCCGGGGCCGGCTTCGCGGCGCTGACCGGCGCCGGAACCTGCGGCGGAGGCGGAGGCGGCAGCGGCTCGCCGCGGGCCAGCATCTCCATCTCCTCGCGCTCGAGCGTTTCCCGCTCCAGCAGCGCGGCCGCGATCGAGTCGAGCAAATCGCGGTTCTCGTTGAGGATGGTGTGAGCCTTGGCGTAGGCGTCGTCGATGATCCGCTTGATCTCCTGATCCACGATCTCGGACATCCGGTCGGAGATCTCGCGGCGCTGCGAGATCTCGCGACCGAGGAAGATCTCTTGCTCCCGGTCGCCGACGGCGATGGTGCCGACCTCGGTGCTCATCCCGAACTGGGTGACCATCCGCCGGGCGATGTTGGTCGCCTGCTCGATGTCGTTGGACGCGCCGGTGGTGACCTTGTCGGGGCCGAACACCAGCTCCTCGGCCACCCGTCCACCGAACGCGCAGGCGAGCCGACCTTCGAGCCACACCTTGGTGTAGTTGTGGCGGTCTTCCTCGGGGAGCCAGGTGGTGAGACCGAGCGCCCGACCGCGGGGAATGATGGTGACTTTATGGAGGGGGTCGGAGCCCGGGATCTTCATCGAGACGATGGCGTGACCGGCCTCGTGGTACGCCGTGAGGCGCCGCTCGTCCTCGGTCAGCGTGAGGCTGCGGCGCTCGACGCCGAGCATCACCTTGTCCTTGGCGTCCTCGAAGTCGGCCATGTCGACCAGCGACTTGTTGCGACGCGCGGCAAGCACGGCCGCTTCGTTGACGAGGTTGGCCAGGTCGGCGCCGCAGAGCCCCGGCGTGCCCTTGGCCAGCTTGTCGAGCCGGACGTCGGGCGCGAGCGGGATCTTGCGGGTGTGGACCCGGAGGATGCCCTCCCGGCCCCGCACGTCGGGCGCGTCGACCACGATCTGCCGGTCGAACCGGCCCGGGCGGAGCAACGCCGGGTCGAGCACGTCGGGACGGTTCGTGGCGGCGATCAGGATCACGCCGTCGTTCGACTCGAAGCCGTCCATCTCGACCAGCAGCTGATTGAGGGTCTGCTCCCGCTCGTCGTGGCCGCCTCCCAAACCCGCGCCGCGGTGCCGACCGACGGCGTCGATCTCGTCGATGAAGATGATGCAGGGCGCGTGGGCCTTGCCCTGCTCGAAGAGATCGCGGACCCGGCTCGCGCCGACGCCCACGAACATCTCGACGAAGTCGGAGCCGGACATCGAGAAGAAGGGCCGACCCGCCTCACCGGCCACGGCTTTGGCGAGCAGCGTCTTGCCGGTGCCCGGCGGGCCGACCAGCAACGCGCCCTTCGGCAGCCGGCCACCCAGCCGGGTGAACTTCTGTGGGTCCTTCAGGAACTCGATGATCTCCTGCAGCTCGACTTTGGCCTCGTCCGCGCCGGCCACGTCGGCGAAGGTGAGCTTCGGGGTGTCGCCCGCGAGCAGCTTGGCGCGCGACTTCCCGAAAGAGAACGCCCGATTGCCGCCGGCCTGCAGCTGCCGGATGAAGAAAAACCAGAGACCGATGATCACGATCCAGGGCAGCGCCTGGATCAGGAAGAACGTCAGGCCGGTGCGCGACTCGCGCGCGTTGATGACGGGAACCGACGATTCCAACCGCTGGAGGATGTCCTCGCTGTTGGCGATCGGCAGCAGCACCGAGAAGGTCTTGACGGTACCGCCGTCGCGCGGCACCGCGACCCGGAACTCGCCCTTGATCAGCTTGCCGTCGATGACGTCGACCTTGGCGACGTTGCCGGCTTCGACCTGCCGGCTGAACTCCGAGTAGCTGAGCTCGGAGCCCGGCCCGCGGGAGCGGTCGACGAACTGGTAGAGGACGACGGCCAGGAGCACGACCATCGCCCAGAGGGCCAGGTTGCGGCTCAGGCCGCCCCAATTGGGGCTCGGAGGCCTCGGATTCATGCGTTGAGACATCTACATCAGGTCCGCGATGAAGGGGAGGTGGCGAAAGTCCTCGGCGTGATCGAGGCCGTACCCCACCAGAAACGCCGGCGGCGCTTTGAAGCCGACGAAACGAAGCTCGGGAATCGGAGGGTGCATCTCCTCCTTGTCGAGGAGCGCGCAGATCGCGAGCGAGCGCGGCTGCCGACCCTCGAGCCGCGACACCAGCTGGCGGAGGGTGTTGCCGCTGTCGACGATGTCCTCCACCAAGACGAGGTGCTTGCCCTCGAGGCGCGTCTCCGGATCATACAGCAAGGAGACGTGGCCGCTCGAGCTGGTTCCCCGCCCGTAGGAGCTCGCCACGAGGAAGTCGATCTGGAGCGGCCGCTCGATCTGGCGAACCAGATCGCCCACGAAGATGAAGCTGCCCTTGAGCAGACCCAGCACCAGGACGTCGCCGTCGGGATAGGCAGCGGTGATCTCCCGGCCCAGCTCCCGGACCCGCGCGGCGATGGTCGGCGCGTCGAAGACGATCGACTTGACCGAGCGGCCACCGGTGCGCTTCAGGGTATCAAGCTCGACGGGCATCGATCCTCGTTGCGTTCGTTCCCGTGGGTGGCACGGCCGTGTCACTTCGGCATACGTCCGGCACCCAGATAATCCCCTCCGGGGTCGTCATCACCGGCCAAAACGGCCGCTCGGACCGCTGGATCTTGCGATCCTGCATACACCGCACCACCAACCTGCTGCCAGCGCCCCCGATGGGGCGAATTCGGTCGCCCGCACGCCAGGGTCGAACCGCCACCGGAGATCCGGAAGCCACCCAGGTTCGGAGCCCGACCCGCTCGATCGCCGACGGCGCGGACGCGGGCGCCCACTCGATCCGCCAGGCGCCCCACTCGAGGGTGCCGGCCTCGCCTTCGAGCCGCGCCTCAGACAAAGGATGCTCCACGACGCGGAACAAGCGCAATCGATCGGCGCCAAGCTCCGCGCGGCAGCCCTTCCCGAGGTCGAGGCCGCGGCCCGTATGTCCCTTCGCCAAAAGGGTTTCGATCAACTCGATTCGATTCGGACCGAGGCTCGCCCCGACCCGTCGCCCGAGAGAGCGAAGCACCATGCGACCAAGCGAAGAAGAATACCCTTTGAGCTGGGCAGCAGCAACGGAAACGGCGCCCGGCTCGGCCCGGAAATCGAGCCCCTCGAGCTCGCCCAGCAGCTCGTCCCAGGCCCGTCGGTCCTCGGCCAGGGCGGCGACCGATCGAAGGACCGCCTCGCGCCCGTCGGGCAAGCGCTGGTCGAGCAGCGGAAGCAACCGCTCCCGGAACCAGACCCGATCGTGGCGGAGGTCGCGATTGGCCGGGTCGTCCCACCACCCGAGCCCGCGAGCGAGACAGTAGGCCACGAGCTCCGTCCGTCGGAAGCCGAGCAGGGGACGGGCCAGCGGGTCGGCAAGGGGCTCCATCGCCGCGAGCCCCGCCGGACCCGAGCCCCTGGCCAGCCGCATCAGCACCGTCTCGATCTGGTCGTCGGCGTGGTGGGCGAGGAGGACGTAACGGGCGCCGCACCGTTCTCTGGTGCGGCGGAGGGCGGCGTGGCGCCCCTCCCGAGCCCGGGTTTCCGAGGCGTCGGCGCCGAGCTCCAAGCGCTCGACCAGGGTTTGGAGCCCGTGCCCCGCCGCGGCCACGGCCACCCGCTCGGCGATCTCGGCGCTCTCGGGAGCGATCCCGTGGTCCACGTGGGCTACCAGAAGGGTCCGCCCTCCCGTCGTTGCGGCGGCAAGGTCGAGCAGCGCCATCGAGTCGGCCCCGCCGGAGACCGCGAGCAACAGGCTCCCGGGCTCGAGCCGAAGCGCGGCGAGCGCCGCGGCGAACCGCGACCGGACCGCGGCTACCGAGTCGGCATCGGCCATGGCTCGCGGGGCTCCTTGGTCCTGGCGGGCCCGAGTCTCGTCACTCCCACCCGACTCATGGCGAGAGTCGCTCGATCACCCAGTGGTCGCCGCGCCGGGCGTAGCGGAACCGATCGTGGAGGCGGCTCTCCCGTCCCTGCCAGAACTCGATCTCGACCGGCAGCAGCCGGTAGCCCCCCCAATGGGGCGGTCGCGGCACCGGCTGGCCCGCGAAACGCGCCGTCGCGGCCTCGACCGCCCGGTCGAGCTCGGCCCGGCCGGCGAGCACCGCGCTCTGCGCCGACGCCCAGGCGCCGATCTGGCTCTCGCGCGGCCGGGTGGCGAAGTAGGCGTCCGACTCGGCCGGGTCGACCTGCTCGACGTGGCCACTCGCCCGAGCCTGCCGCTCGAGCGGATGCCAGAAGAAGAGGAGCGAGGCCTGGGGATTCGCCCCGAGCTCCCTGCCCTTCTGGCTCCGGTAGTTGGTGAAAAAGACCAGGCCGCGCTCGTCGACGCCCTTGAGCAGGACGATCCGAGCGGACGGCGTGCCCATGGCCGTCGCGGTGGCCAGCGTCATCGCGTTAGGCTCCGGGACGCCGGCCTCGACCGCCTGTTCGTACCAGCGCGACAGCTGCTTCAGCGGGTCGGCCAGCAGGTCTCCCTGCTCCAGGCTGCCGCGGCCGTAGTCACGCCGCTCGTTCGCCAGGCTCATCGTCGCTGTCCTCCGAGGTCAGGCCGGGGTCACGACGCCCCGGCAATCACCGAAGCCGATGGAGACGAAGCCGTCCCGCCGGCAGCGGCCTCGGAGCATCACCTCGTCGCCGTCTTCGAGAAACCGCCGGGTCTCTCCGGTAGGAAGGTCCAGCGGCTCGCTGCCCCGCCAGGTGAGCTCGAGCAGGCAGCCGCGACTCTCCCGGGTCGGTCCGGACACGGTGCCGCTGCCGAGCAGGTCGCCGGGGGCCAGGTTGCAGCCATTGCTGGCGTGGTGGGTGATCAGCTGCGCCACCGTCCAATAGAGCGACGCGAAGGAACTGCGGCTGAGCGACATCGGGGGCATGCCGGCGGCGCGCATCCGCGACGAGGAGAGCGCCACTTCGAGCTCGAGCTCGATCGCTCCGGCCGACTGGTCCTCGGCGGCGCTCAGGTAGGGGAGCGGCGCGGGGTCGCCCTCGGCGCGCTTGGCGGCGGGTGCCCGGAACGGCGCCAGCGCGTCGGCGGTGACGATCCAGGGCGACACGGTCGTCGCGAAGCTCTTCGAGAGGAAGGGGCCGAGCGGCTGATACTCCCAGCGCTGCAGATCGCGCGCGGACCAGTCATTGAGCAGGGAGAGACCGAAGAAGTGTCCGGCGGCGCGCTCGATCGGAATCGGCTCGCCCAAGCGGTTGCCGGCCCCCACCCAGATCCCCACCTCGCACTCGTAGTCGAGGCCCCGGCTCGGCCCCACGGTGGGAGCCGGCTTCTGGTCGTCCTTGGTCTGGCCGCGCGGCCGCCGAACCGAGGTGCCGCTGACCACCACCGAGGACGCCCGCCCATGGTAGCCGATCGGCACCCATTTGTAGTTGGGCAGCAGCGGATTGTCGGGTCGGAACATCGACCCAACGTTGGTCGCGTGGTGCACCGAGGCGTAGAAGTCGGTGTAGTCGCCGATGCGGGCCGGCAGCACCGGAGCGACCGCGGCGAGGGGAACCAACCCGGGCGCGAGCTTGCTCTTGAGGCCACCGTCCACCAGCGCGCCGAAGACCGCCCGTCGCAAGGTGCGCGCCGCGTCGGGGCCGAGGGCCATCAGCCCGTTGAGCGTGGGCGCGGCCAGGGCGTCGCGAATCTCGGCGGGCAGCGTGGCGAGGTCGCCGTGCCCGCTGACCCGCGGCAGCAGCAGCGCCCGGTCACCGATCGGAACCGCGATCGTGGCCGGCCCGTCCGCCTCCCGCACCACGCCGAAGGGGAGGTTCTGCACCGGAAACTCGGTGTCGGGACGCCGGGCCGATTCCACCCAGCAGGTGACGGAGGCGTCGTGGGTGTGGTCGAGTGTCGGGATCATGATCGGACCAGTGGCTGAAGGTCGTCGAGCGGCTCCCGGAAAGAACAGGACCCGAAGCCATGGAACCGCGAGCGAAGCGCGTCGATCGCGTCGGCCGGGAAGCGGCGCGACCGCCACCCGATCCCTGCGGCGTCCACCTCGATCGCGGTCCGGTCGGTCTCCGAGAGGGCGCCCGCGATCAGCGCGTGGTCGGCGCCGGCGTCCGCCAACAACGAGGCGAGCACGAGATTGAGGTACCCGTGCATCGTGGCGCGGGGGCTGTCGGGCCGGTAGGTGAGCGGGAACTCGCTCCGCACCGGGTGGTGGAGCCCGGCGGTCGCCTTGAACGAGAGCCGGGTCCGCCAGAGCGCGACGAGAAAGTCGGCGACCGCGGAAACCGGGGGAATCAGCTCGGGCGTCACGCCACCCATCCGGATCTTGGCCGACAGGTCGCTCCGGGCCAGCGCGGCGAGCATCTCATCGAGATCGCCGGCGGGCGCGACCTCGGCATAGAGCGACCGGCCCGGGCCGCGGAAGTCGGCCAACCGCTCCGCGGCTGCGGGATCCGGGGTACGTCCTTCGATCGCCTCGACCCGGCAGGACTCGACGCGCTCGAACGCCTCGATCGCCTCGCGATCGGCGCCCCAGTCCGGTCCGAGGGTGACGGCGAGTCCCCAGGGCTCGCCGGCGCCGGCCTCCGAGCGCACCCGGGCCAGCTCCTCGAGCCGCCCGGCGGCGACCACCAGCCGCCCGAGCGCCCAGGCGTCGTCCGACCGCCGGTACGACCCGTAATGCCGAACCGTATCTGTCATGGAGAGTCCGGCCGGCGGAAAGAGTCCGGCGTAGTCGATCGCGCCCGCCAGCAGCGACTGGACGGGCCTCGTGCTCCAAGCGCTGGTCGTCATCGTGGACGGAAGATACAGTAACCCGCCCGGCCGACCGATACTGTGGCCGATGACGACGACCGACGCCGCGCAGATCTTCATCGGGCGCCAGCCGATCTTCGACGTCAAGGACGCCGTGATGGGCTACGAGCTCCTGTTCCGGAACGGGAGTGGGAACTTCTGCCCGCAGATCGACTCCGACCTGGCCTCCCGAACCAGCATGGAGCGGGCGCTGATGGGGTTCGGGCTCGAGAGCCTGACCGGCAACCGGCTGGCCTTCGTCAACTTGAGCCGCGAGGTGTTGCTCGACGGCTCCTACGACCTGCTCCCCGCCGGGCGGGTCGTGCTGGAGATCCTGGAGACGATCGACCCGGACGACCAGGTCCTCGAGGCCTGTCGGGCGGCCAAGGCGAAGGGCTACCGGCTGGCGCTCGACGACTTCACCTACCGCGAAGACCTCGACCCTCTGCTCGCGCTGGCCGACATCGTCAAAGTGGACCTCCGCGCGGAGCCGGCAGCCCGCGAGCGCGCCACCGCGGCGGCCAAGGACCGGGGCGCAATCCTGTTGGCCGAGAAGGTCGAAACCCACGCGGAGCGGGCGCGCGCCGAGGAGCTCGGTTTCTCCTATTTCCAGGGGTACTTCTACAGCCGCCCCGAGGTGATCGAGGGCCGTCCGCTCAATCCGTCGATGCTCGGGTATCTCCGCCTGCTGAGCGAGGTCGGCGCGCCGGACGTCTCGTTCGAGCGGATCGAAGGCCTGATCCGCCAGGAGATGGCGCTGTCGGTCCGATTGCTCCGCTATCTCAACTCGGCGGGCTTCGGCTGGCGCTACGAGGTGAAGACCATCGAGCAGGCGGTGCGCCTCTTCGGGCTCGAGCCGCTGCGGAAATGGGTCGCGCTGCTCGCGGTGACCGCGATGGCCGACGACAAGCCGACGGAGCTGGTGGTGACCGGGCTGATCCGGGCGCGCCTGGCCGAGAGCCTGGGACCGGTGACCGGACTCAGTGACCGCGACCTGGAGCTCTTCCTCACCGGACTCCTGTCGGTGCTCGACGCCGTGATGGATCGCCCCTTGCCGGAGCTGCTCAAGAGCCTGCCCGTCTCCAACGAAGTGAAGACCGCCTTGCTCGAGCGCCACCCACCGCTCGGCCCGGTGCTCGATCTGGTCCTGGCGCAGGAGACCGCTGCCTGGCAGCTGCTGGACGAGCGCTCCCAGCAGCTGGGTCTCGAGTCGGGCCGGGTGCCGGCGCTCTACACGGGCGCGATCAGCTGGGCGACGTCGGTGCTCGCGGACTTCTAGGACGAACCCGGAAGAAAGCTACCGAGCATCGGGCGGGGACTCTGCCGCCCCCCTCCACACTATCTGTTTCACTGGCAATCATTTACGCGGCGACGCGGCGGCGTGGGGAACTGGCATGCGGCCTGCCCCGCTGCTGACTCGATGCCAGCCATCCAACTGCCCACGGCAAACTCGACCGAGGTGCGGCGAGAGGGGGTCAGCCTCGTCCCGGCCGGCGCGCCACCGATCCAGTTGCTGCTGGTCGAGCCGCGGCGGGCCGACGCTCGGCGGTTGGCGCGCCTCTTGGCCGCCGCTGATCCGGCCGTAGCGGTGAAGGTCGTGGGCGGACTCGAGGCGGCTTTCCGGGAGCGGCTCGACGGCTTCGACGTCGCGGTCCTGGCGCTCGATCGCCAGGGCGTCGAGGCCGCCGAGGCGTACGCTCAGCTCGCGAGCGCCCACCCGACCCTGCCGATCATCGTGTTGACCGACCCCCGCTCGGTCGAGATCGGGCTCGAGGCGGTCGAGCAGGGCGCCCAGGATTGTCTCGACCGCGCGACCCTTACCGGTCCGAGCCTGGGTCGGGCCGTCCGCTGCGCCGTGATCAGACAGCGCCTGGTGGCACGCTGGCGGGGGCTCTCGCTGACCGACGAGCTCACCGGCCTGCTCAACCGGCGGGGCTTCCACACCATGGCGGCCGGGCATCTCCGACTCGGCTGTCGGACCAGCAGCCGCTTCCTGCTGCTCTTCGCGGACCTCGACGGGCTCAAGCGGATCAACGACGAGCACGGACACCACGAGGGAGACCAGGCGCTCGCCCGGGCGGCGGAGGCGCTCCGCTCGACCTTTCGGCAGTCCGACCTGGTGGCGCGGTACGGCGGAGACGAGTTCGCCATCCTGGCGCTCGACGGCGCGCTGGACGGCGGACGGGCGATGCTCCGGCGCCTCGAAGCGGAGCTCGACCGGATCAACGACACGGGCGAGTCACCCTGTCCGGTCCGGCTCACGATCGGCGGGGTTTCCTTCGACGCCAGATTCGAGCGCTCCCTCGGCAACCTGTTGGCGGATGCCGACCGGGCCCTCTACACCCAGAAGCGGAGCTCCAGACCGGGCTACGTCGTGAACTGACGCGCCCGGTCGCCGATGTCGCCGACCTCGGCGATCAGCTCGTCACGTGTCTCCGGGGGCACTCCCAGACGCTCCAGCACGTCGTGCGGGGCCACCTCGGCAGTCCCCTCGGCCGAGAGGGCCAGTCCGCACGCGCTGCAGAGCGCCTCGGCGCCCCAGACCAGTTGCCCGATCGGCCCCGCTAGCTCCGGGCCCTCGTCCGGGTGGTGGTGGTGGGTCACGGCCGAAATGACGCCCTGCGGGACCCCCCAGTGGGTCAGCAGTCGACCGCCGATCTCCCCGTGATCGAGGCCGATGCGCTGGAGCTCGATCCGCCAGGAGCCCGTCATCTCGGCGTCGGTTTCTTCCAGGATGGCGGCGAAATCTTCCGGAAAAAACTGATCGAGCAGGAGCAGGCCCACGTCGTGAAGTAGGCCAGCCACATAGGCTTCCGCGCCGTCGACCTGGGCATTCCGCTTGCTAGCCTGGGCCAGGCGCTCAGCCACCAGGCCGACCGCGGCCGAGTGTTCCCAATAGCGTGCGTGGTCGAGGGTCCGGTTGGTGTTGTCGAAGGCCCGAACCACGCCCACCGCCATACAGAGCGAGCGGACTTGCTTCAGCCCCAATCGACCGACAGCGGCCGAGATCGCGGTCACCTGGATCCCGCGGGAGAAGGCGGCCGAATTGGCCACCCGAAGGAGCTTGGCGGCGAGGCCCGGATCGCGCTCGATGATCCGAGCCAGCTCATCGAGCCCGCCCATTTCGTTGGCCAGGGCCCGCTGGACCTGCAGCAGCAGGTCCGGCAGGGTCGGCAGCTGCGCCTTCCCGGCAAACAGCGCGTCGAGCTCGGTGTTGAACTTCGTCACCCTCGATTCCACGGTTCCTCCCTGCAGGCTATCCTCGCCTCAGGCCTCAAGATGCCCTGTTCCGGGGCCGATACTCCCCAACCTGACGGCGCCCCGAGTCGGGGCCCCAGAACGGGGTAAGGGACCAGGGCATGTTTGCCATTATCGGCATCGTCATCGTTGTCGCTTCAGTCCTCGGTGGTTTCACCATCGCTGGCGGGAAGATCCCGTCCCTGTTCCACATCTCCGAGATCATCACGATCCTGGGGACCGCGCTCGGCACGATCCTGATCTCGACCCCGTTCCCGGTTCTCAAGCTTATGATCGGGAAGATCGTCGGGGTTCTGAAGGGCTCGGGGATGAGCGCCGCCGGCTACCTGGACACGCTCAGGATGCTCTACGAGCTGTTCCAGCTGGCGCGGAAGGACGGTCTGGTGGCGATCGAGGCCCACATCGAGGCCCCGGAAAAGAGCTCCATCTTCAAGAAGTACCCCGCGGTGACCCACCATCACCACGCAATGCAGTTCTTCTGCGACAACCTCCGGCTGGTCCTGGTGGGAAGCGTGCCGCCGCATGACCTCGACTCCCTGATGGACGCCGAGATCGAGGTCCACCATCAGAACGAGGGGGCGGCGGCGAGCGCGCTCCAGAGCGTGGCCGACGCGCTGCCGGGCATCGGTATCGTGGCCGCCGTGCTCGGCATCATCGTGACCATGGGCGCGATCTCGGGCCCGGTCGAGGAGATCGGCGAGCACGTGGGCGCAGCCCTCACGGGCACGATGCTCGGGGTGTTGTTCGCCTACGGGTTCTTCGGCCCCCTGGCCACCGCGATCGGGCACTCGAACAACGCCGAGGGCGCCTTTTACCAGGTGCTGCGGGCGGGGGTGGTGGCGTTCGCGAAGGGGTTCGCGCCGATCGTTGCCGTGGAGTTCGCCCGGCGCGCGATCGGCGCCGACGTGCGGCCGACGTTCCAGAACATGGAAACGGCCTGCAAGTCGATCAAGCCGTAGCCGGGCGAGGGTCGGATGAACAAGGATCGCGAAACCCCGATCATCGTCATCAAGAAGAAGATCCACGGGCACGCCCACCACGGCGGCGCGTGGAAGGTGGCGTTCGCCGACTTCATGACGGCGATGTTCGCGCTGTTCCTGGTGCTCTGGCTGGTGAATCAGAGCTCCGACGTGAAGTCCGCGATCGCCGGGTACTTCCAGGATCCGCTGGGCCGGGCCGACGAGTTCGGCTCGTCGATCGTCCAGGGTGAGGGCGCCCAGACCCAGATGGCTCGTCCGCTCCAGCCCACCCAGGTGATCGATTTCCGGCTCGACCGGCTGATGCGACTGGCCGAGCAGATCAAGGAGAAGATGGGGCGGATCCCGCTGCTCGACTCCCTCCGGGACCACGTCGAGATCACCCTGACCGACGAGGGCCTCCGGATCGAGCTGCTCGAAGACTCCACCGCCCAGTTCTTCCAGTCCGGCAGCGCAGTGCCGAGCCCGCGCGGCAAGGCCCTGCTGGAGGTGATCGGCGCCGAGCTGGCGACCGACTCCAATCACGTGGCCGTCGAGGGGCATACCGACTCGCGCCCCTTCATCAACGCCAACGGCTACTCGATCTGTGTGCTGAGCTCCGACCG
>JBFXAS010000111.1:0-15333 GCA_050184075.1 Gemmatimonadales bacterium
CGGGCGCGGTCGGGTTCGGCGAGATCAGCAAGGGCTTGGGCCTCTCGGCGAAGAAGGCGGACGGCACCCGACTCGCGATCGACGACCCGATCCTCGATCCGATCTGGCAGGCCGCCGCGAGGCTGCGGCTGCCCGTGTTCATCCACACCGCCGACCCCGAGCAGTTCTGGGAGCCGATCGACTATCACAACGAGCGCTGGCTCGAGCTCGCCCTCTTCCCCAACCGACGCTACCCGCCCGAGGAATATCCGGCGTTCGAGCAGCTGATGACGGAGCGGGACAATCTCCTCCGCCGTCACCCGAAGACGACCTTCGTGATCGCGCACATGGGCTGGCACGCCAACGATCTCGGCCGCCTCGGCCGATTGCTCCAGGAGCTGCCCAACGTCTACACCGAGGTCGGGGCCGTGCTCTACGACATCGGGCGCCAGCCGCGAGCCGCGCACGACTTCTTCATCGAGTTCCAGGATCGGATCCTCTTCGGCAAGGACTCGTTCCAGCCAGAGGAGTACCCGTACTACTGGCGGGTGTTCGAGACCCGGGACGACTACTTCGACTACTACCGAAACTACCATGCCTTCTGGAAGCTCTACGGGATCGACCTGCCCGACGAGGTCCTCAAGAAGGTCTACTACGCCAACGCGCTCCGGATCACGCCAGGCCTGCCCCAGACCGGTTGGCCGAAGTAGCCGGGGCCCTCGAGCCGGCTAGCCGGAGACGAGCTCCAGCACCGCCTTGCCGATCAGCTCGCCGCTCTCTTGCGCCTCGTGGGCCAGCGCGATCTCGGCGAGGGAGAAGCGCGCCCCGATCTGGTGCTGGAGCTGGCCCCGATCGAGCGCCGAGGTGATCGCCTCCGCGGCGGCGCGGTGGGCGCGCTCAGGCATCTCGTAGACCAGCACGAATCGCACGGTGACGTCCTTGGCGAGCAAGCTCCAGAACGGCAGCATCGGCTCGGGCACGCGATCGGACGAGTAGGCGGCGATCACCGCATTGGCCCGAGCCAGCTGGACCGACTGGGCGAGGTTCTGACCGAACGCGACCTCGACGATCCGGTCAACGCCTCCGTCCGCGAGCGCCCGGACCCGGTCGACGACCGATTCGGTCCGGTAGTTCACCACGGCATCGGCACCGGCCCGACGCGCCACCGCCTCCTGCTCCGGACGACTCACGGTGGCCACGATCCGCCGGGCGTTGCCCAGCCGCGCCCACTGGATCGCGTAGCAGCCCACGGCGCCCGCGCCTCCGGTCACCAGCAGGTCCCGGCCTTCGACCGGACCATCGGCGAAGACGCAGCGATGGGCGGTCATCGCCGGCACGCCGAGGCAGGCGCCCTCGGCGAACGAGGTTCCGTGGGGCAGCCGGACGGCCTTCCTGGCCGGAACCACCACGTAGTCCGCCGCCGTTCCGAACGGCGAGCCGCGCTGGGCCTCGTAGACCCAGACGCGCTCGCCGACCCGCGAGGAGTCGACGCCTTCGCCGACTCGATCGACGACGCCCGCGCCGTCCTGGTGTGGGATGACCCTGGGGTGCGGCATGGCGAGCACGCCCCTCGCCCCGCCACGCTGCTTGGTGTCGGACGGATTGACGGCCGACGCGTGGACTCGGACCCGCACCTCGCCCGGGCCCGGCTCCGGGTCGGCCATCTCGCCCACGACCAGCACCTCGCGCGCGGGCCCTTTCCGCTCGTACCAGGCGGCTCGCATCGGACACTCCGGGCTGATGGTCCGGGGAACTTAGCGGACCGGTCACGCCCAAGGCGGCCACCCTCCGCCGCAGGTTCGGCGAGGGCCTCGAAGGCGGTCTGGGCGCGGGTCGCGCGACAGGTGCCAAAGGCGGCCGGCTCGGGTAGGTTGGGGAGACCATCCACTCCAACATCACGACTCGATCGAGGGAGCGCATGCCCGGAGCTCCGGCCGGCCGCCTGCTCACGGCGGCTCTGACGCTAGCGTCGTTCGCCGCCGTCGCGCCGGCGGAGGGCCAGGTCGAGGTCCGCTTTGCCGTGACGATGCCCATGCGCGACGGCGTCGAGCTCGTCGCGGACGCCTGGATACCCGAGGGACTCGGCCCCTTCCCCACGATCCTGGTGCGGACTCCCTACGAGCGCACCATGGAGCTGCTCGGCGCCGGTGCCGGCAGGCCGCCGGAGCTGGGGACCTACTTCGCCAAGCAGGGATACGTCTGGATCATTCAGGACACCCGGGGCCGGGGCGACTCCGAAGGCACCTTCCACTTCTTCCGAGACGACGGACCCGACGGCTACGACAGCATCGAGTGGATCGCGCGCCAGCCCTGGTCCAACGGACGGGTCTGCACCATGGGGGTCTCGTACCTCGGCACCGTCCAGTGGCTCGCGGCGAAGGAGCGGCCGCCGCACCTGGTCTGCATGGCCTCGACGGCCGCGGCCGGCCGCTGGCTCGACGAGCTGCCGTACCTCGGCGGGGCGTTGCAGGTCCAGTTCATGCTCGGCTGGACGTACCGGACCGCGGGCCGCACCTATGCCGGGGCCAACGCGGTGGGACTCGATTGGATGGAGATCTATCGCCATCGCCCGCTCCTCACGATGGACGACGCGGTGGGTCGGCGGATCGAGGCCTGGCGCGAGTTCGTCGAGCACTCGACCTACGACGACCATTGGAAGCGGATCAGCCTCGAGGCGCCACGCGACTTCGAGACCCTCGACCTGCCCACGCTCCACGTGACCGGGCTGTTCGATTGGGACCAGCCCGGCGCGATGTACTACTGGCGGGCGATGCAGGCCCACTCGCCGGCCGCGACCCACCAGTACCTCCTGCTCGGGCCGTGGACTCACCCGCAGACCTGGACCGGGGGCCTCACCTCGCTCGGCGAATGGCGGCTCGGGGCCGGGTCGGTCGTCGACTACAAGCCGATCCATCTGGCCTTCTTCGACCGCTACCTCAAGGGCAGCACCGATCGATTCGACTTCCCGCGCGCCCGGGTCTTCCTGACCGGCACCAACCAGTGGCGGGACACCGACGCGTACCCACCCCGGACGGTCCGGACCGAGCGGCTCTTCCTGAGCAGCGGCGGCCGGGCCAACTCGCTCGCCGGCGACGGGCGCCTCAGCTTCACGACGCCCGCCGCGGAGCCACCCGACCGCTTTACCGCCGATCCGGACCGACCGGTCCCGTCGTCGGTCGGCACCGCCGACCCGAGAGGGGTGGATCACCGGCCGATCGAGCGTCGTGACGACGTGCTGGTCTACACCTCCGAGCGCCTGACCGATACGCTGACCATTGTCGGCAACGTGTTCGTGACGCTCACGGCCGCGACCGACGGTCGCGACACCGACTTCACGGCCAAGCTGCTCGATGTCGGACCAGACGAGGTGGCGCGGAAGCTCGGTCCCACCGAGGTCGGCGTGATCCGGGCCCGGTACCGCAAGGGTCGCGATCGCACCGAGCTGCTCGAGCCCGGCGCGGTGGAGCGGTATCGGATCGAGCTCTTCGATGTGGCCCACGCCTTCCTGCCGGGGCATCGTATCCGACTCGAGATCGCCTCGGCCGCGTTTCCGTTCATCGACGTCAACACCAACACCGGCCTGCTACCCGCCACCGACACGACCTCGCGGGTGGCTCGGCAGACCGTCTACCACGATCGGGAACGGCTCTCCTTCGTCGAGCTGCCCGTCTGGCGCCGCTGACGGGCGGCAGGAGATCAGGAAATGACCCGTAGAACGATCGACCGCCGAGCCTTCGTCATCTCGATGGCGGGAGCCGCGCTGGCCAGCTGTCGCCGAAGCGACGCGGCCCCGCCGGACCTGATCCTCTACGACGGCGACGTCCACCTGGTCGACGGGGCGTCGCGCCGGGTGCAGGCTATCGCGCTGGGCGGCGGCAAGGTGATCGCCGCGGGCACGACGGCCGAGATCCGCCGTCTCGCGGGTCCACGGACCGAGGCGCTCGGCCTGAACGGGCGATCGGTGCTGCCAGGCGCCAACGACACCCACCTCCACGCCCTGCTCTGGGGCTTCGGGAAGCCGCCCTTCACCCTGGACGTGAGCTACCCGACGGTGCGCTCGATCGCCGACGTCGCCGAGCGGGTTCGCGAGGCCGTCGCCTCGCGCCAGCCCGGGCAGTGGATCCAGGGCAACGGCTGGGACCAGCGCTACTTCGCCGAGGGCAGAGCGCCGACCCGCGCCGACCTGGACCGGGTGGCGCCCGACCACCCGGTGATGCTGAACGAGTTCTCATTCCACGCGATCTGGGTGAACACGAAGGCGCTCGAGCTGGCCGGCATCACCCGGGAGACGGTGCCGCCGACGGGTGGCGTGATCGTGAAGGACGCCTCGGGCGAGCCGACCGGCCTGCTCTTCGAGGACGCCACCGCCCTGATCCGCCGCGCGATCCCGCCCTACTCGGCAGCCGAGCGTCGCCAGGGATTCGACAACGCGATGCGGCTCGCGAGCTCGAACGGGATCACCAGCTTCACCGATCCGCTGCTCGACCCCGAGACGGTCGCCTTCTACGCCGAGATGGCCACGACTGGTCAGCTCAACGGTCGGGTCACCGGATTGCTCGGGGCCGGCAACATGGCGAGCGAGCTCGAGGCCACGCTCGCCAAGCTCCAGCCGCTCGACGGCGTGGATCCGCGCTGGCTGCGGGTGGCGGGGGTCAAGATCGTGGCGGACGGAATCCCCACCAACAACAAGACCGCCTGGCTCCACCAGCCCTACGTGGGCGGCGGCAACGGCGAGATGCTGGTTGGCAGCGGCGACGACGTCGCCCGGGTGGCCGAGCTGGAGGCGATCGTGGACCTGGCCCACCGAAACGGCTGGCAGGTGGGCACGCACGCCACCGGCGACCGCACCATCGACGTCGCGATCGAGGCCTACGCCAAGGCGCTCGAGCGCGCGCCGGACCCCGATCGGCGGCACTACCTGATCCACGCCGACCTCGCTTCTCCGGCGGCGCTCCAGCGCATGGCCGCGCTCGGGGTCGGCGCGAACTTCAACTCGACGATCAAGTTCCTGATCGCCGACGGCCAGGTCGGCAGCATCGGTCCGGAGCGGGCCGCCTACGAGTGGCCCTATCGCACCGCGCTCGACGCCGGCGTCCAGGTGGCGACGGGCTCCGACGCTCCCGTGACCGACGGCAACTGGCGGCAAGGGTTGGCCACCTGCGTCACCCGGGTCGGCAAGCAGTCGGGCAAGGTTTCCGGGCCCGATCAACGGATCACCCTGGACCAGGCGATCCGCTCCCACACGGCCGCGGGCGCGTGGCAGGACCACGCGGAGACCTGGAAGGGCACCCTGGAAAGCGGCATGGCGGCCGACCTCGTGGTGCTCGACGCGGCCATCGACCAGGTCGATCCGGAAGCGCTGGGTTCGGTGGGCGTGGACCTCACGGTGGTCGACGGCAAGGTGGTGCATCAGCGCTGAGCCCGCCCTGGAACGGGTGGAGTGGCGGCCCCTACCGACCCGGGGTACAATCGGGGCGCTACCGCGACATCGGACGGACCATACTGCATCCTTGGAGCGTGCTCGTTGCCCGAGGCCGGTCTGCTATCGATCCAGAACCTCGAGGTGGTCTACAGCGACGTCATCCTGGTGCTCCGCGGGGTCAGCCTGACCGTGCCGGAGCGCTCGATCGTCGCGCTGCTCGGCGCCAACGGCGCGGGCAAAACCACGCTGCTCCGCGCGGTCACCGGCCTGCTCCCGATCCATCGGGGCCGGATCACCAAGGGGCAGGTGCGCTTCGGCGACGCTGAGGTGAGCCGGCTGGAGGCCCCCGACATCGTCCGCCGCGGGGTGGCCCAGGTCATGGAGGGCCGGCGGGTCTTCGCCGAGCTCTCCATCGAAGAGAACCTCCGCTCCGGCGGCTTCACCTGCCCGAGCCGGGCCGAGCTGGCGCGGAGGATGGAGCGGGTCTTCGGCCTCTTCCCGAAGCTGGCCGAGCGGAGGAGCCAGACGGCCGGCTACCTGTCCGGAGGTGAGCAGCAGATGCTCGCGTTCGGTCGGGCGCTGATGTCCGAGCCCCGCCTGCTGATCCTCGACGAGCCCTCGCTCGGCCTGGCGCCCAAGCTCGTGGAGCAGATCGCGGAGCTGATCCGCTCGATCAATCAGGCCGGCACCGCCGTGCTCCTGGTCGAGCAGAACGCGGCCATGGCCCTCCGCCTGGCGAGCTACGGCTACATCCTCGAGAACGGGAAGATCGTCAAGGACGGCACCCCGGCGGCCCTCGAGCAGGACCAGGACGTCCGCGAGTTCTACCTCGGCCTGAGCGAGACCGGCCGGCGGTCGTTTCGAGAGATCAAGACCTATCGTCGAAAGAAGCGGTGGAGCGCCTGATGGCCGAGCCGGTGCTGTCGGTCGAAGGCGTCACCTTGAGCTTCGGCGGGCTCGCCGCGCTCACCGAGGTGAGCTTCGAGGTCAGGGAACGGGAGCTCTTCGCCATCATCGGGCCGAACGGCGCCGGCAAGACCTCGATCTTCAACTGTCTGAATGGCGTCTACCGGCCCCAGCGGGGCGAGATCCGGTTCGCCGGCGCGAGCCTGATCGGCAGGCGGCCGGTCGCGATCGCGCGGATGGGGATGGCGCGCACCTTTCAGAATCTCGGACTCTTCAGCAACCTCACCGTGCTCGAAAACATCCTGCTCGGTCGCCATCACCTGCTCCACACCGGCTTCCTGGCCGGCGCGCTCTGGTGGGGCAAGGCGCGCCGGGAGGAGCTGGCCGAGCGAGCCCGCTCCGAGGAGATCATCGAGCTGCTCGAGCTGGAGCCCTACCGCTTCGAGGCCGTGGCCAGACTCCCGTACGGCGTTCGGAAGCGGGTCGAGGTCGGTCGCGCGCTGGCGATGGAGCCGCGGCTGCTGCTGCTGGACGAGCCGGTGGCCGGAATGAACCTCGAGGAGACCGTGGACATGGCCCGCTACATCCGGGAGATCAACGAGGAGCTCGGCGTCACCATGATCCTGGTCGAGCACGACATGCACATGGTGATGGATCTGGCCGACCGGGTGATGGCGATGGACTTCGGCCGGGTGCTGCGGATCGGGACGCCGGCCGAAGTGCAAGGTGATGCCGAGGTGGTCAAGGCCTATCTCGGGGCCGCGGAGTGACGGCGACCGCCCAGGCCGCCGAGCCCGGTGTCGACAGCCTGCCGGCGCGTTTGATCGGCCGCGCGACGGAGCACCCGTCCCGCGTCGCGCTCCGGCACAAGGACCTCGGCCGCTGGCGGGAGTACACCTGGAAGGAGTACCTGGCCCTGGTGACCCGCGCGGGACTCGGGCTCCGCGCCCTGGGTCTCGAGCGGGGCGACAAGGTCGCGGTGCTGAGCGAGAATCGCCCGGAATGGCTCTTCCTCGACCTCGGCGCGCAGGGCATGGGTCTGGTGACGGTGGGCGTCTATCCGACCAGTCCGGTTGCCGAAGTCGAGTACCTGTTGGAACACTCCGAGTCGGTCGTCGCGGTCGCGGAGGACGAGGAGCAGCTCGACAAGCTGCTGGCGATCCGCGACAGGCTCCCCAAGCTCCGCCACATCGTGGTGATCGAGCCCCGGGGCACCCGGCAGTATCTCGCCGATCCGGCCGTGCTGAGCCTCGAGGACCTCCTGGCCCGCGGAGCCGACCGCGACCCCGCCGAGTACCGGGCCGCGGTCTCCGCGCTCGAGCCCGAGGACGTGGCGGTGCTGGTCTACACCTCGGGCACGACCGGACCGCCGAAGGGCGCGATGCTCTCTCACAAGAACCTCGCGGTGGCCGGCGCCTGCTTCCTCCAGGTTCTCGAGGTGCGACCGGGCGACGAGGCGCTCTCCTATCTGCCCCTCTGCCACGTCGCCGAGCGGGTCTTTTCGGGAATCGCCGCGGTATCGGTGGGCTACACCGTCAACTTCGGGGGCGGGGGCGAATCGCTGCTGTCCGACCTCCGGGAAGTACAGCCGCACTTCTTCTTCGGCGTGCCCCGGGTGTGGGAGAAGATGCTCGCCACGGTCGACATCAAGATGGCCGACGCTTCGTGGCTCAAGCGGGTCACCTACCGGATCTGGCTCCGGCAGGGCCGCCGGATCGCGCGGAGGCGGCTCTCGGGAGCGAAGCTCGGTCCGGTCGATCGCGCGCTCCAGGCGGTCGGCTGGGCACTGCTCTTCCGGCCCCTTCGCGAGCGACTCGGACTCGCTCGGGTGCGGGTCGCGGGCTCGGGGGCCGCGCCGATCGCGCCGCAGGTGCTGGAGTTCTTCTGGGCGATCGGCGTGCCGGTGCGTGAGGGCTACGGCCAGACCGAGGGGACCGCGCTGGCCACCTGGACTCCGAGCGACGGCGTTCGGATCGGCAAGGTCGGCAAGGCGGTGCCTGGCGTCGAGCTCCGGATCGCCGACGACGGCGAGATCCTGGTCCGCTCGGAGGGTGTATTCCCCGGCTACTTCAAGAATCCCGAGGCGACCCGGGCCACGGTCGACGACGAGGGCTGGCTCCACACCGGCGACGTCGGCACGCTGGACGAGGAGGGCTTCCTCCAGATCACCGACCGGAAGAAGGACATCATCATCACGGCGGGCGGGAAGAACGTCTCGCCGTCGTGGATCGAGAACCTGCTCAAGGTTTCTCCCTTCGTCCGGGAGGCCATCGTGATCGGCGACCGGCGCAAGCACCTGACCGCGCTGATCGGGATCGAGCTCGACACGGTCGGTGACTGGGCCACCCGCCGCCGGCTCGCCTTCACCACCTACCAGGACCTGAGCGAGAAAGCCGAGGTGGTGGCCCTGGTCCAAGGCATCGTCGACCAGGTCAACGAGCAGCTGGCCCAGGTGGAGCGGGTCAAGAAGTTCAAGCTCCTGCCCAAGGAGCTCGACCACGAGGAGGGCGAGCTCACCGCCACGCAGAAGGTCAAGCGCCGGGCGATCGCCACCCAGTTCGAGCCGCTGGTCGAGGAGATGTACCGATGAGCGACCTGCTCCAGCTCCTGGTCTCCGGGGTGGCGCTTGGCGCCATCTACGCGTTGGTCTGCCTCGGCTTCGTGGTGATCTACCGGGCCACCGGGGTGCTCAATTTCGCCCAGGGCGGCTTCGTGATCCTGGGCGGCTACCTGACCCACCAGCTGTCGGTGAAGATGGCGCTGCCCTTCCCGCTCGCGTTCCTGCTCGCGGTGGTCGCGGTCACCCTGATCGGCGTGCTGGTCGACCGCTGGATCCTCCGACCGATGGTGGGGCACCCGGTCTTCGCGACCATCCTGATCACCCTGGGCCTCCTCTTCGTGATCGAGCAGATCTGCACCGCGATCTGGGGCTATGACCTCCTCCCGATGGGCGATCCCTGGGGAATCGAGACGGTGGCGGTGGCCGGCGCGGTCCTCCGGGTGCTGGACCTCTGGAGCATCGCGGCGGCGGGCCTGGTCCTGGCGCTCTTCTTCGTCTTCTTCCGCCGGAGCACGATCGGGATCGCGATGCGCGCGGCGGCCATCGATCCCGAAGCGGCGCTCGCCAACGGCATCAGCCCGAGGGTGGTCCACGCCCTGAGCTGGGGCATCGCCGGCGCGGTGGCCGTGGTGGCGGGGGTGCTGCTCGCGGCGGGGCCCCGAGGGGTCGACCTCACGCTGGGTCCGGTGGCCTTCCGGGCCTTTCCGGCGATGATCCTGGGCGGACTCGAGTCGGCCGAGGGAGCGGTGCTGGGCGGCGTCGCGATCGGACTCACGGAGGTGCTGACGGCCGCGTACCTGACCCCGAACGCTCCCTGGCTGGGCGCCAACTTCCACGTCGTGATGCCCTACCTGGTGATGATCCTGGTACTGCTCGTGAAGCCCTATGGGCTGTTCGGCACGGTCGAGGTGCGTCGGGTCTGATGGGGAACCACCGCCTCACCACCGAATACCGCCACGATCTGGCGCTCTTCCGCTCGCCGCTGCTCAAGGCCTCGATGTTGGGGGTCGCGGCGGCGGTGGCCAGCGCCCCGTGGTGGCTCGGCGACTTCTGGATGACGGTGCTGATCTACGCCGGCATCGCGACGGTGGGCGCGCTGGGCCTCAACCTGCTCACGGGCTTCACCGGCCAGGTGTCGTTGGGGCACGCCTTCTTCCAAGGCGTGGGCGCCTACGGCGCCGCGGTGCTCGCTGACCGCTTCGGGCTGCCGTTCCCGCTCTGGCTCATCGCGGCGGCCGCGATCGGCGGGATCATCGGCGGGCTGGTCGGGCCGTTCGCGCTTCGGCTCCGGGGCCACTATCTGGTGGTCGTCACCTTGGGACTGCTCTTCTTCGGGCAGCACCTCTTCGAGAACTGGCGCACGGTGACGGGCGGGCTCACCGGCACGCCCGTCGCCGCCGCCGTGGCGATCGGGCCCGTGGACGTCTCCCGACTCCAGCTCTTCGGCGTCACCCTCTCGCGCAACCAGGGTTGGTTCCTCTTCATCTGGGCCGTGGTCGCGGTGTTGACCCTCGCGGCCAAGAACATCACCCGGAGCCGGCCCGGTCGAGCGCTCCAGGCCATCCGGGATCGCGACCTCGCCGCCGAAGTGATCGGGGTGAGCCTGGTCCAGTACAAGGTCGGCGCCTTCGTGGTCTCGAGCGGCTACGCCGCCTGTGCCGGGGCGCTCTATGCCGCCTACGCGCGCTACGTGAGCCCGCTCGACTTCAGCTTCTTCCTCTCGATCCAGTACGTGGCGATGATCGTGGTCGGCGGCATCGGCAGCATCGCGGGCTCGATCCTGGGCGCGCTGTTCCTGACCGTGCTCCCCCGGCTGGTCGAATCGCTGAGCGCCACCCTGCCTTTCGTGGCCCAGACCAGCGGCCAGCCGGGCATCACCATAGCCAACCTGAACCAAGCCCTCTTCGGGGTCCTGATCGTGGTCTTCCTGATCGCCGAGCCACTCGGCCTGATCGAGATCTGGCGGCGGATCAAGCGCTATTTCACGGCGTGGCCCTTCTCCTACTGACCGGGAGCTTGCCAATCCGCCGGCCCCGGATAACGTACCGACCGACCACTCGAGGACCGACCATGAGATCCCGTGGCTGGCAGCGCCCATTCCTCCTCCTGGCCGCGATCGTCGGCGGCGCCTGCGCCGGGGGCGGGGGCGCCGGCGCCGCCCCGGGATTCGTCGGCGATACGGTGACCGTCGGCGCGCTTCTTCCGCTGAGCGACGCCGTGGCCGTGATCGGGAGGCCGATCGCGATCGGCCTCCAGGCCTACGCCGCGCAGGTCAACGCGCGCGGCGGCATCGCCGGCCGCTACTGGCTCAAGGTGCTGGAAGAGGATATCACCTACGCCAACCCCTCCACCGGCGCGCAGAAGTACCAGAAGATCAAGTCCGACGTCGCGCTGCTCGCCTCCGTGGTCGGCACCGATCAGGTGAACGGTCTCCTCCCGCTCCTCTCGGAGGACAGCCTGATCGCGATCCCGACCACGTTCGACGCCGAGTGGGTCAGACAGCCCAACCTCCTCCCCTGGGGTCCGCCCTACCAGGTCTGGACCACCGTCGGCGCGGCCTACTACCTCGATCACGGCGGTCGGGGAAAGACGATCTGCGCGATGACGCTGGCCACCGGCTACGGCGAAGCAGCGCTCGAGGGGCTCGAGTTCGCCTCCGGCAAGCTCGGCTTCGAGCTCGGCGTCAAGGTCACTTTCCGGCAGGACGATCAGGATTTCGTGGCGCCGATCACGCAGCTCAAGAACGGACGCTGCGACGCCGTGTTCCTCGCCTCGCTGCCCGGGGTGACGGGCAAGGTGCTCGGGGCGGCCGCGCAAATGGGCTTCGAGCCCCAGTGGATCGCGCAGTCGCCGGCGTGGCACTCGACCCTGCTCGACTCGCCGCTGCGGGACTACTATCGCGACCACCTCTGGCTCCTCGCCTCGGGCACCGAGTGGGGCGACACGACCGCCGCCGGGTCGGCCGACATGATCGAGGCGGTCTCACGCTACGCCCCCGATCAGAAACCCGACCTCTACGCGTCGACCGGCTACCTGCTCGGGCTCACGGCCGGAGCCCTCCTCGAGCGCGCCCTCGCGTCGGGCGATCTAAGCCGGACCGGCTTGCTCCGCGCCCTCGACGGGCTTGGCACCGTGCCCTACGGCGGGCTCTGGGCCGAGTATCGTTACGGCCCGCCCGCCCGACGGGAGCCGCCTCGCGTCGTCAGCATCTTCCGCATCGATCCGGACGGCCCGTGGGGTGTCCGGCTCCTGGCCAAGGACTACACCACGCCCGCGGCCAATGACCTGACCTTCTAGCGATGGATTCGATGAGCTCCATTCGACTCGAGCACCTGACCTCGCCGGAAGCTGGCGCGGCCATCGCCAACGGATTCACGACCGCCGTCTTCGGAGTCGGGGCCGTGGAACAGCACGGGCCACACCTGCCGATGTTCATGGACGCGGAGCACGGCACCCGGATGGCCGTCGAGGTCGCGACCCGGCTCGGGCACACCCTCGTGGCGCCGACCATCCGCGTGGGGTGCTCGGACCACCACATGAGCTTCCCGGGGTCGCTCACCGTCCGGGCGGAGACCCTCGAGGCGCTCTGCCGCGACTATTGCACCAGCCTCGCGCGCCACGGCTTCACCAGGATCCTGATCATTCCCACCCACGGCGGGAACTTCGCGCCGCTCCGCACGATGGCCCCACGACTCCAGGAGGCCGTCGCCGGCCGGTCGCGGGTCCTGATCTACACCGACGTGATGGACCTGATCGCGGTCTGGCGTCGGGCCACGGCGGAGCTGTCGGAGCTGGCCGACCGGGTCGGCGGACACGCCGACGTCGCCGAGACCTCCGTGATGCTCGCGATCCACCCCGAGCTGGTGCAGATGGACCGCGCCGAGGAGGGCTTTCGCGGCGAGCTGGACGAGGCCGTGCTCGCCCGGATGATCAAGGACGGCCTCCACACCGTCACCGCCAACGGCATCCTGGGCGACGCGCGCGGCGCCACCGCCGCCATCGGCGAGCGCTGCATCACCCGACTCGCCGACCGGATCGCCGGCTACTTCCGAGAGCTGAGCGGCGCCGACTAGCGGTCGGATCTCGGGAGGCGGTTCCGTTCAGCGCGCCCTTTCCAGAGCCGCCCGCAAGTCCCCGCAAACGTGAGCCGATCCTCACCCGCCCTCAATCGGCGGTTCAACCGCGCGTTGCTAACCTCAAGCTGGAGGATCAGCAGGAGGTTGCCATGACGCGCCGCTTCGTCGATCGCACAGACGCCGGCCGCCGGCTGGCCGGAGAGTTGCTCCACCTGGCCGCTCGGCCGAGGCTGCTCGTCCTCGGACTGCCACGCGGTGGGGTGCCGGTGGCGGCCCCCGTTGCCGAGGCCCTGGAGGCACCGCTCGACGTCCTCGTCGTCCGCAAGCTGGGCGTGCCGGGCCACGAGGAATTGGCCATGGGCGCGGTGGCGAGCGGCGGCGCCTTTGTGCTCAATCCCGAGGTGATCACACCGCTCAGGATCTCCCGCGAGACGATCGAGCGGGTTGCGGCGGCGGAACGCCGGGAGCTCGAGCGGCGGGAGCGGACCTTCCGGGGCGAGCGACCCTTCCCCGACCTCCAGGGCGCCACCGTCGTGCTGGTGGACGACGGGGTGGCAACCGGGTCCACGATGCTCGCCGCGGTGCGCGCGCTCAAGCAGCGGAACCCGAAGGCGATCGTCGTGGCCGCTCCGGTGATGTCGGCGGAGGCCCACGCCACCCTGGCGAGCGAAGCCGACGAATGCGTCACCCTCGCCACGCCCGAGCCCTTCTGGGGCGTGGGCGCGTGGTACGAGGACTTCACCCAGACCAGCGACGCCGAGGTGGTCGGGGTGCTCGACGCGGCGCGCCACGGGGAATCCGAGAACGGAGAGGTGGTGGCCCATGGCGTCGACTCGTGAGCCGGATCTGGTCCACGACCTGGCCCGCCTCGCCGTCCCCCTCCACGGCACGCCCGCGGATTTCGACCCCCTGCTCGACCTCGTGGGCGACGCCCGGGTAGTGCTTCTAGGCGAAGCCTCGCACGGCACCCACGACTTCTATCGGATCAGGGCCGAGATCACGAAGCGCCTGATTCGGGAGAAAGGGTTTCGCGCGGTGGCCGTCGAGGCCGACTGGCCCGACGCCTACCGGGTGAACCGCTATGTGCGCGGCCGTTCGACCGACGCCAACGCCGAGGAGGCGCTGCGGGGCTTCCTCCGGTTTCCCCAGTGGATGTGGCGGAACGCCGACGTGCTCGACTTCGTCGGCTGGCTCCGGGAGCACAACGCGCCCAAGCCCAGCCGCGCCGAGCAGGTCGGATTCTACGGGCTCGACCTCTACAGCCTGCACGCGTCGATGGCCGCCGTCCTCGCCTACCTCCGGGTAGTCGATCCCGCGGCGGCCGACCGCGCGGCCCGCCGCTACGCCTGCTTCGACCATTTCGGGCCGGATCCGCAGGCGTACGGATACGCCACCGCCCTGGGCGTCTCGCCGAGCTGCGAGCGCGAAGTGATCGGTCAGCTCGTCGAGCTCCGCTCGGCGGCATCCGAATACGCCAGGCGCGACGGCCGCGTGGAGCCCGACGATCTCTTCTTCGCCGAGCGCAACGCGCAGGTCGTGGCCACCGCCGAGCGGTACTACCGCGCGATGTTCGAGAGCCGGGTCGGATCCTGGAATTTGCGCGACAACCACATGAGCGAGACCCTGACGGCGTTGGAGGGCTTCCTGGTCTCGCAGGGGGCGCCACCCCGGGTGGTGGTCTGGGCCCACAACTCCCACCTCGGCGACGCCCGCGCCACCGAGAAGAGCGCGCGCGGGGAGCTCAACCTCGGCCAGCTCACCCGACGCCGGCTCGAGCGCGGCGCGTGCCTGGTCGGATTCACCACCTACACCGGCACGGTGACCGCCGCGGCGGATTGGGACGAGCCGGCCGAGCGCATGGCGGTTCGCCCCGGACTCCCCAATAGCTTCGAGCGGCTGTTCCACGAGGTCGGCTGCCCCGGCTTCTACCTCGACCTGGTGGCCCCGGATGGGGCGAGACGGCTGTTGAGCGCGCCCAGGATCGAGCGCGCGATCGGAGTGATCTACCGCCCCGAGACGGAACGGCAGAGCCACTACTTCCTGGCCCTGCTTGCCGAGCAATTCGACGCGGTCTTCCACTTCGATCGAACCCGGGCCCTGGAGCCGCTCGAACGCACTCCTCTCTGGGAGCGGGGCGCGGAGGAGCTGCCGGAAACCTACCCGTCCACGCTCTGATGGGAGGCAAGCGATGACCGAGACCCTGAGAGTCGACCCGCGGCAAGTCCGGATACCGGCCGGCGGCGTCGAGCTGGTCGGTGACCTGACCATTCCCGAGCGCCCGATCGGGCTGGTGGTCTTCGCCCACGGGAGCGGCAGCAGTCGGCTGAGCCCCCGCAACCGCTCGGTCGCGGAGCGCCTCAATCGGAGCGGGCTCGCCACGCTCCTGTTCG
>JBFXAS010000112.1:0-15234 GCA_050184075.1 Gemmatimonadales bacterium
TCTTTGTTAGTGCCTTCACGATAACTTTCGCACTGATGCCCTAGCCTCTGCCATACCTACCAATAATAGGAGCCTGGCGCCGGTGGGGCTCTCGAGGATCCTGGTGGCGGCAGATCAGTCCGGAGACGGGCGTGCGGCCGTGCGAATGGGACGGTCGCTCGCCCGGGCCGCTGCGGCCCGGCTCTCGATTCTCGAAGTCCTGCCCTCGGCTCGGATCGACGGCCCCCCGGCGGGCGAACGGATCTCGGCGCCCGAGCAGGCCGCCGATCCGGCCGTGGCGCATTTTCTCGACTGGCTGGGAGCGGAGGGCAGCTCGAACGGCGATGTGCGCCCCCAGGTGACGGTCGGCTTCGGCCTTCCCGGGATCGAGATCACCCGGATGGCGCACGAGGTCCGAGCAGACCTGGTGGTGCTCGGACGACGTCCTCGCGCTCCAGATCGACCTCTCGTGCTGGGCGAAACCGCCGACGCGGTGCTCCGCCGCAACGAGATCCCGACGCTGTTCGTTCCCCCGGACTGTCCGCAGCTCGAGCGGGTCCTGATCGCGCTCGACGCGACCGACCGCTCGGCGGAGATCCTGCGCCGTGGGGTCGAGGTCTCGGTTGCGGCCGGCGCCACCGCGATCGGTGTGGTGACGGTCGATCCCGAAGGCGACGACGGGAGTGCGCAGCGTGGCCCCGTGAGCGGCCACGTGCTCCGGGTCCAGCAGCTGGTCGAGCGGTTCCGGCGGGAGGCGAAGCGAGCGCCACCCATCACGCTCGAGGCCCGACGGGGCGCGATCGTCGACCAGGTGCTGGACGCGGTCAGCCGAGCGGCGGCTCAACTCCTGGTGATCGGATATCGTCGAGGCGGACCGGCGAAGGTGGTTCGCCCCAGCGACCTCGCCCGCAATCTGCTCTACGCTTCGGCCACGGCCGTGCTCACCGTCCCGCTGTAGCCCAGGAGCCGCAGCGCCTCCCACGTCGCCAGCGTCTCGGCGCGCTGCCGACTCATGCGGCGGCGAATCAGCCGGGCCGCGGCGGCCGTCGCCTCGGGGTCGATCAGCTCGATGATCCGCTCGGCCGTGGCCAGGTCCTGGAGCGCGCCCAGCGCGTCCTGCACCCGGTGGAGGTGATCGAGGGCCGGCTGCACCGTCTCGCCCCGACTCCGCGCCAGGATCTCGAGCAGGTAGCGGAGCCTGCGAGCCTCCTTGCGGAGCGCGTGGAGCGCCTCGGAATCGCGGGCGCTCAGGCGGCGATTCGGTCTCGGCTGGCTCCAGAGCGGGTTCGCGCGGAGCTCGGCCTCGGCGTCGGCGAGAGCGCCGGCTGTCGCCTGGTGGAGGCTGCGGAAGCCGGCCGGGTGGAACTCGGGGGAACGAACCCACTGGCGGAGCGCCTTGAGGGTCGCCACGAGGGTCGGGCTCCTGAGCGTCCGGCGCACGGCCTTGGTGGTCGCGCGCCGCCGCCGGGAGAGCTCGGAGCGGATCCGATCGAGGGCGGGTCCCTCGTCGCCCTTGGCCACCGGGACCAATGGCTCGGTCAGCTCCAGCGCGACGTCGAGGTCGCGCAGCCGGCCCATGGCCCGGGTCAGCGTCTTGAGGCGGTCGGCGCTGGCTTCGGCCGGGAGGTCGAGCGCCTCGTGCCCGAGCTCGAGGGCCGCCCGCAGCCGGCGCAGTGCCACCCGGAGCTGGTGCAGATCCTCAGGGTCACGACCGGCCAGCACGGCGCTTCGGTAGCCACGCAGCCTCCGCAGCTGCTCGGCGACGGTCAGCCAGGTGGCTGCGCCAAGGGTGCCGGGGCTCGCCGGCGGCGCGCGGCGGGGCTCGGTAGCGGTTCGAGGCATTAGGCTCCATTGTATCACCTCCGTCGCAAAGCGGAACCCGGGGTCGCGGGCGGCTCCCGCAACCCATCATCAGCGGCTTTGGAGGAGCCATCCGATGTTCGCGCTCGCGCTGCAGCTCGGAGTCGCCGCCCTCGTCGGTCTCGCGGTCGGACTGGAACGGGAGTGGTCGGGCCACGCACGCGGGCCCGGCGCCCGGTTTGCCGGGATCCGGACGTTCCTCATTCTCGGGTTCCTGGGCGGGGTGGCCGGCGCGCTCGGCTCCGAGGGCCTCTGGAGCATCGCGGCCGTCCTCGTTGGCGGCGGCGTCCTCCTCGTGGTGGCGGCCTACGTCATGGCGGCCCGCCGCACGGCGGAGGACATCGACGGAACCACCGAGGCCGCCGCGTTGCTCGTGCTCGGGCTGGCCACGCTCGCCGGGCTCGGCTGGCTCCGGGTGGCGAGTGGGATCACGGCGGTGACGGTGCTGGCCTTGAGCGAGAAGTCCACGATTCGGAGCCTGGTCAGCAAGCTGAGTGACGAGGAGGTGCGCGGCGCCGCCCAGTTCGCGGTGCTTGCCCTGGTGGTGCTCCCACTCCTGCCCGCCGGGCCGTTCGGACCGTTCGGCGCGATCGAGCCCCGGACGCTCTGGATCATCGTGTTGCTGATCTCCGCCATCAACTACGTCGGCTACGTGGCCCGTCGGGCTCTCGGCGGGGCGCGCGGCTACGTGATCACGGGCGCGTTGGGTGGCCTGGTGTCGTCGACCGCCGTGACCCTGACCTTCGCCCGCCGCAGTCGGGAAGAGGAGGACAACGCCGCCGCGCTCGCGCAGGGGACGGTCGCCGCCTGCGCCGTGTTGCTGCCGCGAGTGATCGCGGTCGCTGCCGCGGTCAACCCGGCCTTCGTGCCCCGGGCCGGGTTGGTGCTCGCGCCGGCGGCGGTGGTGGCGCTGGCGTTGCTCCTCTTCGGCCGCTCCAACGCCACCGAGGAACCTGGGGAGCTCGTCGCCGAGAGCCCGTTGCAGCTCGGGCAGGCGCTCAAGCTGGCGGTCGCCTTCCAGGTCGTGCTGCTCGTCCTGGAGTTCGCCCGCTTCCAGTTCGGTGGCCTGGGGGTGATCACCGGCGCGGCGGTGATCGGCCTCACCGACGTCGACGCACTCACGCTCACGACGGCCCGGATGGCCATTGCCGAGACGACCGAGCTCACCGCGGCGATCGCGCTCGTCGTCGGCGTGATGTCGAACACGATGGTCAAGGCCGGTATCGCGGCCTTCCTGGGCAGTCCGGCCTATCGCCGTCGGACCGTGCCCGGTTTGCTCGCCATGGCGGTCGCGGGCCTCGCGGGCATCTGGCTCTTCGGCCGCTGAAGTCGCGGTTGCGCTTGTGGAGCCCTTCATGAAGGGTTCAGTCGAGCCGCGTCAGCTTCACACAGAGAGGAGGAAGTCATGCGCTCGATCCTGATTCCCCTGGATGGGTCGGCCTTTTCGGCGACGGCCCTCCCGATGGCCGTGAAGCTGGCCCGCGCGGCCGGCGCGCGGATCAAGCTGGTGCGGGTCCACGAGCCGTTCCTGGCCCTGGTGCCCGCCGTCGAGGTGCCGATGCCGGCGCCGCCGGACGATGCCGAGCTTCGCAAGCAGGAGGAGACCCACCTCGCCGAGACGGCCGCGGCGCTGGGCGTGGTCGGCCCGAGCAAGGTCGAGCATGAGCTGCTGGTCGGGCTCGCCGCGAACGCCCTCACCGAGGCGATCGAGCGCGACCGCCCCGACCTGGTGGTGATGTCCACTCATGGTCGCGGACCACTCAGTCGCTTCTGGTTGGGGAGCGTCGCCGACCATCTGGTGCGGCACGTCTCCGTGCCGCTGCTGCTGCTGCGCCCGTCCGAGGACGAGAAGTTGCCGGCCGAGCCGGCCATCCGCTCGATCCTGGTGCCGCTCGATCTCTCCGGCTCGGCGGAGTCGATCCTGGGGCCGGTCACCGAGCTGGCCCAGATCACCCGGGCCAAGGTGACCCTGCTCCACGTGCTCGAGCCGATTCTCGGGATCGGCGGGGCGCTGCCGAGCTATCCGGTGGTGGTGCCCGACGAGTTGATGGACAGCAGCCGCAAGGCGGCGACCGGGCGCCTCGAAACCGCGGCTCGTCCGCTTCGCGCGCTCGGCATTCAGGTCGAGACCGAGGTCGCCGTGGGCGTGGGCGTTGCGGGAACGGTCCTGGAGCTGCTCCAGCAGGGCGACCACGACCTCGTGGCCATGGCCACCCATGGTGCCGGCGGCATGAAGCGCCTGCTGGTGGGCAGCGTGGCGGACAAGGTCGTGCGGGGATCGGATCGACCGGTCCTGGTGCTCCGGCCGGAAGGCGGCTAGGCCGTTCGAAGCGCGTTGGCGACCCGCTCGAGGCGCTGCCGCGCCTCGAGCGCCACCGCGCGGATCCCCTCGTCATCCGCGAAGTCGCCGAGGCCCAGCATCGCTTGCGGGTCGGCGATCCGGATCGTCGTGCCGCCGTTTGGCGCGGCCTCGACGGTGACGGTGCAGGGGAGGAGCAGGCCGGCGTCCGCCCGGGCGGTCAGGGCCCGATGGGCGAGTTCCGGATTGCACGCGCCGAGGATCTGATAGGGCCGGAACTCGCGGCTCAGCTTCTTCGCGAAGGTCGCCGCCACGTCGATCCGGGTGAGGATGCCGAACCCCTCGGCGGCGAGGGCGGCCTCGACCCGCGGCAGCTCGTTGGCGAACTGGCCGCTGGTCGTGATCTCGAAGGCGAGCGACTCATTCATCTCCATCAGTCTCCGAATCGGAGCGTCGCGGCCAGGCCGTCGACACGACCGGCCAGGTCGGGATCGTCGATCACCCGGACGTCGGCACCCTGGCGCAGCGCCTCGTCGACCGCGGCGTCGATCAGGTTCGGCTCCGGCAGGGCCCCGCCTTCCGCCGCGCACTCGCGCGACTGGAGCACCAGGCGCCCGGTGGTGGCGCAACGGAATCCCGTGGCCGATGCGGCCACCGGCACCAGCAGGGTCCGTACCTGTCCGCGGCCGAGCGCCCGCACCGTGTCACGCAGGCCATTGGTCGCGCGGCCGGCCTCGAGCAGTGAGTCGACTTCGTTCACCAGACGAGCTTCGTCGATCCGCTCCCGCTCGGCGTGGAGCTGCCAGGTCAAGTCCGCGACCTCGGCCGGCGTGGCGGCCGAGGGCGTCAGCCGTCCGACGCCCAGCATGGCCGACCTGAGCCGATCGGGCAGGAAGTCGACCAGCGCCTTCGCGTGCACCGAGGGGCCCATCACCGCTACGCCGCGCGCGCCCAACCGGTCGTAGAGTCGGCCGGCTTCCTCCGCCACCTCGGCGTAATGACGGTGGCGCTGCGAGGCCATCCGGTTGTGATAGCGGCGCTCGCCCCAGCCGGGCGCGTCGCCGCGATCGCTGTGGAAGCGACCGCCCCGCCGCGTCGACGTGAGCACGCCCTCGATCTCCTCGGCCCCATCGGGGCGGATCTCGAAGAAGCGCGCCCGCTCCCGATCGAGCACCAGAGCCAATTGCGTGTCCAGCCGCTCTCGGGCGCCGATCAGAGGCTCGAGCGCCGGGCGCCGTCCCAAGTCCAGTCGGGTTCGGAACACCCGCGGCACGGTGATCGCCTCGAACAGGCCGAGCCGCTCGGAGACGAACAAACCGACGCCCGGACGGTTCGCCAGGTTGCCCGGCTTTCCGAACCATTCGACGATCCGGGCCAGGTCGCGGCGGACCTCGATTCCGGTCTGTCGGTCGAGGCCCCGGGCCGCCAGCTCGGCCTCAAGCTCTTTGACCCGGGCCTTGACCTTGGCCAGATAGAGGCGGCGCTGACGGGCCTCCGGGTCGAGTCGGACGTAGCAGGAGAGCACAGCGTCCGCGTCCGTTTCGTGGACAGCCAGACGCTCGATCAGCTCGCCGAAGGGGCTTTGCACGGTCATGGCACCTTCCTCACTGCAAACGCCCGGCGGCAAACGCCCGGTTGATGTCGCTGCGCGAGATCACCCCGATCGGCCGGTGGTCCTCGATCACGAAGAGCCGGTGCACGTCGGCATAGTCCATCTGGAGCGCGGCCTCCCGGGCATCGGCATCGCCCGGCGTGGTCAGGGGCGACGGGCTCATCACGTCCGCCACGACGCCGGTCGCCAACAGCCGGGCCCGGTCCTCGGTGTCGCCGGCCTCGGCCTCGGCGGCGAGTACGTCGCTGGCCGAAACCACCCCGACCAGCTTGCCGTGCCCGTCCACGACCGCGAGCCCGGTCACGTGGCTGTCGGCCAGGAGGGCGACGGCCTCTTGGATCGGTGCGTCGCTTCGAACACTGACTACGTCGCGAGTCATCAGGTCCGCCACGGTCACACGACCGTTCGGCGGGGATGGGGTGCGCGGCTCTCTGGTCATGGTACGCTCCCGAAGTGTCGTCCAGTCGGTAGACTAGACGCCCCGGGTTGAAGGTTTCTTGAAGGCTTCTTGAAGGAGGGAGCGGCGGTGTGGCTCATGCCCGGTCGAGCGGAGACTCACCCGGCGTTCATCGAGCGTTCAGCGAGACCGTGCGAGATTCCGTTCGATGGCTTGCTGGACGTACGGTTCACGCCGGCAACGAAGCCGGGGGAGGCAACGATGAAACTCATGCAACGGAAACCCACGTTCCCGGCCATGCGGCCGGAATTCGATCGGATGTTCGATCGATTCTTCAACACCCCGCTCTGGCCGCTGACCACGCCGCGGCTCGAAACGGGCTGGGAGCCGGTACTCGACTTCTCCGAGACCCCGAAGGAATTCGTGGTCCGGCTCGAGATTCCCGGCGCCGCTCGCGACGACCTCGACGTGAATCTCGACGGCAACCTGCTCACGCTCTCGGGCAAGCGGGAGTTCCACAAGGAGCAGAAGGACGAGGAGTTCATCTGGGAAGAGCGGGAAGAGGGTCGGTTCATGCGGACCCTGCGGCTGCCGGCGGCGGTGGACGAGGCCAAGATCAACGCCAGCTACAGCGACGGTGTCCTGATGGTTCGGCTGCCGAAGGCCGAGCCGACCGCCAAGAGCAAGATCGCCATCCAGTAGGCGCTGCTCCTGACTTGGGCGCCGTTCTCGGACCGCTGCCGAGGACGGCGTCCTCGTGTAGGCGGGCAACCGCCGGGACCGATCGGAGGCCGGCCATGATCGCACCCGTGAGCCGTTCCAGGATCCCCGCCGAGAACCGGAAAGCCGCCCGGCAGCTCGCGGCCGTGGCCGCGTTGCTCGAGGAGCAGGGCGCGGACCGGTTCCGGGTGCTGGCTTATCGTCGCGCCGCCGACCAAATCGCCCGGACCGAGCGCTCGGCGCGCTCGATCATCGAGGCGGAAGGCCTGGCCGGCCTCGAGGCCCTGCCGGCGATCGGTCCCAGCATCGCCCGGGGCCTGCGGGACCTGATCCGCACCGGCCGCCTCCCGCTGCTCGATCGACTGACCGGGCGGCGCGATCCGGTCGGGATGTTGAGAGAGCTGCCCTACATCGGCCCCAAGGTGGCGGAGCGCCTCTACCACGAGCACGGGATCGCCTCGCTCGAGGCGCTGGAGCTGGCGCTCGCGGAGGGCACCCTCGATCGCGATCCCTGGCTGGGCCCGAAGCGGCGTGCGGCACTCAGAGAGGCCGTGGCGGTCCGGCTCGGTCGCCGCCGGGTGGTCGCGCCGCCGTCGACCGAGCCGAGCGTCAAGGAACTGCTGGAGGTCGACCGTCGCTACCGGGTCGGCGCCCGCGAGGGGACCCTTCCGAAGATCGCCCCGCGGCGATTCAACCCGGAGCGGGTTCGCTGGCTGCCGATTCTCCATCAGCGGATCGGCGATCGCGACTATACCGCGGTCTTCTCCAACACCGAGCAGGCGCACCGGCTGGGGCGGACCCGGGACTGGGTGGTCCTCTACTGGGACGGGGCCGATCGCGATCATCACGCCACCGTGGTGACCCAGCGGGTGGGCCCGCTCCGAGGGCGCAGAGTGGTTCGCGGACGCGAGGCCGAGTGCCAGGCCCACTACGGCGTCGTCGACGAGCCCGATGAAACCGTGCTGCGGTTCGACTCGATCGATCGCGCCGAGATCCGCTGACCGCCGCTCAGGCGGTCGTCGGGCCGAACCACCACCCGGTCGCCGGGCTCCAGTCCGCCGAGCACCTCGGCGTCGTCCAGACCCTGGCGGCCGATGCTGACCGTCCGCTCCGTCGCTCGGCCCTCGGCGGCGAGGTAGACCGCCCAGGCGTTGCCCGACCGGTAGAGCGCCGATCGCGGGACTCGGACCGTCCGCGCGATCCGCCAGATCTCCACGCTCACATCGACCCGGAACCGATCGCCGAGGGCTGCGGGAGGCTCGATCAGGTCGCCGATCACGTTGACCCGCTGCTCTTCGACGCCGAGCGCCGACACTTTGGTGAATCCGGACGGCTCCACCCGCCGGACCACCGCGCAAAGCGTGTCGGCTTCGCCCCAGCCGGTGACCCACATCGTGTCGCCCGGGGTGACCCGGACGGCGTCCGTCGAGAGCAGGTCCGCGGTGACTTCGAGGTGCTCGGGGTCGCCGAGCTCGGCCACGGGCGTGCCGGCCGGGACCACACGCTCGCTGGTCTCGAAGAGCCGGAGCAGACGCCCCGCGACCGGGGCCCGGATCGCCACGGCGCCGACGACCGCCTGGCCGGCTCGCCCGGCCAGGGCGCGCGCCTGCTCGACTTCGTGACTCGCCGCCATTGCCTGAAAGCGGGCCGCGTCGGCGTCGTGGCCCGCCGACTCCAGGGCCAGGTCGGCGCGCTCCAGCGTCTCGGTGGAGACCACGCCCCTGGCCTCCAGGGCAGCGACCCGCTCCCGCTCGCGCCGGACCTGCTCCCGGGTCGAGATCGCCTTCGCGAGCGTGGCCCGAGCCGTACGCTCGGCGTCCAGCGCGGCCTCGAGTCGGGCGCGGGCCTCCTCGCGCGCCCTGGGGTCGAGTGGCGCGGGCTCGATCACGGCGATCGTCTCGCCCCTCGTCACGGCGTCTCCGGGACGGCGGTCGATCCGGCGGAGCCGTCCGGTCACCGGGGCCGCGACCACGAAGCGGTCGCGCACCTCCGTGAGACCCTCCGCCGTCACGATTCCGATCAGCGCTCCCTCGCTCACCGTCGCGAGGTCGACGGCGACCCGCCGCGGCGCCACCGCCCAGACCACCACGGCGAGGGTCGCGGCGAGTCCGATCGTCCAGGGGACCCAGCGTCGTCGCTTTTTGTTCATCGCTCACTCCCGCGCCTTGAGCACCGCCACCAGATCGAGGCGGTGCACTCGTCCGCGGATCACCAGCATCGTGATTCCGGCGGCCGCGACCACGATCGCCGCGGCCATGAGGTAGGTGGCCGGCACCCAGACCATCGGCAGTCGAAAGAGCACCGAGGAGAACCGCACCGTCATGGCGTAGCAGAGCGCGGAGCCGATCAGGGCGCCGACGGGCAACGCCATCAAGGTTAGCAGCGTCTGCTCCCCCAGGAGCATTCGCGCCACTTCGTCCGCCGTGAAGCCCAGAACCCGGAGACTCGCCAGCTCCCGCGCCCGCTCGGAGAGCGCGATCCGCCCGCTGCTGTAGACCACGGCCACGGCGATCAGGCAAGCAAAGCCGAAGATCACGAGGAGCGAGATTCGAAAGCTCTCGGCGATGGTTCGGTCGAAGGCCTCGATCGTTGCCAGCCGGCTGCCCACCCCCGCGACCCGCGGGAGCTCGCGCAGGCGCGCCGCCACCTCGCTCCGGCTCTCCGGGCGCACCGCGAGGGAGGCGGCGTCGGCTCGCGGACTCTCGCCCATCAGTCGGTGGAGCGTGGACCGGTCGAGATAGAGGCCGAGCCCCATCACCTCGTTGACCGTGCCCGCGACATACACCTGGAACGGCCGGCGCGCGCCGACCAGCGGCTCGATCATGAGCGACTGCCCCGGCCTCGCGCGGAGCTTCGTGGCGAGCGCCAGACTGATCAGCGCGCCGTCCTCGGGCACCGTGATCGGGCGCGCCGGGGGCTCGACCGGGCGGCGGAGCAGCGGTGCGCGCTCGAATCCGGTCACCGCGGTCAGCTCGTGCCGGGGTCCGAGTCGGATCCGGGCGGGCACCACCCGGGTGAGCTCCACCCGCTCGACGCCTGGCAGCCGCGCCAGCTCGGCGGCCGCCCTGGCCGGCACGGCCTCGCGAAAGCCGACCGTCAGGTCGGCCCGGTCGGCCTCGTAGAACGCGGTGGTCTCGATCAGGTCGATGGCGTCGAACCCGTACCAGCCCGCCACCACGATCGAGTAGCCGAAGGCGATCCCGAGCACCGTCAGCGCGGCCTTGATCGGGTGTCGCTCGAGGCCGCGCAGCATGATCCGGATCGGTGTCGCCACCCGCCCGGTCAGGCCGATCCACTCGAGGGGCCCGGCCTTGAAGCGGGGCGGCACCGGCGGCAGCATGGCCGCCGCGGGCGCGAGCCGCACCGCTCCCCACACGGCACTGGCGCCGCCGGCGAGCGCGGCGATCGCGGCCACCGCCACCGTCCCGATCAGCACCGCCGGGTCCGGCGAGAAGGCGCTCGAGGGGAACTGGTAGAAGCGGGCGTAGATCTGCGCGAGCTGGTCGGCGAACCAGAGGCCGAGCAGCAGGCCGAGCACCGTGCCGACCGCGATCGGCGCGCTGACGAAGCGGGCGTAGTGCGCCATCACCCGCCCGTTGGAATAGCCAAACGCCTTGAGCACCGCGATCTGCTCCCGCTCGGTCGCGATCATCCGGGACGTTACCAGGTAGAGCATAAAGGCCGTGACGCCCAGGAAGATCGTCGGGAGCAGGATGCTGGTGACCTGGGTCTCTTCGATCTCCGACGCCACGAACTGGTGGGAGAGCTGATCCTCGCGGGCGAACGCCCCCAGGCCACCGTATGGCGCGGTGAGCCGGTCGACGGCCTCGATCACCGCGGCCGTGTCGGCGTCGGCTTCGAGCGCGATCACCGCGTCGTTGAAGGCGCCGACCAGGTCGAACGCCGGGGCCAGGATCCGCCGCGGGATCCAGAGCACCCCGAAGCGGCGGCCGTCGGGCAGGACGTCGACCCCGCCCGGGATCTCGTAGACGTACTCGGGGCTTTGGGCGATCGCGGCCACTCGGAGCCGCTGGCGTCGGCCCGAGATCAGCGCCGCCAGCGTGTCGCCCAGGTCGAGCCGGTTCGCCGTGGCGAACGTCGGGCTGATTGCCACCGGGACCTCGGCGCCGTCGGCCACCGGATAGCTGCCCCGGACCAGGTGCAGGGCGTTGAGCATCGACCCGGGCTTGTCGGGGATCGACACCAGGCGGCCGCTCACCACGGTGTTCGAGCCCGGCACGTCGAGCAGCACCTGGCTCACCACCCGGGCGTCCACCTGCCTGACCCCGGGCACGGCACCGATCGCCTGGGCCACCGGGAGCGGCGCCCGCGTCACCGTGACGAAGAGGTCGCCGAAGCGATAGCGGCCGTAGTAGTCGGTCAGCGCGTCGCGGAGGTAGCCGTGCATGCTCCGGAGCGAGACGAAGAGGGCCACCCCCGCCGTCATCATCGCCACCACCGCGACCAGCGGACCGACGGACCGGGAGAGATCCCGGCGCAGCTTCCGGGCGAGGACACTCATCGGCTCACCAGGACACGGCCGCCGCCGGCGCCCGGGTCGGGTTCTCGGTGATCGAGGCGATCGAGCCGTCCCGCATCCGGATCACCCGATCCGCGATCGCGGCGATGCCGGCGTTGTGGGTGATGATGATCGTGAGCGCGCCAGTGGTTTCATTGACGGCGCGGAGCGCTTCCAGGACCACGATCCCGGTCTCCGAGTCGAGCGCGCCGGTCGGCTCATCGCAGAGCAGGAGGTCCGGCCGCTTGGCGATGGCTCGCGCGATCGCCACCCGCTGCTGCTCGCCACCGGAGAGCTGCGACGGGAAGTGGTCGAGCCGGTCGCTCAGGTGGACCAGCCCGAGCGCCTCCTCCGGCGTCATCGGCCGGTCCGAGAGCTCGGTGATCAGCGCCACGTTCTCCCTCGCCGTGAGACTCGGCATCAGGTTGTAGAACTGAAAGACGAATCCCACGTGCTCCCGCCGGAAGCGGGTCAGCGCCGCCTGGTCGTGCAGGGCGAGGTCGTGATCGAGGAAGCGGACCCGCCCGGTGGTCGGCGTGTCGAGTCCGCCCAGGATGTTGAGCAGGGTCGACTTGCCGCTTCCCGACGGTCCGAGGATCACCACCAGCTCGCCGCGCCGGAAGGCGAGGCTCACGTCGGCGAGCGCCCGCACCTGGACCTCGCCCATCTGATAGGTCTTGCCGAGGCCCTGCGCCTCGAAGATCACCTCGTCCGGCCGCTCTGACGCCATCGCGACTCCTCGCCCGCCCGAGTCGGGCGGCTCGGCAGGAAGTTGGGGCCGCCGGCGGGCCTGCGGTTGAAACGACCGTGAGGCGGCCTTCAGGCACCGTACCGGAAGCCTTCCTGTTCCGGAACTTAGGATCGATCGGTGCCGGCGGCGGGTGGTGCCGGATCCGAGTCTTGACAGTGGTACATAGCATATAGTATATACGCTATGTGTTCGGCACCTACCGCCGACCCGCTCGGAAGGAGAACGCAGGCGCGATGCCCCCGAACGCTCCGGCCGCCAAGAACACGGCACGCCGACCGCTGGTCCGCGGGATCGATCCCGAGGCCCTTCGTCGCGCCGCGGAGATCATCAAGCTCCTCGGTCATCCGGAGCGCCTCAAGCTGGTCGAGGTCCTCGAGGGCGGGGAGCACACCGTGAGCGAGCTCTGTCGGGCCTGCGATCTCGAGCAGGCGGTCTGCTCGCAGCACCTGAGCCGTCTGCGGGGCAAGGGCGTGGTGGCGACACGCCGTGATGGACAGCGCGTCTTCTATCGACTGGTGGAGGCCAAGGTCCCGATGATCCTCGACTGTATCCGGCGATGCGACGGTCGGCGCTCGTAGTCGGCCTCGCGGCCCTGCTCGCCGGACGGGCGGAGGCGCAGGACAGCCTGCGTCTCACCGCGCGCGAGGCGGTCGACCGCGCGGTGCGCTCGCACCCCGATCTGATCGACGCCCGTCAGGCGCGGGCGGCGGCGTTGGCCCGGGCCGATGGCTCGCGTGCCACCTATCTGCCACGGGTCTCGCTCGAGTGGAGCGCGATGCGGAGCGACGACCCGGTGGCCGTCTTCGGCAGCAAGCTCCGGCAGGGCATCTTCGCGGCGCCGGATCTCGCGCTCGACGCGCTCAACAGCCCGTCGCCGATCACCAACACCTCGATCGGCGTCACGGTGGAGCAGCCGCTGGTCGTGGCGGAGGGGTGGCTCGGTCGCCGCGCGGCCATTCGGGGCGCGGAGGCAGGCCGACTCTTCGAGGGCCGGGCCGAGCAGCTCACCGCGTTCGACGCGATCCGAGCCTACTTCGGCGCCGTGGTGGCGAAAGCCAGCGTCGAGGCGGTGGACAGTGGGCTGGTGGCCGGCAACCGGGTGCTCGATCGGGTGCGCGCCCTCCGGCGTGAAGGCGTCGTCACCGCCGTCGACGAGCAGCTCGCGCTCGCCCGGGTGAGCGAGCTCGAGTCCCAGCGCGCCATGGCCGAGGCCGAGCGGATCGCCGCCGTCGACCGGATGCTGGTGCTCCTCGGCGAGGATCCGGGCAGCCCGGTGAGCTTCGTCGATCCGCTCGAGGCGGCCGCGGCAGGCGGCAGCGAAGGCACCCGGCTCGATCTCGCCGGGCTCGAGGCGGCGGCCGCTGCCACCGAGGCCAACGTCGACCGGGTGCGGGCGCAGTGGCTGCCTTCGCTCGCGGCGTTCGGCTCGCTCGGTTGGAATCAAGGCAGGCTTGGCGCCTTCGGGGGACCCAGCACGTGGACCGCCGGCCTGGTGGTCCGCTGGAACGTCTTCGGCGGCTATGCCGACGTCGCGGCGCTCCGCGCCGCGCGCGCCGAGCGGACCGCGGCGCTCGCGCGGCTCGATGCCGGCGAGCGGCAGGCGGCCGCGGAAGTCAGAGCGGCCGAAGCCCGGGTGGCCGCGGCGGAGATCGCCTTGGGCGCCGCGGAACGGGCGCTGGAGCACGCGATCGAAGCTGCCCGCATCGCCGAGGCTCGTTACGCCGGTGGCGTGGGGACCATCTCCGAGCTGCTCGCGGTGCGTGCGGCCGAGACCTCGCACCGCCTCGCCCGGTTGCAGGCACTGTATCAGACGCGCCTGGCGGCTGCGGCGCTCACGCTCGCTCGAGGAGGGATGCCGGAATGAACCGGTGGACGGGATGGACGCTGGCGACGCTGGCGCTCGCCGCGTGCGGGGGGCCGGAGCATCCGGCGACCGCCGAGCGCGGCGCCCCGCGCGACGTTGCCGCGGTGCCGGTGAGCCGGGTCGGCGGGACCAATTGGTACCGCGCGGCCGGAGTCGTGGCCGCGACCCGACGGGCGGAGCTCGCCACCCGCGCGATGGCGCGGATCGAGAGCGTCGCCGTGCGGGCCGGGGATCGGGTACGGACCGGGCAGGTGCTGGTCTCGTTGGACCCGGCGTCGCAGCGGGCGGCTGGAGATCAGGCCGAGGCCGGGCTCGAGCTCGCGACCAGCAATCTGCGGCGGATGGAGCGACTCTATGCCGACAGCGCCGTGCCGCTGGCCCAGCTCGAGGCGGCGCGGACGGCGTTCGAACAGGCCGAGGGACAGGTGGCGGCGGCCAAAGCCGAGCTGGGCTATGCCCGGATCGTGGCGCCGTTCGCGGGGGTCGTGACCGCCCGTCTGGCGGATCCCGGCGACCTGGCCGCTCCCGGCCAACCGGTGCTGGTGGTCGAGGACGAGGGGCCGCGCGAGATCGTGGTGGCGCTCCCCGAGCGCCTGGCCCTCGCGGTCGGCCGCGGCGATTCGATCGAAGTCGAGATCGGCTCGGAGGCGAGGGTGATCGCGGCGCGGGTTCGAGCGGTGATTCCGTCGGCCGAGCCGGGCACCCGGACCGTGGAGGTGCGACTGGTGGCTCGGGAGCGTCTGGTCACCAACGTCGCGGCGGTCGCGCGGATTCCGGTCGCGACCGAGGCCGACCTCCCCATCTCCGTCCCGGTCGAGTCGGTGCTGGAGCGCGGTCAGCTCACCGGCGTCTTCGTCTTCGCGCCGGACTCGACGGTACGGCTCCGCTGGGTTCGGCTGGGCCGGGCGGCCGACGGCAGGGTCGAGGTGGTGAGCGGCCTCCGGCCCGACGACCTGGTTGCGCGTGACCCGACCGCCGTGCGGGATGGCGAGCCGGCGCGACCGATCCTGGTCGGGGTGGGCGACCAGTGACCACCGGCTTCTCGGGCCGGGTGGCCCAGGCGTTCCTCAACAGCAAGCTGACCCCCCTGTTGATCCTCGCCTCGCTGGTGGCGGGGCTGGGCGGCGTGCTCACCACGCCACGCGAGGAGGAGCCGCAGATCAGCGTCCCGAGGGTGGACGTCTTCCTCGCGGCCCCGGGCTCCGAGCCGAAGGAAGTGGAGCGTCGCATGGT
>JBFXAS010000113.1:0-15194 GCA_050184075.1 Gemmatimonadales bacterium
CGCGTAACCCGGTCGCCGCCGCCTCCAGCGGCGACATGCTCGGTCTGATCTTCTTCTCGCTGATCTTCGGGATCGCGCTCACCCTGATCGCGGCGGAGCGGGCGCAACCGGTGGTGCGGTTGCTCGAGGGGATCAGCGACGCCGTCGTGGTGATCATCGGCTTCGCGATGAAGCTCGCGCCGATCGGCGTGGCCGGCCTGATCTTCTCGGTCACCGCCAAGTTCGGCTGGGACCTGCTGCAGTCGCTCCTGGTCTACGTGGTGACCATCCTGCTCGCGCTTCTGCTCCATCAGTTCGGGGTGATCGGGCTCCTCGCGAAGCTGCTGCTCGGGATCGGGCCCGGGGTTTTCTTCGGCCGCTGCCGCGAGTTGATGATCACCGCGTTCTCCACCTCGAGCTCCAACGCCACGCTCCCGACCACGATCCGGACGGCCGAGGAGAAATTCAACGTGCCGCGGGAGATCGCCGGGTTCGTGCTGCCCGTGGGCGCGACGATGAACATGAACGGCACGGCGCTCTTCGAGGGGATGACGGTGCTCTTCCTGGCCCAGGTGTTCGGCGTCCATCTCGACCTGGGGACCCAGGTGATCGTGGTGGTGATGTCGGTCGTGACGGCGGTGGGGGTGGCCGGCGTGCCCAGCGGCTCGATCCCGCTGCTCGTGATGGTGCTCGGCATGGTGGGGGTGCCGGGCGAGGGGATCGCGTTGATCCTGGGAGTCGACCGGATCCTCGACATGGCGCGCACGGTGCCCAACGTGACCGGCGACCTCCTGGCCAGCCTCTGGGTGGCCCGGAGCGAGGGTGCCGACGTCGGCTGACGCCTAACGTCGGCTCAGGCTCACCGCCTTGGCCTCGATCCGATCGAGGAGCGACTGGTAGGAGGCCGCAAACTTCGCCACGCCGTCCGTCTCGAGGTCTCGGGTGACCTCGTCGAGGTCGATCCCGAGCGCCGCGATCCGGTCGAGCCGATCCTCGGCCGTCGCGATGGCCTCGGCGATCCTGAGCTTCGGCTCGCCGTGGTCCCGATAGGCGTCGAAGGTGTCGGGCGGCAGGGTGTTGACCGTGCTCGCGCCGATCAGGGACTCGACGTAGTAGACGTCGGGATAGCGCGGATCCTTGGTGCTGGTGGACGCCCAGAGCGGTCGTTGCGGGGTGGCGCCGGCTTCCTTGAGCGTGATCCAGCGCGCGGTCTTGAGGGAGCGCTCGAAGGCCGCGTAGGCGAGCGCCGCGTTGGCGACGGCCGCCTTGCCGCGGAGCTCGTCCGGCGCCTGCCGGGCGCCGAGCTCGGCGTCGATTCGGGTGTCGACCCGGCTCACGAAGAAGCTGGCCACGGAGGCCACCCGATCGAGGCGCTCGCCCTGCGCGTGCCGCCGCTCGAGTCCGGAGAGGAACGCGTCGATCACCGCCTCGTAGCGGGTCACCGAAAAGAGCAGGGTGACGTTGACGTTGATGCCCTGTGCCACGCAGCGGGTGACCGCCGGCAGACCTTCCAGCGTGCCGGGGATCTTGATCATCGCATTCGGCCGGTCGAGCGCGCGCCAGAGCCGCTCCGCCTCGGCGATGGTCGCCTCCGTATCCGACGCCACCGTCGGCGAGACCTCGAGCGAGACCAGTCCGTCCCGGCCATGGGTCCGGTCGTAGACCGGGCGAAACACGTCGCACGCCGCCTGGACGTCGGCCACGGCGAGCGACTCGAACACCGCCGCCGGATCGAGGCCCGCGCCCGAGTGCCAGAGGATGTCGGCGTCGTAGTCGTCGCTCGAGGCGACCGCCTTCTCGAAGATCGACGGGTTGGAGGTCATGCCGAGCAGCCCGTCGTCCCGAATCAGCTCCGCCAGCCTGCCGGAGGCCACCAGCTCGCGGGTGATGTAGTCGTACCAGGGGCTCTGTCCCAGCTGGCCCAGCCGTACGAGCGGATTGGTCACGCGCTGCCCTCCACGACCTGCCTGACCGTTTCGATCACCCGATCCGCCGTGAGACCGAACTCGACGAACAACCGATCGCCGGGAGCCGACGCGCCGAAGTGATCGAGTCCGATCGCCCGTCCCCGATCCGTGAGCCAGCGGTGCCAGCCGAAGGTCGTGGCGGCTTCGACCGAGACCCGGGCCCGGAGCGAGGGCGGCAGCACCGCGTCCTGCACCAGCTTGGGCTGGGCGGCGAAGCGCTCCCACGAGGGCAGCGAGACGACTCGCGTGGGCAACCCGCTCTCGGTCAGGTTGAGCGCCGCCGCGAGCGCGATCTGAACCTCGGAGCCGGTGGCGATGATTGCCGCCTGAGGCGCCGCCGGCGGATCGAAGAGCACGTAGCCGCCCTGCCGCGCCTCCGCCGCCGGCCCGCGCCGCGGCAGGCCCGGGACCTTCTGCCGGGTGAGCACGATCGCGGTCGGCCCGTCCTGCCGGGCGAGCGCCACCCGCCAGGCTTCGACGGTTTCGGCGGCGTCGGCCGGCCGGAGCACCGTGAGATTCGGGATGCTCCGGAGCATCGCAAGCTGCTCGATGGGCTGGTGGGTCGGACCGTCCTCGCCGACGCCGATCGAGTCGTGGGTGAAGAGGTAGATCGTCGGCAGGTGCATCAGCGCGGCCAGCCGAATCGACGGCTTCATGTAGTCGGCGAAGACCAGGAAGGTGCTGCCGTAGGCCCGGACGCCGCCATGCGCGGCCATCCCGTTCATCGCGGCGGCCATGGCGTGCTCCCGGATGCCCCAGGCCACGCTCTGGCCCGCCACGCCCGGTCCGAAGTAGCCGGCGTCCGGACCCAGATCGACCCCGGTGCTGCCGGCCAGGTCGGCCGACCCGCCGACCAGATTCGGGATCCGCGTGGCGATCGTCTTGAGCGCCTGGTGCGACGCCTGCCGCGTGGCCATCGCGTCGCCGGCCCCGAACGCCGGCAGCTCGGCCTCGTCGTCGAGCTCGAGCGGCCCGCCGAGCCAGCGATCGAGCTCGGCCGCGAGGGCGGGGAACTCGGTGCGGTAGGCGTCGAGCCGCGCCTGCCAGTCGGCCAGGCGCTCCTCCCCGGCCGCGATCGACGCCGCCTTCTGCTCCTCGGCCTCTTCGGGCACGGAGAACGGCTCCGCGGGCCAGTTCAGCACGGCCTTGGTCCGCGCGATCTCATCGGCGCCGAGCGGAGCGCCGTGGGCCTCGGAGCGGTCGCGCTTGGTCGGAGCCGGGTCGGCGATGATGGTCCGGAGCACGATCAGGGTGGGCCGCTCGGTCTCGCTCCTGGCTTCGGCGAGCGCCCGATCGATCGCGGCGAGATCGTTCCCGTCGGCGACTCGAAGCACCTGCCATCCGTAGGCCTGGAAGCGGAGGCCCACGTCTTCGGAGAAGGTCAGGTCGGTGCGGCCGTCGATGGTGATCCGGTTGTCGTCGTAGATCAGGGTCAGCTTGTCGAGTCGGAGATGACCCGCGAGCGAGGCGGCCTCGCTCGCGACGCCCTCCATCACGTCGCCGTCGCTCACCAGGGCCCAGGTGCGATGATCGACGATCCGGTGGCCCTTGCGGTTGAATCGTTGGGCGAGGTAGCGCTCCGCCATCGCCATCCCGACCGCGTTCCCCACGCCTTGACCGAGCGGGCCGGTGGTGACCTCGGTGCCCGCGGGGTGCCCGCGCTCGGGATGCCCGGGCGTCTTCGATCCCCACTGGCGGAACCGCTTGACGTCGTCGAGGCTGAGCTCGTAGCCGCTCAGGTGGAGCAGGCCGTAGAGCAGCATCGACGCGTGTCCGCAGGAGAGCACGAAGCGATCGCGGTCGGCCCATTCCGGGTCGGTCGGCGCGTGCTTGAGATGCCTGGTCCAGAGGACGTGCCCGGCAGGGGCAAGCGCCATCGGGGTGCCTGGATGTCCGGACTTCGCCTGCTCGACGGCGTCCATGGCGAGGGTCCGTATCGCGTTGATCGCGAGCCAGGATCGGGTGTCGAAAACGGGCTCGGTGGACATGGGGCGGGCGTGGCCGATCGCGGGAGCAGACAGGATTCGTGCTCCGGGTTGCGAGGTTTGGGGAGGGCTGATCGACGAGCGCCGGAAGTTTACTCACACCGAGCGGCGCTTGGAACGGGCAATCACTCTCGGGCTCGCCCTTACCCGGCCCGGCGATCGAGTGCCCGGTCGATTCGCGCTCGACCGTCGCTCGGATGGTGGGGAACCTGCACTCGACTTGCCGACGAACGGGGGCGGCGGCTCGGAGGTGGCTCTTCGAGCGGCCAGCTCGGGCTCGGCCCCGGCTTCGGCCGGGGCCATGGATCGGCGGGGCGGCGTGGTCAGTCGGGGGGTGAGCCAGCGGCCCGCGCCTTGCTGAAGTATCTTGCACCGGCCCTTCCGGGGCCGGGCAGGGAGCCGATTTGGCTCTCCGGGCCCGGGCCACCGTCGGGGTGGGGTGACGTAAACCCCTCAGTTGACTAGATTTAGGAGGAATGATTGGAGTTGTGTGTGGGTAGAACATCTCGCCGCGGTGGCATCGCCACCGCCCCTCGCGTTTCGAAACCCCTTCGCCGAACCGGAAGCCGTTCCTATCAGGGTCATCGGGATGATCTGATGGCCATCCACGGCCCCGTGTGCGCGTACTGCGGTGTCACCTCCAAGCCGGAGGACATCACCCTCGACCACGTCTATCCGCGGCGAGGGCAGTCGGCGTACGATCGGCCGGACAACCTGGTGCTGGCCTGCAAGTCCTGCAACAGCGCCAAGGCGGACATGCCGTTCCTCGCCTTCATTCTGGCGCGGCGGTCGCGGGGCGTGTTCCTGCTGCACTACGGAGAGCACCTCTCCGAGGGCATCAAGGACACGGTTCGCGGACTGGTCGAAAAGCCGCTCTGAGGCGGGCTCGAAACGAGAGACGCTGGACGCGGGCGAGCCATCGATGGCTCGCCCGCTGGCGTTTTGGGGGGTCAACCGCCGAGCGCGGTCCTGACGATTCGGGCTTGCTCGACCACGTGGGCGTCGTGGTATCCCTCGGCGGGGCTGGCCCGGTTCGGTCGGCCGACGTAGCGGAGGGTCGCGCCGTCGGGTAGCAAGGCCGCGAGTCGGGGCGAGACGAATGTCCAGGCGCCCATGTTCATCGGCTCCTCCTGGCACCAGACCACCTCACGGACGCTCGGGTAGCTCGCGATCAGGGCGTGGAGGTCGTCCTCCGGGAACGAATAGAGGCGCTCGATCCGGGCGATCGCCGGCCGCGCCTCGCCCAGGGGCTCGGCCTCGGCGAGCAGATCGTAGTACACCTTGCCCGAGCAGAGCACCAGGCGGCCGACGCTCTCGGCGCGGGTGGCCGCCACCGGATCGTCGAGCACGGCGTGGAACGAGCCCGACACCAGATCATCGAGCGTCGAGCAGGCCTGCGGAAGGCGGAGCAGGCTCTTGGGGGTGAAGACCACCAGCGGGCGCTGTCGGCTGCGGAGCGCCTGGTGGCGGAGCAGGTGGAAGTACTGGGCCGCCGTGGTGCAGTTCGCCACGTGGATGTTCGACTCCGCCGAGAGCTGGAGGAAGCGCTCCAGCCGAGCGCTCGAGTGCTCCGGGCCCTGCCCTTCGTAGCCGTGGGGCAGGAGCAGGGTGAGCCGCGAGGTCACGCCCCACTTGGCCCATCCCGCCACGACGAACTGATCGACGATCACCTGGGCGCCGTTGATGAAATCGCCGAACTGGGCCTCCCAGACCACCAGCACCTCGGTGGAGGCGGTGCTGTAGCCGTACTCGAAGCCCAGCGTGGCGAGCTCGGAGAGCGGGCTGTTGTGGACCTCGAACGAGGCCAGCGAGCCCGGCAGCGACTGCGCGGGGCAGAAGCGGGCGCCCGTCTTGGCGTCGTGGAGCACCAGGTGCCGATGACTGAAGGTGCCGCGCTCGGTGTCCTGCCCCGTGAGTCGCAGGGGGACGCCCTCGGTGAGGAGTGAGGCGAACGCCAGCGACTCGGCGTGGCCCCAGTCGATTCCGCCTTCGGGGCCGACCGCGGCCCGCCGCCGCTCCAGCTGGCGCGCGAGCTTCGGGTGCACCGTGAAGCCGTCCGGCACCGAGAGCAGCTGGTCGTTGAGGGCCAGCAGCAGCTCGGCTGGTACCCCGGTGATCGGCTGATCGGTTCGGGTGACCCGAGCGAGCGTGGCTTCGGTCCCCCCGGGGTGATTGAGGGACGCCTTGTAGCCCTGTTGCAGGTCGACCAGGTGCTGATAGGCGGCCTGGTATCGGGCCTCCGCCTCGTCGTCGCTCAGCAGCCCGTCACCGATCAGTCGGTCCGCGTAGAGCTCCCGCACCGACGGGTGCCGGCGCACGACATCGTAGAGCCGGGGCTGGGTGTAGGCGGGCTCGTCGGCCTCGTTGTGCCCGTGGCGGCGGTAGCCCACGAGATCGATCAGCACGTCGTTGGCGAATCGGGCCCGGTAGAGCATCGCCAGCCGGGCGGCCGAGAGGCAGGCTTCGGGATCGTCCGCGTTGACGTGGATGATCGGGATATCGAAGCCCTTGGCGAGATCGCTGGCGTAACGAGTCGACCGCGAGTCGATCGCGTCGGTGGTGAAGCCGATCTGGTTGTTGGTGATGATGTGGATCGTGCCGCCGGTGCCGTAGCCGCGGAGCGCGCCGAGATTGAGCGTCTCCTGTACCACCCCCTGGCCGGCGAAGGCGGCGTCGCCGTGGATCACGACCGGCAGGGCCACCGAGGCGTCGTGATAGCCTGCGCCGCCCTTGTGCACCGTCTGCCGCGCGCGAGCCCGGCCGTCCACCACCGGGCCCACGAACTCGAGATGGCTCGGATTGTGGGCCAGCGTGACGGTCAGGCTGCGGCCCGTCCGGGTCACCACGGCGCCCTCGGCGCCGTGGTGGTACTTCACGTCGCCGGTGCCCTCGTCTTCGCCCTCGGCGGCCGGCTGCTTGCCCTCGAACTCGGCGATGATCGTCGCGTAGGGCCGGCCCACCGTGTGGGCCAGCACGTTGAGCCGACCGCGGTGCGCCATGCCGATCACGACGTCGCGGGCGCCGTCGTCCGCAGCCGCCTCGATGATCTGGTCGAGGATTGGCACCAGCAGATCGACGCCCTCGATCGAGAATCGCTTCTGGCCGAGGTACGCTTTGTGGAGGAACTTCTCGAAGGCGTCGACGTCGATCAGCCGTTGATAGAGGCCGACCCGGGCTTCGGGGTCGAGCGGGGCGCGGTGGGTGCCCGCCTCGATCTGGGCTCGCAGCCAGACTCGCTCCTCGTGGCTCGCGATGTGCTCGACCTCGTAGGCGATCGTCCCGCAATAGGTTTCCTGGAGCCGCGGCAGCGCGTCGGCCAGGGTGGCGCCGGGCACCGCGACTCGCAGCACCTGGGCGGGGATCCGGGCCATGATGTCGGGCGTCAGACCGAGCTCGTCGGGGTCGAGCGCCGGATCGCCGATCGGTGGCGAGCCGAGCGGATCGAGGTGCGCGGCGAGATGGCCATGCGTCCGAAAAGCCTTCACCAGACCCATGGCGGCCGCCACCTGAGCCAGCTCCGCGGGCGCGCTGGGTCGGAAGCCCGGCGGCATCGGCATCGGGATCGCCATGCTCGGACGGGGCTGCTCCTCGCCTCCGGGCAGCTCGCGATCGTCGGGCTCGACCTGGGGCTCGGTGCCGAGCAGGCCGAGCTCCCGGGCGATGCCGGCGAAGAAGCCGGCCTCGTCCTGGAGATGGCTCTCGAGGGTGCGCAGGAACTCGCCCGACTCGGCGCCCTGGATCACCCGATGATCGTAGGTGCTGGTGATCATCATCACCTTGCTCACCCCGATCTCCGCCAGGTGCTCGTTGGAGAGCCCGTAGTACTCTGGCGGATAGCCGATCGCCCCGACCGCGATGATGCTCGCCTGGCCCGCCATCAGCCGGGGCACCGAAGCCACGGTGCCGAGCCCGCCGGGGTTGGTGAGGGTGATGTTGGCGCCGGCGAAGTCGTCGGGCATCAGCCGGTTGAGCCGAGCCTTCTCGACCAGCTGCTCGTACGCCCCGTGAAACTCGACGAACGACATCGACCCGGCCTGCTTGAGCACCGGCACCACGAGCCCGCGGGAGCCATCCTTCCGCTCGATGTCGACCGCCAGGCCGAGGTGAATCCCGTCGGGTTCGATCCGGTGGGGCGCGCCCTCGATCGACCGATACGACGTGACCAGCGCCGGATGCTGCTTCGCGGCCTGCACCATCGCGTAGCCGATCAGATGAGTGAAGGAGAGCTTGATGTCCTTCCCGGCGGTCTTGAGGGCGCGATTCAGCGCCGAGCGCTGCCGCTCCAGGGCCCGAACCGAGATCTCCCGGAAGGTCGTCGCCGTCGGGACCGAGAGGCTCTCCTCCATGTTGGCGGCCAGGCGGGCCGCCGGTCCCTTGAGCGCCACCGAGCCGGGCGCGCCGCCGTCCCGTGATGGGCCGGCCCCGTCGCCGCCCGCACCATTGGTCGGTGGCGGCGGGGGCGGGGGTGCGACCCCGACCCGACCGGACTCGAAGAGCCGGCGCCACTCCGGGCCGACGGACGCGGGGTCGCGTAGGAACTCCTCGTAGAGGGCCTGGGCGAAGCCGGCGTTGGCGGTCTCGAAGACGTTCGGATCTGGCGATGGGGCGGACATGCGGTGGGCTTCCTCCGTTGCCTCAAGATAACGGGCGCCCCCGCGGGACGGCGGCGATGATCTCCTGGCAGCGCTCGATCTCCTGCTGGCGCCGGGTCTCGTCCCAGCCGAGCTCGCGACCCATCAGCTGGGCGACCGTGCCGATCGCTCCCGCGCCGGCGTCCGGCGTCTCGTAGGCCAGGGACAGACGGCGGAAGATCACGTCGTCCAGCCGACGGGCCAGCTCGGCGCGGACCGAGTGCACCACCTCGGCGCCGATGGCCCCGTGGTGCGGATGGACCGGCGCCCGGAGCGCGTCGTGCTCGGCCACCAACTCGAAGATCGAGCCGACCTCCGAGCCATACTGGCCGATCAGGTGGGCGACCGTGCTCTCGGGCAGCCCGCGCGCGACCCCCCGGGTGAACGCGGTCGTCCGGTCGAATCGCTCGCCTCCGGGCAGGGGCTCGGTGGCGCTGTCGGTGGCCGGGCGCGGCTTGGCCGACGGATCGAGCGCCTGGTCCACCCGGTCCATCACCTCGACGGCCATCCGCCGGAAGGTGGTCAGCTTGCCGCCGGCCACCGTGATCATTCCGCCCGAGCCGGCCACGATCCGGTGCTCCCGGGATCGAGCGCCCGGATCCCGGCCATTGCCGCCGTCGGCGACGACCAGCGGCCGGAGACCCGCCCAGCTCATCGAGACGTCCTCGGGCGCAAGCCGGGCGGTCGGGAAGAGCGCGTTGGCGGAGCGGAGCAGGTAGAGGACGTCGTCGTCCGTGGTCGTGACGTGGTCCGGGTCGGCTGGCGCGTCGGTGTCGGTCGTGCCGATGTAGCTCCGGTCGCCCCAGGGCAGCACGAACATCACCCGTCCGTCGATCGGCGAGAGGAAGGTGATCGCGTTGGTATGGCCGACCTTGGCGCGAGGCACCATGACGTGCGCGCCCCGGGTCGGCGCCAGGAGTGGCCTTGCGGAGGGGTCCTCGAGCCGCCGAATCGCGTCGCACCAGGGCCCGGTGGCGTTCACCACCACCCGGGCCTCGATCGTGGCCTGGGCCCCGGTGAGCTGATCCTCCACGGTGGCGCCACGGACCTTCCCGCCGGCCTGGTCCAGTGCCGTGACACAGGCGTAGTTGGCCACCAGCGCGCCCTGCCTGGCGGCCGCCCGGACGGCGGCGAGCGTGAGCCGGGCGTCGTCGGTCTGGGCATCCCAATAGAGTGCCCCGCCTTTCAAGCCGCGCTCGCGGAGCAGGGGCTCTTGGTCGAGCAAGGCTCGCTTGCTCAGAGCCCGATGGCGCGGCACATTACCGCGCGAGGCCAGGAGATCGTAAAAGGTGAGGCCCAGTTCCAGCTTCCAGCGGGCGACCCGGTCGCCCTTGAAGAGCGGGAAGACGAACGAGAGCGGGCGCACCAGATGCGGAGCGAGGGCGAGCAGGGTCTTGCGTTCGGTGAGCGATTCGCGGACCAGGTGCCATTGTCGGTGCTCCAGATAGCGGAGCCCGCCATGCACCAGGCGACTGGATCGCGAGCTGGTGCCCCAGGCGAAGTCGTACCGATCGACCAAGGCGACCCGCCGACCGCGCAGGGCGGCTTCACGAGCGATCCCGGCCCCCGTGACCCCGCCTCCGACGACCAGCAGGTCGTAGGAGTGGCTCGCGAGGTCCCAGACCGTGGCTCGTACGCAAGGGTGAGCGTCTGTCAATCGATCCGTCCGTTTCGACTGCGAGCTTCGAGAGCCGCCCGAGCTACTGGTTCGCCTGGCATCGTGAGCTGATCGTCCCCGGTGCCCGGGTGCTCGACGTGGCCTGCGGCGCGGGTCGCCACGCGATCGCCGCCGCGTCGCTCGGCGCCCGGGTGGTCGCCGCCGATCGGGATCGGGCCAGGCTCGCCGAGGCCCGCCGCGAGGCGGAGCGGCTCCGGCTCACCGTCGAGTGGCTGGAGACCGACCTCGAGCGTGAATGGCCCCCCGGCACGTTCGACGTCGTGCTCGCCTTCAACTATCTCGATCGTCCCCGGATGCACCGGGTGGTCGAGGCCGTCGCCCCCGGCGGCCTGCTGATCATGGAGACCTTCCTCGAGATCCAGCGCCAGCTCGGCTGGGGCCCGACCAAGGACGCCCATCTCCTCAAGCACGGGGAGATCTCCAACCTGGTCGCTCCACTCGAGGTGGTGCACGGGCGCGAGGCCTACGAGCCGACCGACGAGGCGCAGTGGGCCGCGCTCGCGAGCGTCGTCGCCCAGCGAAGAAAGTAAACGGTGTCCGTCAGGGACCCGCGCCAGCCCGTCATCGTCGCCGGCTGCCGAACCCCGTTCGCCAAGGCCGGCACCACCTTCAAGGACGTCTCGGCGGTCACGCTCTCCCGATTCGTCGCGCGCGAGCTGCTCTACCGGAGCGGGATCGACGGGGCGGACGTCGGCGAGGTGATCTTCGGTCAGGTAGTGCCCTCGGTGCAGGCCCCGAACGTGGCCCGCGAGGTGAGCCTCCTCCCACAGTTCCCCAAGACCATTCCGGCTTTCTCGCTCAACCGGGCCTGCGCCTCGTCGGGCCAGGCGGTCGCGATCGCGGCCGATCTGATCCGTCTCGGCCAGCGCGACGTGGTGGTCGCCGGCGGGGTGGAGACCCTGAGCGACATCCCGATCCTCCACTCGCGGAGGATGAGCGAGATCCTGGTGGCGGCCAGCCGCGCGAAGAGTCTGGGGCAGCGGCTCGGTGTCCTCGGACGGATCCGGCCCCGCGACCTGGTGCCTGTCACTCCGGGCATCGCCGAGCCCTCGACCGGCGAGTCGATGGGCCAGTCGGCGGAGAAGATGGCGAAGGAGAACGGGATCAGCCGCGAGGCCCAGGACACGTACGCGCTGATGAGCCATCAGCGGGCCGCCAGGGCCACGGAGGACGGCCGGCTCACGGCCGAGGTCGTGCCCTGGTTCGGCGGCAAGGACGGGAGCGAGGTCGCCACCTCGGACAACGGAGTGCGCGCCGACACCAGTCTCGAGGCGCTGGCCGCGCTCCGGCCGGTGTTCGACCGCCGCTACGGGTCGGTCACCGCCGGCAACGCCTCGCCCCTCACCGACGGCGCGGCCGCGGTGCTGCTGATGGCGCGTGAGAAGGCGGACGCCCTGGGCCTCATCCCCATCGCTGCGGTGCGGAGCTACGCCAACGCCGCGGTGGACCCGGGGTGGCAGCTCTTGATGGGACCGGCCTTCGCGGTGCCGATGGCGCTCGACCGGGCCGGGATCGCCTGGCGCGACCTGGGGCTGGTGGAGATCCACGAGGCCTTCGCGGCCCAGGTGTTGTCGAACGTCGAAGCGTGGGGCTCGCGGGTCTGGGCCGAGCGCCTCGGCCGGAGCGAGCCGGTGGGCGAGGTCGACTGGGAGCGAACCAACCTGATGGGTGGGTCGATCGCGATCGGTCACCCCTTCGGCGCGACCGGTGCCCGACTGATCACCACCCTCGCCTACGGCATGCAGCGGCACAACGCCGAGCTCGGGCTGGTGTCGATCTGCGCTCAGGGCGGGATGGGCTTCGCCATGGTGCTGGAGCGGACATGACCTCGCCTTTCCGCTCCGCGCTCGACCCCAGCGGGGTCGCCGTCGTCACCATCGACGTGCCCGGCGAGTCGGTGAACACCCTGGCTCCGGCCGCCACCGCCGCCTTCGCCGAGTTGCTGACGTCGCTCGGCGCCGACAGCGCGGTCAAGGGGGTGGTGCTCGCGAGCGGCAAACGCGACAGCTTCATCGCTGGTGCCGACATCAACGAGTTCGTCAAGATCGACTCCGCGGAAACGGGTCAGCGGATGAGCGCGGAGGGTCATCGCTTCCTCGAGACGGTGGAGCGGTTTCCCAAGCCGATCGTCGCGGCGATCCACGGGACCTGCCTCGGCCTCGGCCTCGAGCTCTCGCTCTCCTGCACCTGGCGGGTGGCCAGCGATCACCCCAAGACTCAGCTCGGCCTGCCGGAGATCCAGCTCGGGATCCTCCCGGGCGCGGGCGGGTGCCAGCGGCTGCCCCGGTTGATCGGGCTGCGGGCGGCGCTCGATATCATCCTGGCCGGCAAGAGCGAGCGCGCCGCCAAGGCCTTCCGGCTCGGGATGGTGGACGAGCTGGTGCCGGAGAGCATTCTGCTCCGCACCGCGATCCAGGCGGCGGTCCGGCTCTCGGGTCAGCCGAAGCCGACCCGGCCGGCGCGCGGCCGCGGGCTCGCGGGCGCGTTGCTCGACCGCAACCCGCTTGGCCGTTGGATCGTCTATCGCACCGCCCGCCGGCAGGTGATGAAGCGGACCGGCGGACACTATCCCGCTCCGCTCACGGCGCTCGACGTGATCCGCACCGGGCTCGAGCGCGGCCGCGCGGCCGGCTTTGCCGCGGAGGCGCGCGGCTTCGGTCAGCTCGCGGTCTCGCCGGTCTCCCGGGAGCTGGTCCGGATCTTCTTTGCGACGACCGCGCTCAAGAAGGACGATGGGGTGCCGCCCGGCGTCCCGGCGCGCCCCCGTGAGGTCGGGCGCCTCGGCGTGGTGGGCGCCGGGTTCATGGGCTCGGCCATCGCGGGCACGGCCGTCACCCAGGCGCGGGTCGAGGTCAGGCTCAAGGACGCCGATCTCCCCCGCGTGGGCCGGGGGATCCGCGCGGCGACCGCGATCATCGACGGGCGGCTCAAGCGCCGGCGGATCGACCGCCACGAGCATCAGCGGCTCGCCTCGCTGGTGAGCGGCGGGATCGACTTCACTGGCTTTGCCCGTGCCGACCTGGTGATCGAGGCGGTCTTCGAGGATCTCGGCGTGAAGCGGCAAGTGGTGGCGGAGATCGAGGCGGTGGTGGACGAGACCGCGCTGGTCGCCACGAACACCTCGACCATTCCCATCACCGCGATCGCGCGCGAGGCGCGTCATCCGGAGCGGGTGCTCGGGATGCACTTCTTCTCGCCGGTCGATCGGATGCCGCTGCTCGAGGTGATCCCTGGCGAGCAGACCGGCCCGGACGCGATCGCGAGCGCGGTCCGCTTTGGCCGGCGGATGGGAAAGACGGTGATCGTGGTGGCGGACCGACCGGGCTTCTGGGTCAACCGGATCCTCTCGCCCTATCTGGCCGAGGCCACCCGGATGGTGAGCGAAGGGGTGCCGATGGAGGTCATCGACCGGGTGGCCGTTCGGTACGGCTTCCCGGTCGGACCGATCACGCTGCTGGACGAGGTCGGGCTCGACGTCGCGGGCAAGGGCGCCGGGGTGATGCACGAGGCCTTCGGCGAGCGATTGAAGCCGGTGCCGGCGCTCGGCAAGCTGCTCGAGGCCGGTCATCTCGGACGCAAGACCGGGAAGGGCTTCTACCGCTATGCGAACGGCAAGAAGGGCGAGCCCGACCCCGAGGCCTATCGGCTGGTCGGGGCGGACCCGCTCGCGGCGGTGGACGAGGCGATGGTGGAGCGCCGGTTGGCGTATTCGCTGCTCAACGAGGCGGCGCGCGCGGAGGCGGAGGGTGTGGTGCGCCAGCCCCGCGACGGCGATATCGGCGCGATCTTCGGGATCGGCTTCCCGCCCTTCCGAGGCGGCCCGCTCCGCGCGCTCGACGCGGCGGGGGCCCCGGCAGTGGTCACGGTGTTGGAGGAATTGGCCGGCCGGTATGGCGGTCGCTTCGATCCGGCGCCGGCGCTGGTCGAACGCGCGGCCTCCGGTCGGCGTTACTACCCCTAGCTCGCTTCGCCCAGCTGGCCCAGCTCGCGCCGCGCCTGGAGCGCGGCCGCCTGCGAGCGGCGCTTGATGCCCAGCTTCTCGAAGACGTTGTGGAGGTAGTTCTTAACGGTCTTCGGGCTCAGGTCGAGGATCGCCGCGATCTGCTTGTTGGTCTTCCCCTCGGCGACCAGGCGGACCACCCGCTCCTCCTGCGGGGAGAGCGAGGTGCCCGTGTCGAAGGCGGGGGCCACGTTTCGGTTGACCCAGTCGACCATGCTGTGACGGAGCATCGGGTCGAGAATCGACTCGCCGGCGGCCACCCGGCGGATCGACTGGAGCAGGAACTGGGTGTCGATCTCCTTGAGCAGATAGCCATGCGCCCCGATCAGGATGGCGGCGCGGACCAGCTCTTCCTCAGCGAAGGCGGAGAGGAACAGGACCCGAACATTAGGCAGCGCCTCGAGGATCCGCCGCCCCGCCTCGATCCCGCCCGCTTCGGGGATCCGGACGTCGAGCAGCACCAGATCGGGCCCGAGCGCCTGGGCGCGGGTCACCGCCTGCTCGCTGGTGGTGGCCTGTCCGATCACCTTGAGGCCCTTGTCCTGGCCGAGCACCTCGGCCAGCCCGATCCGGACGAAAGGGCTGTCGTCGACCAGGAGGATGCGAATCGGCGGGCTAGCCATGGGCGTGCTCCACGGTGGCCGGCAGGGCCAACTGGACGAGGGTGCCCTTTCCGGGCGCGGTCTGGATCGTCAGCACGCCGCCAACTTGTGCTGCCCGACGGGTCATCGTCAACAGCCCGAAGCCACGTCGTTCGGCCCGCTCGTCGAACCCGGCGCCGTCGTCCTGGATCTCGAGCCGGCGCTCGACGCCCACGGTGGCCAGCCGGACGACCACCCGCTTGGCGCCGGCGTGTCGGAGCGCGTTGCTCACCGCCTCCCGCGCGATGAAGGCGACCTCGCCGCGCCATCGTTCGGGGATTGTCTCGATCGCGCCACGATCCAGGTCGATCAC
>JBFXAS010000114.1:0-15187 GCA_050184075.1 Gemmatimonadales bacterium
CGCCGAGCCGGACCCGGCGGGCGGCCAGCAGTTCTTCAGCGGCTTCGCGAAGGTGATCCTCGCGATGGTCCGAGCTCCGCAGTTCGTCGTGGCCCGGGTCCACGGCAAGGCGGCCGGTGGCGGGGTCGGGCTGATCGCCGCGGCGGACTACGCGCTCGCCACCGGCGGTGCCGCCGTCAAGCTGAGCGAGCTCGCGGTCGGGATTGGACCGTTCGTGGTCGGACCGGTGATCGAGCGGAAGGTCGGCGCCGGCGCGTTCGCGGCCATGTCGGTCGACGCCGACTGGCGCTCGGCCGCCTGGGCGGCGACCCACGGGCTCTACGCCGAGATCCTGGAGTCGGTCGAGGCGCTCGACCAGCGGCTCGAGAGCCGGGTCGCCACGCTCGCCGGAGCCAATCCGGCGGCGGTGCGCGATCTCAAACGGGTCTTCTGGGAAGGCACCGACGGCTGGGACGAGCTGCTCCAACGCCGCGCCGCCGTGAGCGGACGCCTGGTGCTGAGCCAGGAGGCCCAGGCCGCGATCGCCCGCGCGGGAAGGCGTTAGGCGCTAGCGGTTCCGGAGCTCGACCCTGAGGATCGAGCCGGCCGGACCCACCAGCCAGCCCACTCCGTTCGCCGCGAAGCCCAGACCCCAGTAGTTGCCCTCCGCCAGCGGTTGCCAGCTGGCGGCGTCGTCCGCCGACCACGCCGCGCCCCTGGGCCCGACCACCACCAGCACCGCCCGGCTCCGGGTTCCGGTGTAGGCCGCGCCGTAGATCGGCCCGGGAAAAGGAGGCCGCGCGGCGAGCGTCCAGGACCGCCCGCCGTCCCTGGTCACCGCGACGTTGTCGGTGTAGCCGTCCTGCACCGCCAGATCGCCACCGGCCGCCACCCCCACCGACGGGCTCCGGAACGCGATCGTGGCCACGCCCGCCGTCGGCTTCCCGTGCACCACGGGCGTCTGATGGGCCTCGGCGCCGCGCGCGGAGTACTGGATCACCCGGCCCCCAACCGCGGTCGCGATCCGAAAGCCGCCGTCGGTCGCCAGCACGCAGGTGCCACTCGCCGCGAACCCGCCCTCGCCCTCGAGCGCCGGCACGGCGTCTTCCCCGCGGGGATGATACGGCTCCCACGCGCGACCGCCGTTCCTGGTCCTGAGAAACGGGAATCGCCCGTCCACGGCATCGCTCATCGCCACGCCGAAGGAGCCCTTGAAGTCGATGCAGTCGAAGAAGGCGCGCGGATCGCGGTTGGTGAAGACCAGCTCCCAGCTGGCGCCGGCGTCCTGGGTGCGATAGAGCCGGGACCGCTCGCCCGGCCCGGCGGCGAGCAACACCGCGCTCCGGGCGTCGAACCCGTGCACGTCGCGAAACTCGAGCGAGTCCGCGCCCGGCACCACACCCGAGCTCCAGGTCGCGCCGCCGTCGCCGGTCCGGACCCAGGTGCCGCCCGCGCCGCTCGCCCAGACGATCCGCGGGCTCACGACCGACACGGCCTGCAGGCGAACGGACACGCCGGACTGCTGCGACTCGATCGACGCCGACACCTGGGCCGCCGCCCCGCGGGGGACGAGGCTCAGACCCAGCGCGACGAGACAGCCGGCGGGAAGGACGATCGCGGGCGCGCAAGATGTGGTCATCGGTCCCTTCGATCCGAGATGAAACGAGCCGACCCGGGTTGCCACCGGGACGATGCCCGAATCTATTCCCGGCATGCGCGCATCCGAAACGACGACGATCGCCCGCCGGCGGATCCTGCTGGCGGTCGGGCTGGCCGCGGCCCTCCCGTGGGCGCCGCTCCAGGCGCAGCCGCTCACCCCACGCGAGGCCCGCACCCGAGGCTACATCCACCGGCAGTACGAGAACGCGGCCTCGCTGCTGGAGCGACTCGTGAACATCGGGAGCGGGTCGCTCAACGCGGCCGGGGTTCGGGCCGTCGGCTCCGTGCTCCGCGCCCGGCTCGACTCGCTCGGATTCACCACCACCTGGGTGGAGCTGCCTCCCGAGATGCGTCGCGGCGGTCACCTGGTGGCCGTGCGGAAGGGGCCCCGCGCCAACCCCGACGGCCAGCGGATCCTCCTCATCGGGCACCTCGACACCGTCTTCGAGGGCGAGGGCCAGCGCTTCGCCCGGCGCGACACCGTCGCCCGCGGCGCCGGCAGCGCCGACATGAAGGGCGGCGACGTGGTGATCGTCCTCGCGCTCGAGGCCCTCGCCTCGATCGGCGCGCTCGACGAGATGGAGATTCGCGTGGTCTTCACCGGCGACGAGGAGAGCACCGGCCGTCCCGTCGCGGTGACCCGCGAGCCGCTCCGCCAGGCGGCCCGGGAGAGCGACGTCGCCCTCGCCTTCGAAGGCGGCGACGCGCGCACCGCGACGATTTCGCGGCGCGGCTCGAGCGGCTGGATCCTCACCGTCACCGGACGCCAGGCGCACTCCTCCGGCATCTTCCGCCCCGGCACCGGCTATGGCGCCATCTTCGAGGCCTCCCGGATCCTGAACGGCTTTCGCGAGCGGCTCGCGAACCAGCAGTATCTCACCTTCAATCCGGGCGCCATCGTCGGCGGCACCGACGTCACCTTCGACAGCATGGCGGTGAGCGGCACCGTCGCCAGCAAGACCAACATCATCGCCAAGTCGCTGGTGGTGCAGGGCGATCTCCGCTTCCTCACCGAAGGCCAGAAGGATTCGGCCCGCGCCGTGATGCGCGAGATCGTGAGCGAGAACCTCCCCGGCACCACCGCGCGGATCTCCTTCACCGACAGCTATCCCGGGATGCCGCCCTCGGACGGGAGTCGCGCCGTGCTCGCGGTGTTCGACGGCGTCAGCCAGGCGCTCGGCTACCCGGCGATCGAGGCCTTGCCACCCGACCGTCGGGGCGCGGGCGACATCGCGTTCGTTGGCGACATCGTCCCGAGCCTCGACGGCCTCGGCCCCGACGGCTTCGGCGGGCACTCGCCCGAGGAGGGCGTCTACCTGCCGTCGCTCAAAATGGCCGCCGAGCGGGCCGCCGTCCTGATGGCGCGACTCGCCAGGATCCAGGGCTCGGGGCAACCCACGCCCTGACCGCCCCGCTCAGCTGGCGACAGCGGCCGGCGATCCACCCGGCGAGTCGGAGGATGCAGCGCCCGCCGGTCGCGGCTGCTCGTTGGGCGGACCGTCCCGCCCGCGAGGCTCGTGACCCAATCGAAGCCGCGCGCCGTCGGGGCGCTGCCTGGCGGACCGGGCGCGGAAGCCTCGCGAAGCCATCGACCGCTGGCCCGCGCGCACTGGCCGGGGCCTCGATCTCACGGGCGCGCCCGGCCCAGCCGGGGGGTCAGTACCGCGGCAGACTCGGGTCCACCTCGTCCCGCCACCGCCCGATCCCGCCCGCGAGGCTCGTGACCCGATCGAACCCGCGCGCCTGGAGCTCGAGCGCAGCCTGAATGCTCCGGACCCCGCCCTTGCAGTAGAGCACCAGCTCCAGATCCCTGGGCAGCGAACCCGCCGCGTCGCCGATCGTATCGAGCGGCACCAGCCGGGCCCCGTTCAGCCGGGCGAGCGACCACTCCCATGGGTCCCGCACGTCGACCAGGAGCAGGCCGTCACCGCGCTTCAGCCGATCGTCGAGCTCGACCGGCGTGATCTCCGCCACGCCGCCCCGACCACGCGGCGCCGGCGCCTCGCACGCCACGACCTCGTCGACCAGCCGATCGATCGTGCGGGTGCCGCAGGCCGGGCACTCCGGGTCCTTGCGGACTTTGACCCGCCGGAACTGGAGACCGAGCGCGTCGACCAGCAGCAGCTGCCCGGTGAGCGACGAGCCGATCCGGAGGATGTGCTTGATCGCTTCGGCCGCCTGGATGGTCCCGACCAGCCCCGGCAGCACGCCGAGCACGCCACCCTCGGCGCAGTTGGGCACCGCGCCGGGGGGTGGCGGCTGGCGGAAGAGACACCGGTAGCACGGCCCGTCCTTGGTCGCGAAGAGCGAGACCTGACCCTCGAAGCGATAGATGCTCCCGTAGACGTTGGGGATCCCGAGCAGGACGCAGGCGTCGTTCACCAGGTAGCGGGTGCCGAAGTTGTCGGTCCCGTCGATCACCAGATCGAAGCCGCGGAGGATCGCCAGGGCGTTGTTCGCCGAGAGCCGGACGTCGAACCGCTCGAGCTTGACGTGCGGGTTCAAGTCGCGGAGCCGGGCCTCCGCCGAGTCGAGCTTGGGCGTCCCGACGGCGCTGGTGCCGTGGAGGATCTGCCGCTGGAGATTGGTCTCGTCGACGGCGTCGAAGTCGACCAGTCCGATGGTCCCGACGCCGGCGGCCGCGAGGTAGAGGGCCACCGGCGAGCCGAGCCCGCCCGCGCCCACGATCAGAACCCGAGCCTGCTTGAGTCGCCGCTGCCCTTCGAGGCCGACTTCGGGCAGCACCAGGTGGCGGCTGTAGCGGAGCAGCTCCGCGTTGGAGAGCAGCTCGTCGCCACTGGAGACGGTATCGGTAATCGTCGCGGTCATCGGGTCAGCCTCCCGCGATCGCCGAGACGATCGAAAGCTCGTCGCCGGGCGCCACCGGGGTCTCGTTGCCGCCGAGGAAGCGGATGTCCTCGTCGTTGAGGTAGAGCGTGACGAACGGATTGGGCGGCGCCGTCGCCTCGCGCACCCGACGGCCGAGCTCCGGATGCTGGCTCTCGAGCGCGGTCAGGATGCCGCCGACCGTGTCGCCCGCGATCGACACGCTGCGGGCGCCCTCGGCGTGACGCGTGAGAATCTGGGGAAGATGGATCGTGACGGACATCAGAAGGCTCCTTGCGCAGTGCGGTCGATCAGGGTCTTAGCGAAATCGGCGACCTCCTTCAGGCGGGGTCGAACCGGGGCGGTGGCTGCTTCGTTGACGGCCACGAGGTCGGGCGTCTTGAGCCCGTGGCCGGTGATGGTGAGGACGACCTCGTCTTCGGGCGCGAACCAGCCGCGCTCCGCGAGCGCCAGTGCGACGGCCGCGGTGACGCCGCCTGCCGACTCGGCGAAGACGCCGGTGGTCTCCGCGAGGATCCGAATCCCCTCGACGACCTGCTCGTCGGAGACGTGCGCCGCGGTGCCGCCCGTGCCGCGAATCGCCGCCAGGGCGCGGGTGCCGTCGGCCGGCGCCCCGATCGCGAGCGAGCGGGCGATGGTCGCCGGCACCACGGGCTCGACGGTGACGCTCCCCCGCTCGAACGCGCGCGCGATCGGCGCGCATCCCGTCGCCTGGGCGCCGGCCAGGCGTGGCAACGGCCCCTCCACCAGCCCGGCGTCGAGGAACTCGTTGAAGCCCTTGTAGAGCTTCGAGAGCAGCGAGCCGCCCGCCATCGGCGCGATCACCGCGCTCGGCAGACGCCACCCCAGCTGCTCCGCGATCTCGAAGGCCACCGTCTTCGAGCCCTCCGCGTAGTACGGGCGCAGATTGACGTTGGCCACGCCCCAGCCGTAACGATCCGCGAGCTGGACCGCGAGACGATTGACGTCGTCGTAGGTCCCCAGGATCCGGATCAGGTGGGCGCCGTGCACGGTGGTCGCGCGGATCTTGCTCGGCTCGAGATCGGCCGGCACCAGCACCACCGCCGGCAGGCCCGCCCGCGCCGCGTGCGCCGCCACCGCGTTGCCCAGGTTGCCGGTCGAGGCGCAGGCGAACACCTCGCAGCCGAGCCCGTGCGCCGCGTTGATCGCCGCGCTCACGACCCGATCCTTGAACGAGAGGCTCGGGTGGCACACGGTGTCGTTCTTGATCCAGGCCCGCTCGACACCGAGCCGAGCCGCCAGGGCGGGCGCGTCGATCAGCGGGGTCCAGCCGGTGTCCCGGGAGAGCGCGGGAGCGCCCTCGAACGGGAGCCACTCGCGATAGCGCCAGAGCGAGCCCTCGCGCCCGGCGATCTCGGCAGCACCGGGCAATCGGCGCTCGGGATCGTACCGCGGCACCAGAGGGCCGAGACACTCCGCGCACACCGCGGTGGCCGTGGCACCCGCGGGCTCGCCGCAGTGCTCGCAGACCAGATCGATCGGTCGGGTGGTGACCGTTGGAGACAAGGGTGGGGCTTGGAGAGTCGTCACGTCGCGCAGCTTCCTTTCTGCCGCGCGTTTCGAGACGTTCTTCGACACCGGAAATAAAGAGCGCCCGGTGCCAAAAAGGTCACGCGGACGCGTGGCTTTTTAGCGGAGGATTAACGTGGCCGCAATACGCCGTAAATCGCCACGAGCTTCAATTGTCGCCGCACAAGGTACGGTACGGCCCCGACCCGCGCAAGTGGCCTGGGCGGAATAGATTCTCGGCGGATCACGCCACCACCATCTGGCCCATGCCCGAGCTGCCCGACATCCTCACCTACCTCGAAGCGCTCGAAGAGCGCGTGCTCGACCGCCGCCTCGAGCGAGTCAGGCTGAAGAGTGCCTTCGTGCTGCGCAGCGTCGAGCCCCCGATCTCGGCGCTCGAGGGACGCGCCGTCACCGGGCTCGAGCGGATCGGCAAGCGGATCGTGCTCGGCTTCGAGGGCGAGCTCTTTCTGGTCGTCCACCTGATGATCGCGGGCCGCTTCCAATGGAAGCCGCCCGGCGCGTCGCTCGCGGCCAAGCTCAACCTCGCCGCGCTCGACTTCGAGGAGGGGAGCCTGGTGCTGACCGAAGCCGGCTCGAAGCGTCGGGCCTCGCTTCACGTGGTCGCCGGGCGCGAGGCGCTTGCGCAGATCGACCGGGGAGGCCTCGACCCGCTCGCCGGCACCGTCGAGCAGTACGCAGAGCGAATTCGCTCCGAGAATCACACCATCAAGCGGACCCTGACCGATCCGACGCTCTTCGACGGCATCGGCAACGCCTACTCCGACGAGATCCTCCACGCCGCCCGACTCTCCCCGCTCACTCTCACCAGCCGGCTCTCCGACGAGGAGATCGCGCGGCTCCGGGAAGCCGCTCGCGCGACGCTCACCACCTGGATCGAGCGGTTTCGGACCCAGCGGAAGGGCGGCTTTCCCGCCAAGGTGACCGCGTTCCGCCCCGAGATGGCGGTGCACGGCAGGTTCGGCGAGCCCTGTCCCGACTGCGGCACCAAGGTCCAGCGGATCCGCTACGCCGACAACGAGACCAACTACTGCGCCCGCTGTCAGACCAACGGCCGCCTGCTCGCCGACCGGGCGCTCTCGCGGCTGCTCAAGTCGGACTGGCCGAGATCGATCGACGAGCTCGACTGACCGGGCCGGCCCCGATCCCGGCCTCCGATTTTTGCATCCAAAACGGTATACGGGTAGAATCTCGAATCGGCGCCTCCCGTCCCCAGCAACCGCGACTGCCGGGCGCGCCTCCCCCCGAGCCGAGAGGCCCGAGCGATGTCAGAGAGAACCGTCCGCCGCTGGCTTACCCTCGCCCTGCTCCTGTTGCTGTCCGCCAGCTCGGCGGCCGCACAGCGCAAGGGCGCGAAGAACCCGCTCGACAAGAGCTTCGACGCCTTGGTCGACACCCTGCTGGCCGAATGGAAGGTGCCCGGCATCGGGCTCGCCGTGGTCAAGGGCAACGAGGTGATCCTGCTCAAGGGCTACGGCTACAAGGATCTCGAGGCCAAGGCGCCGGTCACGCCGCAGACCAAGTTCGCCATCGGCTCGGTCACCAAGTCGTTCGTGGTGACCGGTCTCGCCGCCCAGGTCAAGGCCAAGAAGGCGGCCTGGGACGAAGCGATCCGGACCTACCTGCCCGACTTCCGGATGTACGACGACGAAGCCACCGAGCGGATGACGATCCGCGACCTGGTGACCCATCGATCGGGCCTCCCGCGCCACGACCTGATGTGGTACGGCTCGCCGCTCACCAGGGAAGAGCTCTACCACCGACTCCAGTACCTGCCGCCGACCAAGGAGTTTCGAAGCTACTGGCAGTACCAGAACCTGATGTTCATGACGGCGGGCTATCTCTCCGGTAAGCTGCACGGCACGAGCTGGGAGAATACGGTCAAGTCGCTGGTGTTCGAGCCGCTGGGAATGACCACCGCCGACGCCTCGGTGGACGACCTGCAGCGCTCGGCCGACTACGCCTTCCCCTATTCCGCCGAGCGCGACAAGCCCGCCAAGCGGATGCCGTTCCGCAACCTCGACGCGGTCGGGCCGGCAGGATCGATCAACTCCAGCGTCGAGGAGATGTCGTACTACCTCCGGATGCACATGGCCGGCGGCAGCTTCAACGGCAAGGAGGTCATCGCCAAGGGCGACGCGTTCCAGATGCAGGCGCCGCAGATGGTGATGCCGAGCGCCCCGCCGAGCCCCTTCCAGGACACCGAGCTCGGCCATCAGCAGTACGGCATGGGACTCTTCATCACCACCTATCGCGGCCACAAGCTGGTCCACCACGGCGGCAACATCGACGGCTTCTCGGCGGAGCTGAGCTTCCTGCCCGACGACTCGCTCGGCGTGATGGTGCTCACCAACCTGAACGGCACTCCGGTACGGGATTTCTTGCCCCGCTACGTGTACGACCGGCTGCTCGGGCTGGATCGGATCGACTGGAACGGCCGCTTCAAGGAGCGGCGGGAGCGCGGCTACGCCCGGCAGGACTCGCTCCAGAAGGTGGCGGCCGAGAAGCGGAAGACCGGCACCCAGCAGAGCCATGCCCTGGCCGCCTACGCCGGGAGCTACGAGCATCCGGGCTACGGGAAGATCACGATCGGAACGGCGGGGAGCGCCCTCAGCTTCAAGTTCAACAGCTTCGAGATGCCGCTCAAGCACTTTCACTACGACGTCTTCGAGACCGATCCGCCCGAGGGCAATCGACTCGAGGCCAAGGTCCAGTTCCACATGAACCCCGACGGCGAGATCGACGCGCTCTCGCTGCCGATCGAGCAGGCCCTGCCTCCCACCCGATTCGAGAAGGCGCGGGAGAAGAAGTAGCGCGCCGGAGTCCGAATCGCCCCCCGGCGCCCCGGCGTCGGGGGATCCGGTCGGACCGCCTAACGCCGTTCCCGCTCGATCGCCTCGAGTCGGGCGCGCGCCTCCGCGAGCTTCCCGCGGAGCTCCTCGAGACGCTCGGTCACGTCCCGGCCGAGCCGCTGGTCCGCCGAGAGCGTCAGCCGGTAGAGATACTCGATCTGGTCGACCAGGCCCGGGGTCGGGTAGCGCACCGTTCGGTCCTCAGTGAGCGCGCCGACCAGCGCGGCCGCGCGCTCCCGGGCGCTCCGCCGGGCGGCGTTCGGCGCGCTCTTCACCAGCGCGGTCAGCTCGGTGGCCACGGTCTCCGCCCGATCGAGCACCGCGCGGCCCTCGCTCACCAGGTCGCGCGCGGCCACGGCCGTCTCCGTCTGTCGCTCGAGGTCGGCCGGGGTGAGCCCGTCCGCGGCGACTCGCGGATCGATCACCACCCGAAGCCGGCGGGTGCTGCTCCACTCGCCCACAGTGAGCCGGACCTGGTAGCTCCCCGGCGCCACCCAGGGCCCGCTCCGTCCGGACCGCTCGGGATCGGGCGACCAGGGCCCCGCCAGCGCAAAGTCCCAGCGGAAGCGGTGGTGGCCCACCGTCTTCGGGAGCCGCGGCGTGCCCACCCGCTCGAGGGCGAAGGCGCGCATCCCGGGCTCAGCCGGCAGCCGGTCGCGCTCGCCGCCCGCCTCGCTGGAGAAGCTCCGGAGCAGCCGGCCGTCCTCGCTCAGGACGTCGAGTCGCACCGCGGCGGGCTCGCGGTTGAGCCGGTAATCGAAGTAGGTCCCCGGGCGCGGATAGCTGGCCGCGCTCGAGTCGGGCGGGCCGAACCCGGCCGCGTACCTGAGCCGGAGGGCGTCGCGCGGCTCGAAGAGATACGCCGGCCCCTCCGCCACCGCGGCGCCCAGCTGATGGAGCGGCGAGAGATCGTCCATGATCCAGAAGGAGCGCCCCATGGTCGAGAGCACCAGGTCCTTCCGGTGCACCACGATGTCGGTGACCGGCGTGACCGGGAGGTTTCGCTGGAACGACTCCCAGCGCCCGCCGTCGTCCTGCGAGACGAAGAAGCCGAACTCCGTGCCCGCGTAGAGCAGACCGGTCCGGCTCGGATCCTCCACGATCACCCGCACGGGATGGTCGGCGGGAATCCCGTTCGAGCCGGTGGTGAGCTTGGTCCAGGTCCGCCCGTAGTCGTCGGTGCGGTAGCCATAGGGCGCGAAGTCACCGAGCAGCGTGCGGTAGGCCGCCAGGTAGGCCGTGCCGGGACGGTGCGGCGACCACTCCACGTGCTGCACTCGGGCGCCGCGGGGCAGGTCCGTCGGGGTGATCTCGCTCCAGGTGGCCCCACCGTCTCGGGTCAGCTGCACCAGACCGTCGTTCGTCCCGACCAGGATGGTGCCCGCTCGGTGCGGCGACTCGCGCACGGCGTAGATGGTGCTGTAGTACTCCTCCCCCGTGATGTCCCGGGTGATCGGCGCGCCCGAGATGACCTGGCCTTCCACGGGATTGGCCGTGAGATCGGGCGAGATCCGGACCCAGCTCCGTCCCTCGTCCAGGGTCTTGTAGAGAAACTGCGACGCGTGATAGACGACCCCCGGGTCGTGGGGCGAGACGTGGATCGGCGAGACCCGCTGAAAGCGGTCGCGCATGTCCTTCGGGTTGTGGCCGTAGAGGTCCCGCGCGCCGACCCAGTACGCCTGCTCCTGGCCGGTGCGATCGTTGTAGCGGCCGAACTGTCCCTTGCAGTTGGCGTAGACGATCTCGGGATCGCCGGGCTTCGGAATCGCCGGGCCGGTCTCGCAGCCGCCGATCTGCTTCCACCACGCGGCCGGCTGGTCCGGCCTCCAGGTGGCGGGCGGCAGGCTGGGCACCGCGATGGTGCTGTTGTCCTGCTGGCCCGCGTAGAGCCAGTACGGCGTGCGGTCGTCGACCGCCACCTGGTAGAGCTCGGCTGTCGGTTGGTTGAGCTGGGTCGACCAGGTGCGCCCCCCGTCCCGGGTCACGTTGGCACCACCGTCATTCGACTGAATCCAGACTCGGGGATCTCGCGGGTCGATCCACATGTCGTGGTTGTCCCCGTGGGGGGTGGAGCGCCGCTGCCAGGTACTGCCGCCGTCGGTCGACGCGAAGAACCCGGTCGAGTTGACGAAGAGCTTGTCGGCGTCGGTCGGATCGGCGTCGATGTTGGTGTAGTAGAAGGGACGATCGAGCAGGCTGGCCTGGGTGCTCACCAGCCGCCAGGTAGATCCACGGTCGTCGCTCCGGTAGACGCCGCCCTCGCCCACCGGCGCCTCGATCAGCGCGTAGGCCCGATTCGGATCGGCGGCGCTCACGGCGAGGTCGCTCTTGCCGAAGAGGCCGGTCGGCAGGCCGCCACCCAGCTTGGTCCAGGTGTCGCCGCCGTCGGTCGACTTGTAGATCCCGCCTTCCCGGGCCCCCGAGATGATCGTCCAGGGCTTCCGCTCGCCGCGCCACATCGAGGCGTAGATCACCCGCGGGTCGTCCGGCGCCAGCTCGAGGTCGACCGCGCCCGTCGAGTCTGAGACGAAGAGCACCTTCGCCCAGGTGCGACCGCCGTCCCTGGTGCGATAGACCCCACGATCGGCGCTCGGCGCGAAGGGATTGCCGAGCGCGGCGACGAAGGCCTGGTCGGGATCGGCGGGATGGACGAGCACCGCCCCCACCTGGCCGACCGTCGGGAGCCAGGGACCGTTCCAGCTGCGGCCGCCGTCGCTCGAGCGGTAGACGCCCCTCCCGACGATCACGTTGCTCCGGATCCCGTCGGAGCCGGTCCCGACCCAGATCACCTCGGGATTCGAGACCGAGACCGCGATCGCCCCGATCGAGCCGGTGGCGAAGAAGCCGTCCGAGACGTTGCGCCAGCGCTGGCCGTAGTCGGTCGACTTCCAGACCCCACCGCCGGTCGCGCCGAAGTAGAACGTGCCGGGCCGGGCCGAGACGCCGGCCACCGCGGTCACCCGCCCGCCGCGCGTCGGGCCCACCATCCGGAAGCCGAGGTCGTCGAGCAATCGGGGCGAAACGCCGCCCCCTCCGGTCGCCGCCTGCGCGACCACCGACGAGGTCAGCGCGGCGAGCCCGACGAGGAGCGTCGGCGCGCTCCGAAACAGCGTTCTCATCATGTTGCACCACAAACGGTTAGCCGGCTCGACCCCGGCCGGGGCCGGTCCGGCGGTGGAGGGCCCACAAGGGCACGGGTCGTGCAAGGTGATGCGCTCGGAGCCTGACGAATCGCGGAGGTCACTCGATGCAAAATACCGTCGTCGCGCGCTATCTCGACGGCCGCACCGTGAAGGGCCGGACTCTGAACGTCGACCCGACCAAGCCGAGCTTCCACGTGCGAGCCGAGGCGGGACCGATCGAAGTCGCCCTCAAGGACCTGAAGGCGCTCTTCTTCGTCAAGGACACCGACGGCGACGCCGCCCACAACGAGGCGATGGACCCGACCCCCGGGGATCCCCGGCTGGTCGGGGGCAAGGCGATCGAGGTGGAGTTCAAGGACGGCGAGCGGATCGTCGGCGCGACCAATCGCTTCCCGCCCAACAAGCCCTTCTTCTTCATGGTGCCGGTGGATCCCAAGAGCAACAACATCCGGATCCTGGTCAACCGGGCGGCGGCGGCCAGGATCAGCGAGGCGGGCGCCCCGACGACCCGGCGTTAGGCCGTCGGGGCGGCGGCTCCGCCTCAGCGTCCCTGGAGCTGCCGCTCCCGAATCGCCCGGAATTCGCTGTTCGGCCGCCACTCGGGAAACCGCTCGGCGGCCGCCACCCGGTACCCGACCTTCAGCAACAGCTCCAGATCGGCGATCGCCCCCGAGAGGTCCCACTCGGGCTTGATCTCGTCGCTCGGCTTGTGATAGTCCTCCGCGACATACTGCTCCCGGACTCGGATGCCGTAGTCGGCCGGCTGGCCGATGTAGTCGACCCCGCCCTCGGCGTAGAGCGCCGGCACGCCTTGCTTGGCCAGGTTGAAGTGATCGGAGCGATAGTAGTAGCCCTTCTCGGGCTCGGGATCGGGCTTGAGCACCCGGTCCTGCTCGCGGGCGGCCTGTTCGGCGTAGTCGTCGAGCTCGGAGGCGCCCATCCCGATCACGGTGAGGTCGCTGGTGCGGCCCGCCACGTTGAGGCCGTCCATGTTGATCGCCGCCAGGGTCCTGTCGAGCGGATAGAGGGGATCGACCCCGTAGTACTGCGATCCGAGCAGACCTTGTTCCTCCGCCGTCACCGCGAGGAACAGGATCGAGCGCTTGGGCGGCGTCGGCAGCCTGGTGTAGGCGCGCGCCAGCTCGAGCAGCCCGGCCGTGCCGGTGGCGTTGTCGAGCGCGCCGTTATAGATCGAGTCGCCGTCGACCGGGATGCCCACGCCGAGGTGATCCCAGTGCGCCATGTAGATCACGTACTCGTCCTTGAGCTTGGGATCGCTGCCCTCGAGCTTTGCGACCACGTTCCGCGAATCCACCGTGCGGATGGTGTTGTCGATCGTCATGCTCGCCTTCAAGCCGAGATCCACGGGCTTGAAGGCGCGGGTCGCGGCTTGCGCCTTGAGCGCGTCGAAGTCCTGTCCCGCCATCGTGAACAGGGCGCGCGCCTGATCGACGGTGACCCAGCCCTCCACCGCCGCGCGTGACATGTTGCGATCGGGCGTGACCAGGTCGAAGCGCTCCCCGCCCATCCCCTGCACCACCGGCCAGGGATAGCCGGCCGGGCCGGTTTCGTGAACGATCAGCACCGCGCCCGCCTTCTTGGCCGCGCCCTGCTCGTACTTGTAGGTCCACCGGCCGTAGTAGGTCATCGCGTTCCCGCCGAACGCGTTGGGATCGAGCGTCGAGGGATCGCTCGGATCCGGCACCGGCGGATCGTTCACCAGCATCACCAGCGTCTTGCCCTCGGTCTCGACGCCCTTGTAGTCGTCCCACTCGTACTCGGGCGCCTCGATGCCGTAGCCCACGAAGACCACGCCCGAGCTCTCGATCCCCGATCGCTCGGTGACCCGCTTCGACCAGGCCACCACGTCGGGGCCGAACGTGAGCTGACGCCGGCCGCCGGGCCCCTCGACCGTGAGCGAGGCGCTCGGGTCGGGGGTCAGGCTCACCAGCGGCACCTTCTGGACGTAGCTGCCGTCGGGATTGCCGGGCGCGAGCCCGAGCGAGCGGAGCTCGCTCTCGAGATAGGCGACGGTGCTGTCCTCGCCGGCGGTGCCGGGCAGGCGGCCGAGAAAGCCGTCCGAGGAGAGTCGCTCGATGCTGGCGTGCAGGTGGTCGGCCGAGAGCGATGCGAGCGCGGGCTCGGGAACCGCGAGCGGCTGGCCGGGCGCGGCGCCCGATTCGGTGCCGCCGCAGGCGGCGAGCGCGAGCAGGCCGGCTAGCGTCGTGAAGACGAGGGATCTACGCATGGAGCGCCTCGATTGAGGAAGATGCGGAGTGTGCGAGCGGTGAGCGCCGCGCCGGCCCGAGCCGACGCGGCGCCCGGTCCCCCGGCGGCCCAGGGCCTGGTGCGACCCGCCGGAGGCCTCGACCCGGCGGCGCAACCGTGTCGGGAAACTCAGCTGTCGTCGGCCGGCATGGTCAGCACCCGCCGGTAACACCAGAGCGCGAGACCCCAGACCCCGGCGAGGGAGATCAGCATGATGGCCCAGCCACCCGTCGTCATGGTCGCCTCCTATCCGTCCGCCGGAATCTTGTTGTCGATGTCGAGCCCCTGGGCCCGCCAGCGGCGCTCACCGGTCCGGATCAGCAGCATCAGCGCCACCACCATCACCGGGATCATCAGCACCGCCACCATCGACCCGGTGTTCGAGAACGCCGCCTGCAGCGCGCTCACCAGGTTCTGCTTGAGCCACATCACGAAGATGATCAGGAGGTAGAGCGGTGTCACGTACTTCATCACGAACTTGAAGAGCGGGGGTAGCTGCAGCGCGGAGCCGCTGTGCATCTCTTTCCAGCCGCGGTCGATCCCGAAGACCCAGGCGAAGGCGATGATCTGGATCATCGACATCACGAAGATCAGGAAGGTCCCCACCCAGAAGTCCATCGTGCTCCAGAAGGCGCCGCCCTGGGTGAACCAGATGGTGAGCACCGACCCGATCGTCCCGAGCAGGACCATCCAGCTGGTCGCCTTCTTGTGGCTCATGCCCAGGGCTTCCTTGAGGAACGCGATCGCCGGCTGGTACATCGAGAGCGAGCTGGTGATCGCCGCCAGGAAGAGCATGAAGAACCAGACCGCGCCCACGATCGTGCCGGCGGGCCCCATGCTCGCAAAGACCACGGGCAGGGTCACGAAGCCCAAGCTGAACGAGCCGGT
>JBFXAS010000115.1:0-15185 GCA_050184075.1 Gemmatimonadales bacterium
GAGCCGTCCGACGGGCTCGACCCGAGCGCCGTCGAGGAGCTCTGGAGCACGCTGCTCGAGCAGGTGGCCGCGCGCGAGGGCGGCGGGATCGTGCTCTCGACCCATCGGCTCGACGAGGTGGAGCGGCTCTGCGATCGGATCGTGGTGCTGCGGCGCGGCGCGCTCGTGCTCGAGGGAGAGCTCGACGAGATGAGATCCCGATGGCGGCGCCTGGTGGTGCGGCTCGAGGGAGCGCCCGACCCGGCGGCGACCGAGGGGCTCCGAGAGGTGCAGATCCGAAACGGAGTGATCGAAGCAGTGACCTCGAGCTGGGACGGGTCGCTGCCCAAGGGGCTCGCCGCGCGGGGCGAGCTGGTCGAGGCGAGGCCGATGGGTCTCCGCGAGATCTATCTCACGGCGGTGGGTCATGATCGTTAGCGCGATGCTCCGCCACGCGTGGTGGTCGATCCGGGGCCGCTTCCTGGTTGCGGGGATGGTGGTGGTGACGCACGCCGCGATCCTGGCTCTGGGATTCCGGCGCGTCGCCGGTGGCGTGCCGAGCAACTGGGAGCTCAGTGCCGCCGATCGGGCTCAGATCGAGGCGCTGGCGCAGGTGCCATACGACGTGTACCTGGGGCAGACCTGGGCCGGTGGCGGCCTGGCCAGCTTCCTGACGGTGATCGCCGTCGCGCTCGCGGTCGGCGGGGTCGCGGCGGAGCGGCGGCAGCAGACACTGGACCTCACCTTGTCGCTTCCCGCGCGGCGCGGCGGCTGGCTGATCGCTCGCGGGGCGCTGGTCATGGCGTTGGCAACGCTGCTCGCGCTGATCTCAGCGGTGGTGGTGGCCGGGATCGGCGTCGCGATGGGTCATCCGATTCCCGCCGGCACGATGCTCGGGACGATCCTGCTCGCCGGGGTCGGGGCCGCGCACGCCGCAGCACTCGGACTCTTCTCCACCACGATCACTCGCGACAGCGTGGCCGCGCTGCTGCTCGGGCTCGGCGTCCTCTACCTGCTCGGCGGCGTGGGCGAGAGCGCGTCCGTCTGGGCTCCGGGCGGATGGCAGGACCTCGGGCGCTGGTCCGCGGCTCCGCCCTGGCGCTCGCTTGCCGCCTGGCTGGGCGTGGTGGTCTTGGGCGCCGGCGGCGCGATCTGGCGCTTTTCCCGAACCGACGTTTGAAGGAGCATGGTCATGATTCCGAACCGAGCGCTCCCGCTGGCCGCGACGCTGCTGATCACGGCGACCACACTGGGAGCTCAATCCGGCCCGTGCCGCTGGACGGGTCGCTACGAGGTACAGGTCGCGGCCGGCTCGCAGACGATTCCGGGCCGCCTCGAGCTGGGCTGTCTCGACGGCAAACACTGGGGCCGACTCGCGCTGGTGCTCCGCGACTCGCTGATCGGCGCGATGTACGAGTCCGGCACGACGGGCGACACGATCGACTTCCGGATGGGTGGCGGGCTCTCGGGATTCCGCCTCGTTCCGGGCGCGGACACCAGTCGCGGCGTGGTGATGGTGGGACGGCCCTTTCCGATCACCGCGGTGCGGGTGGGCCCGGTGGATCCGTCGCTCGAAGCGCACTCGGCGCTCCACCCCTGGGACGGGGTGGCAACCGACCCGGACTCCGGTCTTTCCTATCCGGTCGCCGTGGACGGCGAGACCATGGTCTTCACGCAGCACGGCCGGCGGCTGACCCGGCAGCGTCTGATGGTGGCGAGCAAGGGTGCCACGGGTTGGACGGTCCGACCCCTCACGACACCCGCCGACGACGCGGCGAGCGAGCGAGGGCCAGCGCTCCTTCCGGGCGGACGCGGGATCGTCTTCGCGACGACGCGCCGGCTCGAGGGAGACACGGCGGTGTCGTCGCGCTTCCGGCTCTTCACGATCGAGCGTCGGGGACACGGCTGGAGCGAACCCGAGCCATTCGCCGCCGCCGCGTCGATCGCGGGTGACGGCGCGCAGCAACCGGCGGTGACCCAGGACGGGGCCCTGTACTTCTCGTCCGACCGCCCCGAGGGACTGGGCGGGCGGGACATCTACCGGCTCGATCCCGGAGCCGCCGCGCCGGTGGCGTTGGGCGGGCCGACGAGCAGCGCCGGCGACGAGCACGGTGCCTGGGTGAGCGCCGAGGGCGACTTGATGCTGGTGGCCGGCGGCGGGGGACGGACCGCCACGCACGGGGGCGACGACCTCTACTGGTCCGAGCGCACCGCCGAAGGGTGGAGCGAGCCCCGGCTGCTGCCGGTTCCGATCAACTCGTTCGGCAACGAGTACGGCGCGTCGCTCAGCGCGGATCGGCGCACCCTCTGGCTCACGAGCGACCGCTTCGGGATCGCGCGACTCTACCGGGTCGACCTCGCGGCGCACGGGGTGACGCTGCCCGCCGCGCCGCGCCAGGGGGGCTCGCACCGATGAACGTCAGGCGGTCGCTGCTCCTGCTCGGGATGGCGGCGTGCGCTCCGGCCGCGCCGGCGGCCAACGACGCGATCGTGTTCCGGGACGTCACCGTGATCCCGATGAGTGGGCCCGACACGCTCCCGCGCCAGACCGTCGTCGTGAGCGATGGCCGGATCGCGGCCATCGGCCCGACCGCGTCCGTGGCGGTGCCGCCCGGCGCCCGGGTGGTCGACGGCTCGGGCCGATATCTGATGCCCGGTCTGGTCGACATGCACGTCCACACCAGCAAGACGAGGGCGTCGGCGCTCGGCCTCTACGTGGCGCACGGCGTGACGACGGTTCGCGACCAGGGCAGTGAGCACGCCGAAGTGCTGCGCTGGCGGCGGGAGATTCGGAGCGGCGAGCGGATCGGGCCCCGGATGCTGATCGCGGGACCGTATCTGGAGTCGCTTCGGAACATCGAGCGGATGCGGCGGGACCCGCCCGAGGCGCGGGTCGAGCCCTTCGAGCGGGCGCGGATCGCGGTGGCGTCGCCGGAGGACGCGCGGCGGATCGTGGACTCGCTCGCCAGGCTGGAGCTGGATCACCTCAAGGTCCGCACGATCGAGAGCAGGGAGACCTACCTGGCCCTGGGCCAGGCCGCGGACGCGCATGGCCTTCGGCTGGTCGGCCACGCGCCGACCGACTCGGCGGCGCTCTTCCTGGAGGCGGGGCAGGACGGGGTAGAGCATCTCATCCCGCCCTCGATCGACTCGATTCCACCGGAGCGACGACGGGCCTTCTGGGCCGAGCTGGCGCGCCGGGACGTCGGGGTGGTGCCGACCCTGGTCGCGGTCGAGGCGTCGGTGCTTCAGCCGGCCAGCTACTATCGTCACCTGGTCGACGACAGCGCCGGCTCGACGCACCCGCTCAGACCCTACCTCTCGGCCTTCCTGATCCTCGACTGGCGGGAGCAGGCGGAGGAGGCGACGCCGGAGCGTCGCGCGATGTTCGATCAGCTCTGGCCGACGGCGCTCCGCCACTTTCGCGAGCTGCGGGAGGCGGGCGTGCGGCTGATGGCGGGGGCTGACGTGGCGGTGCTCAACGTCTTTCCGGGGGCGTCGCTCCACCGGGAGCTCGAGCTGCTGGTCGACTGGCTCGGGATGAGCCCGATCGAGGCGCTCCGGAGCGCGACGTCGAGCCCGGCGGAGTGGCTCGGCCTGGCCGACTCGGTGGGCACCATCGAGATCGGCAAGGTGGCAGATCTCGTGCTGCTCGACGCCAATCCTCTGGTGGCCGTCGCCAACACCCGCCGGATCTCGGCAGTGGCGCTCCGGGGTCGGCTCTTCCAACGGGGCGACATCGACGCGCTACTCGACAGCGTTCGGGCGATGCCGGACATCCGGGCGAACGATTGGCGGCGGTGATGATCGTACCCGAGACGATCGCGGCGGATGGCTCGTGTTGCGGCGGCACGTGGGCAGAGGCGAAGCGGCTCGTGGCCTTCGTGGTCCCGGAGAACGTGCCATCGGCCCGGGTGGCCGAGAAGCTCGGGTTCGTGAGCGACGGAGGGGCGGAGCGTGAGGCGGCCACGGGCGAGCAGAGCCACGACCGGCTCCGGTGACTGCGTTGCGTCCTGTCCCACCGGCCGCCGGGCCGGCGTCGCACCGTTCCTAACGCCCCATCATGCCGAGAATGTCGTCGAGCGGATTGCCGTCGCCGTCGGCATCGAGCATGGAGGCCAGGCCGCCGAGCCCTCCGGCGGACGAGCCGCCCCGAGCGCCGCCGCCCAGCAGCCCACCGAGCAGGCCACCGAGGCCACCAGGGCCGGCGGCCGATTGCTGTGACGAGCTGGAGCGCTGCTTGGCCATCAGGCCGGTCACGACCATCGCGAGGATCGGGAGCATCCGCTTGAGCGTCGTGGGATCGACGCCGGAGCTGCCGGAGGCGTGCTGGGCCACGGCCCGGCTCACGTCCTTGGAGCCGAAGATGGCGCCGAGGACGTCGTTGCCGCGATTGACGTTGGTGGGGGCCGGCGCGAGCACATCGTCGAGCAGCTCTCCACCTCCGAGCTGACCGAGCAGGGCTCCGAGCCCGTCGGGCGCCTCGGCGCGGGCCTGAGCCTGCTTCTTGAAGCCTCCGAGAATCGCCGGGAGCAGCGCGGCCGCGCCGGAGGCTGCTTGCGACTCGGACACCCCCAGCTCGCTGGCCATGGATCGGAGGCCGCCCATCCGGGCGATGACGTCGGTAAGCTCCATCGGTCGTTCCTTTGCTCGGGTCCGGTGCGAATGTACAGCGCCACGGCAACCTAGTCAGGTTGGCGATCTCCAGGCCTCGCGAAGCGCTTGACAGCCGCGCTGGGGCGGCCCAGCTTGTCTGCCGAAGCAGGTAGCGGTTCGCGCGGCCACGGTATCGGCGGTCCCCTTCGGTCGCGAGCAGTCCCTCTGACCTCCCCCCTCGTCACATACGCACGATGCGCCTGGCACTCTGTGCGCTGGCGGCGGTCGCTTCGTCTCAGACGGGCGGCGCCGGCCCCGCGTCCGACAATCCGATCCACTTCAGCGACTCGACCGCGCGCGGTCCCACCGATCCGGCCGAGCTCGAGGCGTTCCTCGACGGTCTGGTGGGCGCGGCAATGGCAGACCGGCGGGTGGCCGGTGGCGTCATCGCGGTGGTGCGCCACGGCCAGGTCCTCCTCAGCAAGGGGTACGGCTGGTCCGACGTCGCGGCCAGGACGCCGGTCGATCCGGATCGGACGCTGTTCCGGATCGGCTCGGTCACCAAGACGTTCACCTGGACGGCGGTGATGCAGCTGGTCGAGCAAGGCAAGCTCGATCTCGACCGCGACGTGAACGCGTACCTCGACTTCACGATCCCCGCGACGTTCGCGGCGCCGGTGACGCTCCGCCACCTGATGACTCACACGGCGGGCTTCGAGGACGACAACCGGGACCAGGAAGCGACCGACCCGGCCGACAACGTGCCGCTGTCCGAGTGGCTGCCGAGCCATCGGCCCGCGCGGGTCCGCGAGCCGGGGCGGTTCTCGTCGTACTCCAACTGGGGCGCGGCGCTGGCGGGCTACATCGTGGAGCGGGTGTCCGGCTCGCGCTACGAGGACTACCTCGAGCGCAACGTCTTCGGGCCGCTCGGGATGCGATGGACGACCGCGCGGCAGCCGCTACCCGATGGGATGCGTGATGCGATGTCCGAAGGCTACGGCTGGGAGAGCGGCGTCTTTGTGGCGAAGCCGTGGGAGATCATCAAAGGGGCCGGGCCCGCCGGGGCGATCAGCTCCACCGCGGCGGACATGGCGCGCTGGATGCTGGCTCATCTCGCTCCCGACACGAGCGGCCCACGCATCCTGGCGCCCGCCACGCTGGCGCTGATGCACGGCCGAGCCTTCGTCCACGACCCGAGGGTGAACGGATGGTCGCTCGGCTTCTACGAGAAGTCGAGCCACGGCGTCCGGGTGATCGGGCACGGCGGCGGCTCGCGCTGGTTCCACACGGAGCTGGCGCTGATGCCGGAGGAGGGGCTCGGCCTCTTCGCGTCGTTCAACACCGACACCGGGAGTCACATCGCGTTCGGCCGGCTGCTCGACGATTTCCTCGCGCACTACTACCCGTCAAGGCCGACACCGCGGGTCGATCACGGCGGTCTCGACCGTTTCATCGGCAGCTATCTCTTCAACCGGCAATCCTACACCACCTTCCAGACAGCGTTCGGACTGATCGCCGCGATGCCGGTGAGGGCGCTGGACGACACGGCGCTCGAGGTGGCCCTGCCCTTCGGCGCGATGCAGGTCGTGCCGATCGACTCGCTCCTGTTCCAGGACCGCAGCGGCTCGACCCGGATCGCCTTCCGGCTCGGCGAAGCCGGCCGGGCCACGCACGCCTTTTACGACCTCACGCCGATGATGGCGCTCGAGCGCCAGCCGTGGCACGGCGCGCCGCGGCTCCACCTGGCGATCCTGGCTGGCGCGCTGCTTTCGTTCGGTGGCGTGCTGATCGGCGCGCTCGACCGATGGCGACGACGGGGCCGCGGTGCCGCCGAGCCGATTCCGCTCAGGAGAGGGCGGCGGCTCGTCGCGGGGATGGCGACCGCCAACCTGGCCTTCGCGATCGCGCTCGTCGCGGCCTTCTCGAACGAGGCCACGCTGCTCTCGGCCTCGCCGAGGCTGCTCCAGGTCGCGCTGGCGCTGCCGCTCATCGGGCTGGCCCTGGCGGTGGCGGCGGGCGCAGCGACATGGCAGGTTTGGAGGCAGCGCGCGGGCACGCCGGGCGAGCGGTGGCGGCTCGCGGCGATGGTGCTGATCGCGCTGCTCTTCGCCTGGTCGCTCGGCTACTGGAACCTGTTGGGTTGGCGAATGTGACGACGACCTCAAGCGATGGCGCCGCCGCGCTCCGAAGGGTCCGCCTGATTCACACGGGCGCCTGGCTGGTGCTCGGCAGCTCGGTCGTGGCGATCGCGCCGCTGGCGTGGGCGGGTCGCTTCCGGACGGCCGCCATGCTGAGCGGAGTCGTTTTCGTCGAGGTGCTGGAGCTAGCCTTCAACCAGTGGCGCTGCCCGCTCACGCCGATCGCGGCGCGCTACACCGAGGATCGCCGGCCGAACTTCGACATCTATCACCCCGAATGGCTGGCCAAGTACAACAAGGAGATCTTCGGGACGATCTACGTGATCGGCCTGCTGGTGCTGCTCGGACGCTGGACGGGCTGGCTTTAGCCGCTCTTAACCCGCCCGGGCAGCACGGTTGCGGACCCGAGCCGGCCGCTTCATCGTTGACCGGGGAGGTCGCGATGGGCTCTGGCTGCCGACCGGTCCTGTTCGGGCTGATGGCACTCGCGCTCGTGCCACGCGGCGCGGCGGCGCAGGCGTCCGTGCTCGAAGGGGTGGTGCGGGACACCGCGGGTCGGGCGATCGGCTCGGCGGAGATCGTCAGCCTGACCACTCGAGAGCGGGCGACGGCGTCGGCCGCCGGGGCGTTTCGGCTGACGGGGCTCGCGGCGGGTCCGGGGCTCTGGATCGTTCGGGCGATCGGCTACCGTCCCGAGCGTCTCGCGGTCACCCTGGGGAGCGCCGACACACTCGCGCTCGAGGTGGTGCTGGGGCCGATGCCGCAGGTGCTGCCGGAGATCGTCGTCGAGGTCCGGGGCCGCCAGTACCGCGGCAGGCTGGCCGAGGTGGCCAAACGGGCGCTCGCGAGCCCGGCGCCTGCCTCGGCGTTCATCGGACCGGAGGAGCTGGAGCGCTGGGCGCCCTTCGATCTGGGCAACGTCCTCCGGCGGGCCGGACTGCTGGTCGGCGGCGATCGGGTCGCCTGCCCCCGATCGGGCGGGAGCCTCGCTGCCAACCAGCGGGCGATGATCGCGGTGTGGCTGGACGGCGCGCTGGTCGAGCAGTCACCCTCGTTCGACGTGCGGACCTTTCCCGTCCAGTGGTTCGAGGCGATCGAGGTCTACCGCAGCCCCGTCGAGCGACCGATGCAGTTCGACACCCAAGCCAGCTCCTGCACGATCCTGCTCTGGACTCGCGGGGGTTAGCCGACCGCTACGGGACCAGCTCCTTCTTCGGCTCGAGCCGCACTACCCAGAGCCCGCTGTTGGTATCCGACAGGAAGATGTTCCCCTTGTACCACTGCGCGCCCCAGGTGCGCGGCGAGTTCGGGGTCAGCCCTTTCGGGTCGTACGGCAGATACGAGGCGATCTCCCTGCCCTGGCGATAGAGGTCGCCCTTGAGCTCGCCGGAGAGGTCGAAGACCCGGAGCCCGCCGTTGTAGAAGCCCGCGTAGAGGGTGTCGCCCTGAATCCAGTAGTTGTGCGACCCCGCCTCGGGCACTTCGACCCGGGCGACTTCCTCGGGGTTCTTGGGATCGGTGAAGTCGACCACGTGGATGTACCCCGTCGTCTCGAACGCGGGCGCGCCCTCGGCCCGATTGGTCGCGGCCCGGCGGAAGCTCTCGTCGCCCACCAGGACGTAGGAGCGGCCGGTCGAGCTCCGATAGGGAAAGGCGCTGTGGGCCGGCACCGCGAAGCTGACCTCGCCGCTCACGTCCACCGGATAGGCGTAGCTCGCGATCCGGACCGGGTTGGACGGACTCCCGCCCGCGACCCCGTTGCCGACGTCGAGCAGGATCACCCCGTCGAAGACGTAGGAGACGTAGGCGATGCCGTCGACCACCCAGACGTCGTGGACCAGGTGGGCCGGGGTGTCGACCTCGAAGGTGCTGACCCGCCGCGGCGCGCGCGGGTCCTCGATGCTGATCACGTCGAGGCGCTGGAGGTTGTTGACGACGTAGACGTGCCCGCCCGCGACGAAGACGTTGTGGACGCCGCCGGTGAGCTGGTCGTCGAAGACCGAGAGGGTCTCCACCTGTCGCGGGTTGGTGACGTCGAGGATCACGATCCCGTTCCGGCGGGTCGAGGCGCCCTCGCGCGAGATCACCGCGATCCGGCCGTCCTCCGAGACCTTGACGTCGTTGACGGTGCGGGCGTCCACGGTGACAGTGTCGATCGCGACGGGGTTGCCGGGATCGGTCACGTCCCAGAAATAGGCTTCGCCGTTGGCCGAGTGGGTGCCGGTGATGGCGTAGTCTCGGCCGTCGACGCCCTCGAAAATCCAGAGGTCGGAGGTTTGCAGCCCGGTCACGGCGCCGCGTCCGACCAGCTCGACCTTGCGGCTCACCTCACGTGGGGTGATCCGGATGGTGCGGAAGGCCGAGTGGCCGGGGCCGCTCGCCAGCACGGTGAACTCGCCGGCATCCTCGGCGACGAAGCGGCCGCGCTCGTCGATCTCGGCCACGGGATAGCGCGGCACCAGCTCGCGCTGGACGCTGCCCTCGCGGAAGCGCTGCACCTGGGGCTCGTGGGTGACGGGCACGCCCTTCTGCGGCACCACGGCGAAGGTGACGGGCGCGTCGCTCACGACGTTGCCGCGGGCGTCGCGCGCCACCGCGCGGAAGTGGACGACGTCGCCGGTGCGGGCCTCGGCGCGATCCGTCTCGAGGGCCAGCGACGCGACCGGGTTGGCTACCACCCGATAGCGCCGCTCGCCGACCACCTCGCCGGTCCGGGCGCGGATCACGACCTCGCCGGGCGCGAGCGCGCTCAGCAGGCCGCCCTGGTCGACGGTGGCGACCGCCGGCGCACTGGATTCCCAGGTGACCAGCTGATCCGGCCGCTCCGCGCCGACTCGGTCGGTGACCCTGGCTCGGAAGCGCAGCGCGGCGCCGGCGTAGATCCGGTCGAGGGCCGGAAGCACTTCGACGCGGGCCGGGGCCGGCGGGCGCACGGTGACCGGGACCCGGGCCGTCGCCGTCCGGCCACTGGCGCGCGCGAGCACCGTGACCACGTACTGCCCCTCCTGCACCGCTTCGATGGTGCCGTCCGCCATGGCGTCGAGGGAGCGGGAGGCGTCGGAGAGAAAGACCACGGTGTCGGGGGTGACGACCTTCCCGCTCGCGTCCTTGAGGGTCGGCACGAGGCGGGTCTTGGCACCGACCTCGATGGTCACGGTGGCTGGCGCCACGGTCAGCTGGCCGGTGCTCTGCCCAGCGACGGCGGTCGGCAGCGCCAACAGCGCAGCAGCGGCAATCGCGATCGGATTCAGTCTCACGCGAAGTCCTCCATCTGATTCTGATGTCGATCCGGCGAGACCCCGGCCATTGCCTCAGTCATCCCGCCGCCGGAGCCGCGCGAGGATCTCGGCCGCTTCGGCTTTCGCCTCCTCCTCGGTCGGCGCCGGGATCCCGATACCCGTGGCTCGGGCCCAGTAGACGACGTCGCCCGCGCTCGGGTCGTGGTAGCCCTCGAGGCCGAGGTCCTGGATCTCGCAAGCGGCGTCGTAGGCGGAGACCAGGCCCTGCGAGTAGCGGATCAGAATCGGGTGGATCCGGGGGTCCGGCAGGGGTCGATCGTCGGTCAACGGCCCTCCTGGCGGGGCGCGCGGTCGCGGTTCGAGGGGAGCATAGCGCCCCCCGCGCCCGAGGGCGAGTCCCGCCGCGGGATCCTTGCCGGGGTCGAGTACGCGAGCCACTTGCACGACGCGGGCTGGACTTCGACCGGGTCCGGCCCCATCCTCCTAGCCCCTCAGCCGAGATCGAGCGCTGCCGTGAGCCTGGAGACACCCCGTCGCGACTTCATCCGCCAGATGGTGGCCGCCGACGTGGAGAGCGGGCGCTTCGGACGTCCGGTGCGGACCCGGTTCCCGCCGGAGCCCAACGGCTTCCCGCACATCGGCCACGCCAAGTCGATCTGCCTGAACTTCGGGATCGCCCGGGAGTTCGGCGGCGAGGTGAACCTTCGCTTCGACGACACCAACCCGACCACCGAAGACATCAAGTACGTCGAGGCCATCAAGGACGCGGTCCGCTGGCTCGGCTTCGAGTGGGACCGGGAGCTCTACGCCAGCGACTACTTCGAGCAGCTCTACGAGTTCGCGGTGCGGCTGGTGAACAAGGGCAAGGCCTACGTCGACAGCGAGAGCGAAGAGGAGATCCGGGCCCATCGCGGGACGGTCACCGCGCCCGGCGTGCCGAGCCGCTTTCGCGACCGGTCGCCGGAGGAAAACCTCGCGCTGCTCGAGCGGATGAAGGCGGGCGAGTTCCCCAACGGGGCGCACGTGCTCAGGGCCAGGATCGACCTGGCCCACCCGAACATGATCATGCGCGATCCGGTGCTGCTCCGGATCCGTCACGCCTCGCACTATCGGCGCGGCACGGCGTGGTGCATCTACCCGCTCTACGACTTCGCGCACGGGCTCTCTGACGCGATCGAGGGGATCACCCACTCGCTCTGCACGCTCGAGTTCAAGGACAACCGGGAGATCTACGACTGGCTGGTGCGCGAGGTGGGCTTCGAGCGGCCGCCGGAGCAGACGGAGTTCGCCCGGTTGGAGCTGGACTACACGGTGGTGAGCAAGCGGAAGCTGCTCCGGCTGGTGAACGAGGGTCACGTGAGCGGATGGGACGACCCCCGGATGCCCACGCTCGCGGCCATCCGCCGGCGGGGCGTGCCGCCCGAGGCGATCCGGAGCTTCTGCGACGCGGTCGGGGTGGCGCGGAGCCCGGCCCGCACCGAGTTGGCCACCTTCGAGCACCACGTCCGGGACGCGCTCAATCTCGAGGTGCCGCGGGTGCTCTGCGTGACCCGGCCGCTCAAGGTGGTGATCACCAACTACCCCGAGGGCCAGACCGAAGAGCTGGAGGCCTCCTACTACCCGCACGACGTGCCCAAGACCGGCACCCGGATGCTGCCCTTCTCGCGGGAGCTCTACATCGAGCGGGACGATTTCATGGAGGACCCGCCCAAGAAGTTCTTCCGGCTGGCGCCGGGACGGGAAGTCCGGCTCCGCTACGGGTACTTCATCACCTGCACCGAGGCGGTGAAGGACGCGCGCGGCGAGGTGGTCGAGCTGCGCTGCACCTACGACCCGGCCACGCGCGGCGGCAACGCTCCGGACGGACGCAAGGTGAAGGGCACGATCCACTGGGTCTCGGCGGCGCACGCGCTCGCCTGCGAGCTCCGGCTCTACGATCGGCTCTTCACGGTGCCCGATCCCGACGGGCTCCCGGAGGGGCAGGACTTCGTCTCGGTGCTCAATCCGGATTCGCTGGTGACGCTCCGCGGGGCCAAGATCGAGCCGAGCGTGGCCCGGGACGCACCCGAGACGCAGTACCAGTTCGAGCGGACCGGCTACTTCGTCCAGGACTCGGCGGACTCGCGTCCCGACGCGCTGGTCTTCAACCGCACGGTGGCGCTCAGGGACTCATGGGCGAAGGAGCAGGCCCGGAGCTGAGCCGGGTCACGGCTTCGGGTCCGGCTGCTCGTCGCCGCCGGCGACCCGCCGAATCTCGTCGCGCTGTCTCTCCCAGGGCACGCCCTTGACGATCCAATCCGGCGCGGGCTCGCCCTTCAGGTAGTGGCCGAACCACTCCAGGATCCTGCGGTGGTAGTCGATCTGGTTGCCCTTCTTGACGAAGCCGTGGTTCTCTCCCTCGTAGACCAGCAGCACCACCTGCTTTCCGGCGCGGCGGGCGAAGTTGTAGAACTCGGTGGACTGGAAGAACTCGACCACCCCGTCCTTGTCGCCGTGGGCGAGGAGCAGCGGAGTCTCCATCTCCTGGACCTTGTGCACCGGTGAGGCGCGGTGGTGCGCCTCGGGGTCCTCCCAGTAGGGGACCTCCATCCGCGCCTGCCCGGTCTCCCAATGGGTCAGCTCCGGTACGCCCGGCGTCCAGTGGATCTGCCCCATGAAGCTCACGAAGTCCGTAAGCGGCGCGCCGGCCACGGAGGCCGCGAAGACCTTGCTGCGGGTGGGCACGAAGGCGGCGTTGTAGCCGCCCCAGGAGTGCCCGATCAGACCCACGCGCTTCGGATCGATCAGCCCCATCGACGCCACCTTGGCGACCGCGGGCTCGAGGGTCTGGACCACGCTCGGCCCCGGGGCCCGCGCCGTAAAGACGATGTCCGGCATCAGGACGAAGTACCCCGCTTCCGTCCACGAGACGAAGCTGTAGTAGTCCCGCTCGCTCGGCACCTCGAAGAGGTGGGCCTGCGGCGAGAGGATCTCGTAGGTGTAGACGATCATCGGATAACGGCGCGAGGGATCGTGATTGGCCGGGTAGAGCAGCACGCCCTGGAGGCGCCGGCCGGTCTGACTCTGGAACTCGATCAACTCGGTCCGGCCCCAGGCGTACTCGCCCATGAAGGGGTTGGTCGCGCTGACCTGACGAGGCTCGCGCAGGTTCATCCCGGCGGCGAAGAAGTCCGGCGAATCGTCCCGGGCTTCGGCGCGGTAGACCAGCACCTCGGCGCTATCGGCCTTCTGGAGGCTGGCGAAATAGCGATCGTCGTAGACCAGGCGCTCGACCTCGCCTCCCGGGGTCACCCGAGCAAAGCCGCGCTTCTCGGTCCACTCACCGTGGAGGGAGAGGTAGAGCGAGGCCCGCGCGTCGAAGGCCTCCTCTTCGGGATCGAGGTCGACCACGCGGTGGACGATCTGCTCCCGCGCGCCATCGGTGAGTCGCACCGCGCCGCTCCCGTCCGGGGCGACGCGCCAGACGTCATAGCGATCGTAGAGGAAGACGGCACCGTCCTCCTGGACCCAGCCGCCGACTCCGTGCGGCGGGAGCAGGTCGGTGGGCGTGTCGTACGCCGTGTCGGCAAAGACGGCTCCCAGATCGCGGGTGAGATTCAGCTCCTCGGACGATACGATGCTCTTGGACCAGTAGTCGCGACCGTCGAACCAGAGCAAGTACTGTCCGCTCGGGCCGAGCCAGCTGTAGCGCACCGAGTCGAGGGCCTGGGAGCGGGCGGCGTTGGCGAGATCGACGACGAAGACGTCGTGGTAGGGCCGGCCGAACATCTCGCCCCAGGGATACGGCTCGGAGACCCGCTCCACCCCATGCGCGAAGTCGGCGGCCACCTCGGCGCTCTCCAGGAGACCGGTTCCCACCTGCACCAGGCGGTTCGAGTCCGGCTCCCACACCGCGAGCAGGGTGCGGCTCGCGTCGCGCTCGGCCGAGGCCTTCTGCTGGGGGACGATCCGCACGTCCCTGGTGCTCCAGATCTGCATCTGGGCGAGGTCCTCATCGGCGACCTTGGTGGAGGAGCCGCCGCTGTCGGTCGGGGCGGCCTTCGCGCTGTCAGCGGGGCGACCGTGCCTGAGCGAGTCGGGCACCGGTCGAAGGCCGAGCGAGATCCTGGTGCCGTCGTCGGACCAGGCCGGGCGGCGGTGCTGCACCACCTCGAGGGTGTCGATCAGCCCCGCCCTTCGCGGCTCCAGCTGGAGCAGCGCCGGCTGGCGACCGCGCAGCTCGCGCCAGGCGAGGAGGGTGTGGCGCGCGCCCTTCGTGCTGGCCGGCCCGACCGAGCGGAGCACCGCGAGGTCGTTCGCGTCCTTCCGCCACGCGAGCTGCCGATACGCCGCGCTCGAGGCGTCGAGGCCGCGGAGGCGACCGGTGGCCGCGTCATAGACCTGCACGCCGTTGCCGCGATCGGCGCCGGTCGCGATCGTGAGCGCGAGGAGCGGCGCCGCGTCGCTCCAGGCCAGCTCGGTGACGTTGCCGATGGTGAGCTCCGCGCTCGTCTCCAGGTCCATCACCCTGAGGTCGGCCCCCTTCCCTTTCGGCTCGTCGGGCGGGTAGCCGAGAGCCGCGAGGAACCGGCCGCCCGGATCGAACTCGAACGACGCGACTTCCGGAACGACCCGCTCCACGCCGCTTGCGAGGTCCAGCAGACCGAGTCCGCTTCGAACCGGCTTCTTCTCCTTCTCGAGCCGCTTGCGCTCCTCGGGCGAGACGCCGATCGACCAGGCGAGCCACCGGCCGTCCGCGGAGAACACCGGCCGCGTGCCCCACGCCGCGGCCCGGGTCGAGTCGCGATCGGTGCGCGCGATCCGGAGCTCGGCCCGCTCGTCGACCCTGGTAATCTGGTAGGCGATCCAGCGTCCGTCCGGCGAGAGCGCGGCCCGGCCGACGGACTCGAAGCGCCCGTAGTCGTTGGGGGTGAGCGCGGGCTTCCGCTGCGCCGCGGCCGGCGCGGCGAACGGCGAGGCGAGCGCCACGACCAGCGCGCCGAGGCTCGAGAATCTGGAGGCGACCGGCATGAGGTGGTTCCGGGGTTCGAGGAGGAGAGTCCGGGTCTCTGATCTTAGTGCCGGCGGAGGGTGGACACGAGTTGCGGTGGCGGCGGCATTATGATTCCGCCGCGATGACCGATGTCTTCACCACCGCCGATCGGGCGGCCGCGGATGGCCGCCTGGGATTCGTGCTCCGCCTGGGCCGGGCGCTGCACGAGGCCGGCTATGCCACGCATCGGCTGGAGGAGGC
>JBFXAS010000116.1:0-15084 GCA_050184075.1 Gemmatimonadales bacterium
GACGGTACTCGGCCCGGAGCGATCGGGTCCGGGGCACCCAACAGATCGCCTCGTCGACCGAGACCGACCGATAGCCGTGCTCCCGCGCGATCAGCGGAGAGGCGAAGTCCCGGCTCAAGGCCTCGGGAAAGATGCTGCTGTAGAGACTCCGCCGGATCGCGTAGAAGCAACCGCTGGCGCCGACGATCGAGCCGCACCGCGTCTCCAGCCCCCGGACCCACATCTCGTAGCCGACGTAGCTCGACTCGTCGCGGTTCTGCTCCGACGCGAGCGTGCTCACGCTGACGTCGCGCCCCGAGGCGACACCGACGTCCGGATCCTTGAAGGCCCGGACCAGCGCCTTGATCGCGTTCGGCGGGATCCGGATGGTGGCGTCGAGGTTGACGACGATCTCGCCGCGGAGGTGCTTGCCCGCTTCGTTCTCGGCCGCCGTCTTTCCGGCGCGCTCCGGCATCCTGACCAGCTTTACCCCGCGGTCCGCGAACCCGGCGACGATCCGGTCGGTGTCGTCGGAGGAGGCATCGGACACCACCACGAGGTGGCGCCGATCGGGCGGATAGTCCGCGGCGAGCAGCGTCTCGAGGGTCTCGGCGATGGCGCCGGCCTCGTTGTAGACGGGAATCGAGATGGTGACGTGCGGCCACTCCGCAGGATCCTCCCCCGTCGGGCGGGCACGGCGGCGCGCCAGCACCTGGAGCACGAGCGGGTAGGCGCCGTATGCGAGCGCCGTGAGCAGCGGCGGCACGACGTAGAGTGCGAGTCCGGTCCAGGCCAGGGCGCTCACCAGAGCCTCCGATACAGTGCCTCGTGCCGATCGAGCCAGGGATCGAGGGCAAAGGCTTCGGCGAGGCGGCGTCGGGCGGCGATCGCCCGGGCGTCCGCCGCGGCCGGGTCGTCGAGGCAGGCCTGGATTCCCCGGGCGATGGCCGCCCCGCTCAGCTCGCCCACGACCACGGCCTCTGTGCTCGAAATCACGTCGGGCACCCCACCCACCCGGGTCGCCACGACCGGCACGCCACAGGCCATCGCCTCGAAGAGGACGATCGGGGTCCCCTCGGTGCGGGAGCTCAACACCAGCACGTCGAACGCGCGGAGCACCCGGGCCGCCGCTGGGACCGTGCCGTGCCAGCGGACCCGGCGGTCGAGGCCGGCAAGCCCGGCCTCTCGGGCGAGCGCGTCGCCCATCCGACCCGACCCCACGAACGATCCGACGACGTCCTCCGGCAAGCGGGCGATGGCATCGAGAAAGAGATCCGGCCCCTTCTCCTCGGTGAGACGACCGACGAACCCGACCGCTCGGGCCTCGGCCGGCAAACCGAGCTCGGCCCGGGCCCCGGCCCGATCGAGAGTCTCCGGGGAGGGCGAGAACGCGTTGGGCATCAGGTGGACCCGCTCGCCGCCCAGGGCGGCCGCCAACCGCCCCCGGAGCGGCGCGGACACCGCCACCACCGCGTCGAAGCGACTCAGCGCGCGGTGGTCGAGCCACTCGTAGACCCGGTTCTTGAGCCCGCCACCCGTGAAGCCGTGCACCGTCGAGACCAGCGGCCGGCGGTGTTGCCGGCCCGCCCGCCATCCGATCAGGTCGGCGTGGTACCCATGGCAATGGGCGATCGTGTCCGACTCTCCGAGGATCGCGGCCACCTCGCGGCGCTCACGACGATAGCTCCTCGGCGGCAAGCGAACCTCGCGCAGGTCGACGCCATCGCCCGGAAGGCTCTCGAAGGGAAGGCAGCGATCGGACGACTCGGTGCCGAGCAGAGCGATCAGCCGCACCCGGTGCCCCCGGCCGGCGAGTCCCCTGGTGAGGGCCGCGACGACGCTCTCGCTCCCACCAACCGGCGCCGGCGCCGTCACGTGCGTTACGTCGAGTTGGGACACGGCGTCGTTTGGGGTTCCGCGTTGTTGGGGTCCAGGGCCTTTGCGCGGGCTTGCGAGAATCGGGCCGCCCCAGGTCCGCCGCTCACCCGGCCTCGAAACTGGCACCGATCGTGCAACCGCGACAAGTCCGGGTCAATGACAGAAGTCCTTCAGCCACATTAGAATAGACCCCCATGCCACAGCCCAGCGGCCCCACAGAAGAGGGTCAGAGGTGAGCCCACGGGCGCCGGTCGACCAGGCCGGAGCGTCCGCCAGGGCACCACTTCGGCTCGGCTCCGGTTTGGCGCTCGCCGCGGCGGCGGCCCTCGTGGCGGCGGCTCTCGAATTGGCCGCGCTCGGTTACCTCAAGTTCGGCGAGCGCCAGCTGCTCCTGGCGGTCGGCCGGAAGGTGTTCTGGTGGGTGCCGATCGGGCTCCTGCTCCTGATCGGGGCGTTCGCCGTCGTGGTCTGGTTGGCCGGCGCGTTTGTCCCCCGCCTCCGGCGACCGGCTTCGGTCGCCGGCCTCGTGACGACGTTCGCGACGATCTCCCCTTTCCTCGCGTTCAGCCCGCGGCTTCATCCGGGAGCAGCCCTGTTGCTCGCCCTGGGAATCGGAGTCCAGGCCGCCCGGATCGTCGATCGCGATCCCGCGCGGGCGGTGCGGCGGAGCCGCCGCCTGGCCGCCGCGATGGGCCTCGTCCTCCTGGTCGTCGCCATTGCGGGAAGCGCCTGGGAGCGCCGCGGCCGGCTGGCCGATGGCGCAGGCGCGCCGCCACGACAGGCGCTGCCCAACGTGCTGATCATCGTGCTCGACACGGTGCGGGCGGTCGACCTGAGCCTCTACGGATACCACCACGCCACGACGCCCTTTCTGGAAGCTCTGGCCAAGCAGAGCGTGGTGTTCGATTGGGCGATCGCGCCCAGCTCGTGGACCCTTCCGACCCACGCCTCGATCTTCACGGGTCGGTGGCCAAGTCGGCTCGACGCGGACTGGAAGTCGCCCCTGTCGGACGACGAGCGCACCCTCGCGGAGCAGTTCCGGACTCACGGCTATCGGACCGGGGGGTTCGTCGGCAACCTGACCTACACCGGCGTCGAAACCGGGCTGGCCCAGGGGTTCGAGACCTACGTCGCTCGGCGGACCAAGTGGAACGAGCTCATCCACGCGATCGCGATCGGTCGGTTCGTCTACGATGCGCCCCGCTTCCGGAGTCTCTTCGGCGACCCGTGGCCGGTCACTCGGAACAACGCACCGGAGCTGCGTGAACGGTTTCTGGAATGGGTCGACGCGACCCCTGCGGACCAGCCTTTCTTCGGCTTCCTGAATCTCTTCGACGCCCACGACCCCTATCTGCCGCAGCCCGAGTTCCGGGGCCGATTCGGCCCGGTCACCGAGGTTCCCTTGAGGAGCCGGATCCGCCGGTTTCTCGACAACCGCGGGCCGACCTCGGGCCGGGACTCGAGCGACATCGCCGAATCGAGGCTGCGCTACGACGAGGCGATCGCGAGCCTCGACGAGGAGCTCAGAACGTTGATCGAGGGACTCGAGCGGCGCGGTCGACTCGGCGAGACCGTGGTCGTGATCGCGAGCGACCACGGTGAGCTGTTTGGCGAGGGGCAGCAGGTGGGTCACGGCGGCGACCTCCAGATCAACACGCTGCACGTGCCTCTGCTGCTCACCGGCCCGGGAATCGCCCGCGGGGTCCGGGTGGAGCGGCAGGCAAGCCTCCGCGACCTGGGCCGTACGATCCTGGACGTCGCGGGGCTGCCGGCCACCGAGTTCGACGGGCATTCGCTCCGGCCGCTCTGGGAGGGTCGGCGCGACGCGCAGATCAGCCCGGCGCTCTCGATGATCTCCGGCGTGATGCGCCGGGGCCGGCGGCCGGGAGGACGCGCCGCCGCGATCGCGTACGGAAGCCTGGCGTCGCGGATCTTCGACTCCCTCCAGCTGGTGGTCAGCACCAGCGGCGCGACGGAGCTCAACCACCTCTCCTCCGGCCCGCCCTGGGCCCGATCTCTCTCGCTCGGGAGCTTGCCGGCGGACTCGCTCGGCCGGCTGGTCGGCGACCTGTGGACGACCTGGGGCGGCAAGTCCTCTCGCGTGGGCCCGCTGATTCAAGCCGGACGACTCGCCCCCCGCCGGGCGGGAGATCCGCCAAGGCCGCGGATGGCGTCCGTGGGCCCGCCGCTCCGGCGAGCGGGTCGATGACCGCCCCCGGAGCGGTCGGCGCGCGCGGGTCTCGTCCGCGAGCGGGCGTGGCCGATCTCGCGCTGCTGGCGATCTTCGCCGGGCTGGTCGGAGGCTGGCTCGACGTGCTGTCGCTCGCCCTCCGCCGGGTCCTGGTGGAGCCCCTCGTCTTCGTCGGCCACCAGGTCGGGTGGACGGCACCCCTCGCGGTGGTCGCGCTCTATCTCGGCGTGGCGTTAGGCGTAGGCCTGCTCTCCCGCTTGGTGCCGGGGATCCCGGGGTGGCGCCTCGGGCTCTGGACGATGGCGTTCCTGACCGTCTTCGGGATGCTCTACAACTTCCCCCAGGTCCACCGGCTGGCCGCGCTGGTGCTCTCGGCCGGCGTCGCCACCGTGACGACCCGCGCGCTCGCCGCCCGGGAGCCGCGGGCGCGGCAGTGGCTCCGGCGGGCCGCCCCGGCTGCACTCCTGGTCTGGGCAGTCTGGGCCGGCGGGAGCATCGTCCGTGACGGGTGGCGGGAGCGCCGGGCCGTCGCCGCCCTGCCGGCCGCGCGGGCCGGCGCCCCGAACGTGCTGCTGATCGTGCTGGACACGGTCCGCGCCATGAGCCTCAGTCTCTACGGCTATTCCCGCCCGACCACGCCGGAGCTGGAGCGCTGGTCGGCGCGGGGCGTGACCTTCGACAACGCGTACGCGACCGCTCCCTGGACCCTGCCGAGCCACGCCTCGCTCCTCACCGGGCGCTGGATGCACGAGCTGTCGGCCGACTGGATGGTGCCACTGGACGCGACCTACCCGACCCTGAGCGAGTTCCTCGCCGCAGCCGGATACCGCACCGGCGGCTTCGTGGCCAACACCGACTACTGCTCGGCCGAGGTCGGCCTGGACCGGGGCTTCAGCCGCTACGAGGACTACGTCCTGACGCCCGGACAGATCCTCCGCAGCTCGGCGTTGTGGCGGGCGATCTCGCGGATCGAGTCGCTGCGCCGGTTGATCGGCAACTACGACAACCTCGGACGGAAGATGGCGCCGGACATCAACCGGGCCTTCCTGCGCTGGGCGGACGCCGACACCCGTCCGTTCTTCGCCATGCTCAACTACTACGACGCGCACCGTCCCTACCTGCCGCCGGCCCCGTGGCCGGACCGGTTCCGCACCGCCGACGTGTCGCTCAACGTCCGCTACCGGAAAGAGAACGGCAACGAGCCGAGCCCCACGCCCGCGCGGGTGCAGGGAGCGATCGACGCCTACGACGGCGCGATCGCCTACCTCGACAGCGAGATCGGACGCCTGCTCGCCGGGCTCGAGCGTCGCGGCCTGCTCGAGAACACCATCGTGGTGATCACCTCGGACCACGGGGAGGAGCTCTTCGAGCACGAGATCTGGGATCACGGTAACACGCTCTACGACCCCAGCGTGCACGTGCCGCTCGTGATCCTGGCTCCCGGGCTCCCGCCCGAGGCCCGCGTCGGGACGCCGGTCTCGCTCCGCGAGGTGCCGGCCACGATCGTCGACCTGCTCCGTCTCGCCGATTCGCCGTTCCCGGGACAATCGCTCGCGCGCTGGTGGGGCGACGGCACGGCGCCGCCGGTGCCGGACACGGTCTTCACCGGGGTGCGGAAGGTGCCCAGACAGCCCTTCTGGTATCCCGTCTCGCAAGGCGACCTGATCGGCGTCCAGGCGGGGCCACTGCGCTACCTGCGGAATCTGGGCGACGGGGCGGAGCAGCTGTTCGATCACCGGACCGACCGGGCCGAGCGGAACAACCTCGCCGCCGACAGCGCCTGGCGCGCTCGGCTCGAACCGCTCCGGCGGGCGAGCATCGGACGGTTTCCGGAGCGGCCGTGAGTCGAGCGCCCATCCGGCCGACCGAAGCGGCGATCACGGCGGCCGCTCTTGGAATCATCGCCGGTCTGGGCGAGCTGGCCTTCTTCGGCCTCCGGAAGTTCGGGCTCGGGCTGTTCCTCTTCCAGCCGCTCGACACGCTCTGGCTCACGCCGCTCGCCAACGCGGTCCTGTTCGCGCTGCTGGCTCTGCTGTGGCTGACGATCCGTCGGCTGTTCGGTCGAGTGACCGCGCAAGCGGAGCTGGTCGGCCTGGGCGCCGGCCTGGCGACGCTCGACCTCCTCCTGCTGCTGCCGCCGCTCCACCAGGGCGCGTCGCTGCTGATCGCGATCGGCGTCGGCGTGCAGACCGCGCGGCTCCGGCTCTCGAACAACGCGCGGGTGCCGCGACGCGGCCGCCGCCTGGTGGCCGTCATGGCGGTGCTCCTCACGGTAACGGCCGGCGCCATCCAGCTCGTGCCGAGCCTGCGCGAGCGCCGCGCGATCGCCGGTCTCCCCGCCGGGGCCGGCGGACCCAACGTCCTGATCGTGATCCTCGACACCGTCCGCGCCATGAGCCTCAGCGCGTTCGGATACGAGCGACCCACCAGCCCAAATCTCGAGCGCTGGGCCGCCCGCGGGGTGCGCTTCACGATGGCGCAGTCGACCGCGCCCTGGACCCTGCCCTCACACGGCAGCCTCTTCACCGGGCGGGAGGCGCACCAGCTCTCGACCGACTGGTACGTGCCGCTCGACGAGCAGGATCCGACCCTCGCCGAGGTCCTGGCGCGCCACGGGTACCTGACCGCCGGCTTCGTCGCCAACCTGCCGTACACCAACCGCGAGGTGGGCCTGGCCCGCGGCTTCCAGCGCTACGAGGACTGGCGGGTCTCGTTCCGCCAGCTCCTGGTGAGCAGCATGCTGGTCCGTGCGGTGACCACCAACGAGCGATTGCGGGAGCTGGTGGGCACCAAGGAGCTGATCGTCCGCAAGAAGGCCCCCGAGGTCAACCGGCGATTCCTCCGCTGGCTGGACCGCCGACCCGCGCGCCCATTCTTCGCGTTCCTGAACTACTACGACGCGCACACCCCCTTCGTCCCGCCGGAGCCCTATCGCAGCCGCTTCGCGCCGCCCGGAGCGCCGTTCCACTCCGACCTCCCGCTGCGGGACGAGGACGTGCCCTGGGATCCGCGCCTGATCGAAGGGGCGCGAAACGCTTACGACGGCGCGATCGCCGCGCTCGACGCCTCGATCGGCGACCTCTTCGACGCGCTCGACCAGCGGCGGCTCCTCGACAGCACGATCGTGATCCTCACCTCCGACCATGGCGAGGAGTTCGCGGAGCACGGCCTCTTCAGCCACGGCAACAGCCTCTACCTCCCGTCGCTCCACGTGCCCCTGATCGTCTGGCAGCCGGGCGGCCCGGCCGGGACGGCGATCGGGACCCCGGTGTCGATCCGCGACGTGCCGGCGACGGTGATCGACCTCGCCGGTCTCGGCGAGCTCGAGCGCATGCCGGGCCGCTCGCTTCGTCGTTACTGGACCGGCGACTCCACGCCGACGGAGCCGCTCTTCACCGAAGTGCGTCACGCCCCGAAGCTCCCGGCCTGGTACCCGTCGACCAAGGGTGACCTGCTCGGCGCGCAGGAGGGATGGCTGCGGCTGATTCGGAACGGGGACGGCGCGATCGAGGTCTACGACATCGCGCGCGACCCGCTGGAACAGCACGATCTGGCCGGCGACTCGACGCTGGCCGCCCCGATTCAGCGGCTCCGGCGCCTGGTCGACGAGGCCCGCCGGTGAGTCGCACCTGGTGGCTGATCCCACTGGCCGCCATCGTGGGGCTGGGACTGATCACCCTGACTTTCCGCGGACGCTGGCGCGGCACGGGGCTCTGGGCCGCCGCCGGGCTGGTCGGCTTCGCGGCCTCGCTGGGCCTGGTCGACGCGGGACCCGTGGTCGCGTACCAGCATTACCTCCCGCCGTGGCGCTGGGGATCGGTGCCACTTCCCGCAGCGCTCTTCGGAGTCTATGCCGCCGCCGTGCTGCTCGGGCTCGCCCGCTGGCTGACGCGGACCCGGCCCTCACTCGGCGGGTGGCGCGTGCCGGCTGTCGCGCTGGCATTCGTGCTCACCTCGGCGACGCTCTCGAAGGATCCCCTCGTCTTCGGGGTCGAGCTGCTGGTCGCCGGATTCGTCCAGGCCGTCCATCTCGGTGCTGTCGCGCTGGCGGTGCTGGCGGCGCCGCCCGACCTCGCCGCGGCGTGGAGCCGGACCTTCGACCGACTCTTCGGCGCTGGCGAAGCGCCTGCCGCCAATCGGCGCCCGACCATCGACCGGTTCGGCTGGGCGATGGCCGCGTTCGCGACGGTGGTGCCGGCGATCCTGGCGCTCGTCGCGTACGAGCTTCATCCCCACGTGCCGGACGAAGTCTGCTACCTGCTCCACGCCCGCTACTTCGCCGCCGGGCGCCTCTCGCTCCCGGTCCCCGAGCCATTCGCGGCCTTCGACGTCGACCTGATGTTCGCCCATGGCGGCCGCTGGTACTCGCCCGTGCCGATCGGGTGGCCGGCCGTCCTGGCCATCGGGGTGCGCCTGGGCGGGCCCTGGCTCGTGAACCCGATCCTGAACGGCATCAGCACCCTCCTGATCTACCGTTTGGCGCAGGACCTCTACGACCGTCCGACCGCGCGGCTGGGCACGCTCCTGTTCGCGCTCTCGCCGTGGAACCTGTTCCTCGCGATGAGTCTCCTCACCCATTCGGTCTCGCTCGCCGCGGGGCTCGCCGCCGCGGTGGGCGTGGCGGCGTTCCGGCGAGGCCGACCGGCCGGCCTCCTGCTGCTCGCGGGCGCGGGCATCGGGATGGTGTCGCTGGTGCGGCCGCTCGAGGGCCTGATCGTGGCGCTCTGCCTCGGCTTGTGGGCCCTGGGCGCGCGGCCCTTCTGGCGGCGTGGCGTGCTCGGCGCCACGCTGCTCGCCGTCGGGGCGATCGCGGCGGGCGCGATCACACTGCCCTACAATCGGGCCCTGACCGGCGAATCCGGGCGCTTCCCGATCATGCTCTACACCGACACGCTCTATGGACCCGGCACCAACGCGATGGGGTTCGGCCCCAACCGCGGCCTGGGCTGGAGCGGGCTGGATCCATTCCCCGGCCACGGCGCGATCGACGTGCTGGTCAATCTCAACCTCAATTTCTTCGCGTTGAACGTCGAGCTGCTCGGGTGGGCGATCGGCTCGATCGCCCCGCTCGCCTGGCTCCTCTTCGTGAGCAGGAAGCGACAGAGCGACTGGTGGATGCTCGCCGTCGTCGGCGCGGTGGTCGGAGTCCACACCTTCTACTGGTTCTCCGGCGGACCCGACTTCGGACCGCGGTACTGGTACCTGATCGCGGCGCCGTGCGCGCTGCTCGCGGCGCGCGGGGTGCTCGGCATGGCCGACCGGGACGGCGAGGATCCGTCGCGCCGGGGACGGGTCCTGGGCGGGGCCGCGATCCTCATGGCGGGCTCTCTGCTGGTGTTCCTTCCGTGGCGGGCGGGCGACAAGTACCACCGGTATCGCGGCATGGAACCCAGCCTGCGGACCCTGGCGGAGGCGGGCACCTTCGGCGACGACGTGGTCCTGGTGCGCGGCCGCCGCCATCCGGACTACGCCGCCGCCGCCGTCCTCAACCCCATGGCGATCAACCAGGGCGGACCCGTCTTCGCCTGGGACAAGAGCCCCGAGGTCCGCGACTCCGTCCTCCGCCAGTTCGCCGGCCGCCGTTTCTGGCTGGTCGACGGGCCGACCGTCACAGGGGACGGGTACCGGGTAGTGCGCGGTCCCGTCGACGCGCGGGGGCTCTCCCAGCCCTGACACTGGTTCCTTTCCCACCCGACTTGCTGTAGCGTCAACGCAACACGGGGCGGGCTGGAACAGCAGCTCCGCACCGAATCCCGGGGTCGCGCGACCGGCGGGCTGGGTGGGGCGGGCGGCCCAGTCGCAATTCATTCCAAACCGTTGTATGGCAACGGGATTGATCGAGAATCGGCATGCCGCTTGCTCCTTGCCGATGCCTCACGGATCCCTGCCGAGAGCGAGCTCACGAGGAGCTCGAACCATCACGGGGTCAGAGCCCCCGGCGCTGCCCGCGGAGGATGTCCATCGGATGAGCACCTGGCGAGACCGCAACGTCTTCGTGACCGGTGGGTCGGGACTCCTCGGGTCGTGGATGGTCGAGACCCTGAGCAGGAGCGGGGCGAGACCGGTCTGTCTGCTTCGTGACTGGGTGCCGGCCAGCCGGCTCTGGGCCGAGGGGCTGATGGACCGGGTCAACGTGGTCCGGGGGAGCCTCGAGGATCGCGACCTGCTGATCCGGACGCTGAACGAGTACGAGATCGACACCGTGTTCCACTTGGGCGCGCAGACCATCGTCGGGACCGCGTCGCGCTCCCCGATCTCGACCTTCGAGGCGAACATCCTCGGCACCTGGAACGTGCTCGAGGCCTGCCGCCTCTGCCCGAAGCTGATCCGCCGGATCGTGGTGGCCTCGAGCGACAAGGCGTACGGTGAGCACCCGACCCTTCCCTACCGGGAGGACGCGCCGCTCCAGGGGCGCTTCCCCTACGACGTCTCGAAGAGCTGCGCCGACCTGATCTCGCTCTCGTACTGGCACACCTATCGGCTTCCGATCGCGGTGACCCGCTGCGGCAACCTCTACGGCGGCGGCGACCTGAATTTCAACCGGCTGGTGCCGGGCACGATTCGATCCGCGCTGCGCGGCGACCGGCCCGTGATCCGGAGCGACGGCAGCTTCGTCCGCGACTACTTCTACGTCCGCGACGCGGTCGAGGCCTACCTCCAGCTGGCCGAGCGGATGGACGACGAGGCGTTCCACGGTCAGGCGTTCAACTTCGGGACCGAAACCCCGATGTCGGTGCTGGAGATGGTCGCCGCCCTGCTGGAGCGACTCGGCGCCAGCGAGCTCGAGCCGGTGATCCTGGGCGAGGCGACGCACGAGATCCCCCGCCAGTACCTCGACTGCGCCAAGGCTCGGAGCCAGATGGGCTGGCGCTCGCGCTACGCGCTCACCGACGCGCTGGACGAGACGATCGCGTGGTATCGCGGGTGGCTGGCGCGCAGCGGCCAGGGCTCGTGAGCCAGCCGGCGCCGGCGACCCGCCCGCGGAGCGAGCTGCTCTGGCTGTTCACCGCCGTCGCGATCTTCGCCGCGGTAGCCGTGTGGTACAACTGGCTCCGAAGCATGTGGCTGGACGAGTACTTCACCTGGTCGCGCACCGGCGTGAGCTTCGGCGACACGCTCGAGCACGCCTACTTCACGTCCAGCAAGCCGCCCGTGTATTTCGTGGCGGTCCACTGGTGGCGGGTCTTCTCGGACTCGATCGAGTGGATCCGCTTCCTCTCGACGGCCGCCCTGCTGGGAACGCTGCTGGCGCTCCACCGTCTCTCGCGGGCCCTGTCGATCCCGGCCGACTGGCGCGGCGTGGCCCTGCTGGCCGCGCTCACGCCCCACCTCTATTACATCGGGGCCGAAGCCCGGGTCTACGCGCTCTGCCTGCTGTTCATCAGCTGGGCGATGTACTGGTGGGCCCGGATCTGGGTGGCCGGGGCGCCGAAGCCAGGCTGGGCTGCCGTCGGATTCGTGGTGGCCAGCTACCTCGGGATCCTGACGTTCTACTACACGGGATTCGTCGTCGCGGGCCTGTTGCTCGCCGCCTTCGCCTATCCCGAGCGACGGGTCTACGCCTTCCGGGCCGGCGCGGCGCTGACCGCGCTCCTGATCCCGTGGCTGCCGCTGGTCGCCGTCCAGGTCTCGGGCCAGGGCACCTACCTCCGCCCGATCGCCGCCAAGCTTGGCCTGCTCTCGAAGCTGGCCTCGACGGCGCAGTACCTCGGATCGCAGCTGCTGGATACGGTGTTCCGTCTGGCGCCGGTGCGGGACCGGCTGGAGTTCGTCGCGGTGGTCGGCGTCGGCCTGCTCGCCGTGCTGGTGGCCAGGCTCGGCCTCTCGCGACCCCGCTGGAGCCGAACCGAGAGCAAGGTGGCGGTGGCCGCCCTGATCGCGGTGGGATCGCTGCTCGGCCTCCGCACGTTGAACCAGGTCCACGCCGACGTCCGGCACTGGGTGGTGATCGTCCCCGGCCTGCTGACGCTGGTGGCCCTGGTGATCAGTCGGGTCGAGCACCCGCGGATCAGGACCGCGCTCCACCTCGGGCTCGTCGGCACCTTTACCCTCGGCGCGCTGAGCTTCGTCCGGAACGAGCGCGGCTCGTACGACTTCCGGGCCGCGGCCAACGCGGTCATGGCCGGGGAGCGGCCCGGCGAGCCGATTCTGTCCTTCGATGGCAACCCCGGTCCGTTTCTGTACTACTACCACGGCCCGAACATCGTGCGCCGGGTGCCGGCGGACCTGATGATCACCCGGCGCGACTACAGCTTCACGCCCGAGGAGGCCGGCCGGGTCGCCAACGCCCTGAGTCACGCGGCGCCTCCGGAGCGCGCCTTCTGGCTCGTCGAGAAACACTACGACGGGTACCGGTTCGAGCCCGGCATCGAGGTGATCGACCGCTACCATCCGGATTCGGTGGTCGTCCGATCGACGACCCAGGTGCACCTGCTCCGGGCGATTCGCGCCGCCCTCGTCACGCCGGGCGACACCGGCCGCTCGCCGACCGCGGAGCGGTAGCGTCCCGATGAGACTGAAGACCTGGTACAAGATCCACAAATGGCTCAGCGTCGGGATGGCGGCGGCGCTGCTGCTCTGGACGTTCACCGGCCTGGTGATGGTGATGCCCTCGACGCGCTTCGCTTCCGCGGGCAGCGAGCCGGAGTTGGCGTTCGATCGGATGCGGATCGCGCCCGCCGAGGCGGCGGAGCTGGCCCGCCGTTCGTGGGGCGACAGCGGGCGGGTCAGAGAGATGCACCTCCGCCCGGTGCTCGATCGCCTCGCGTACTGGATCTGGCCGACCCGGGGGCGGCACCTCCTCATGGACGCCGAGACGGGCGAGATCTTCACGGTCACGGAGTCGATGGCGCTGGCGATCGCCCGGAGCGTGGTCGGGAACGACGCCGCGCTCGAATCGACCGAGAACATCACCGACTACAGTCTCGGCTACACGGCGGGCCCCCTGCCGATCTATCGCTTCGGCTTCGATGGCGGCCGGCTGGTCCACGTGAGCCAGCGGGACGGAAGCGTGACGACCCGGAGCCGCGCCTTCGACCGATTCAAGAACGTGAACCACCTGCTCCACAGCTTCCTCCAGCTGCGGCTGGCCCCCGGTGGCGAGACCACGCAGAACACGATGATCTGGCTCTTCGGCGTGGGTTCGTTGATCACCATCCTGACGGGGCTCTATCTGGCTTTGCCGAAGCGCCTCAAGGTCCGCCCGCGCCCGGGTGGCGCTGACGCCCGAGGCTGACTGTTGCGTTCACACTACACCTCGTTGAGGCGTCGCCTCATTCCGCTGGGATCGTCGCGCCGGAGCTACGATCGGCTCGTTCCCGCTTGCTCGGTTGCGGGAACGATCATTGCCACCCCGCGAGCCGACCTATGAGCACCGTCTCCCCGAAGGCTCGAGAGGCGACCGCCGCCCTTCCGACCGCCGCCCCCGCCGCCAGCGACCGGGCAGAGCTGTTGGCGCTGTCGGCGTGTCTGGTCCTCGCTCTCGTCCTTCGGCTGCCGGGGCTCGGCGGCGGCCTCTGGTACGACGAGATCGAGACGCTGGTGGAATACGTCCGCCGGCCCCTCACGCTGATCCTCGGCACCTTCGACAGCAAGAACCAACACCTGCTGTACTCGATCGCCGCCCACCTGAGCGTGAGCGTGCTCGGCGAGTCGGCCGCGACGCTCCGACTCCCCGCGGTGCTCTTCGGTGTGGCCAGCGTGCTCGCCTATCATCGGTTCGCCCGCGCGGTCGGCGGCCGTGACGAAGCGCTGATCGGCGCCGCCGCGCTCGCCGTGTCCTACCACCACGTCTGGTTCTCGCAAAACGCGCGGGGATACACCGGGCTCTTGTTGTTCACGCTGCTCGCGACCCACGTGCTCTGGCGGATGCTCTCGGGCGCGCCGGCTCGCCGGCTCGATCCGCTCTGGTACGGGGTCTGGCTGGCGCTGGCCGTGTACACTCATTTCACCGCCGTCCTGGTCGGGGTGGCCCACGCGCTGATCGTGGGAGGCGTCGCCCTGCTCCGCCGGGCGCGGGGCGTCGAGCTCGGGGTCGGGCGGGCGTTCGGGGCACTGGTCTGCTCGGTGGTCTTGGGGCTGCTGCTCTACGGCCCGGTGCTGCCCCAAGTGCTGGGCACCCTGGTGGGCCCCTCGCCGTTTGCCGCGGAGACGACCTGGCAGAGCCCGCTCTGGCTGCTCGCGGAAACCGCCCGCGGCCTGGGGCGCGGGTTGCCGGGCGGCTGGATCACCCTTACGGTCGGCCTGGTCGTGATGGCGCTCGGCCTCGGGCGGCTCTGGCTCCAGGATCGGCTGCTGGTCTGGCTCCTGCTGCTGCCGGGATTGCTCACCGCGGCGACCGTGCTCGCGCTCGGACACAACCTCTGGCCTCGCTTCTTCTTCTTCAGCGCCGGCTTCATCGTGCTGATCGCGGTGCGCGGCGGCTTCGAGGCGGCCCGGCTGCTCTTCTCGTCGCGCGGCCGCCAGGTGGCGCAGATCGGTGCGCTCGGCGCGCTGATCGCGAGCGCCACCACGGTGCCGCGGGCCTGGGCTCCGAAGCAGGACTACGAGGCCGCGGCCCGGTTCGTCGACGAGAGCCGAGCCGCGGCCGATGCGGTCGCGGTGGTGGACCTGACGGACTACCCCTACACCCGCTACCTCCACCGGGACTGGACGATCCTGACGGGCGAAGCGGAGCTGGCCGCGCTCGAGCGACGGCACGAGCGGACCTGGGTGCTGTACACGTTTCCGATCCGGTTGGCCGCCGTGCAGCCAGGCATCTGGCGGCGACTCGGGACCGCGTACGACACGGCGGCGGTCTTCCCCGGCACGGTCGGAGACGGGACGATCGTCGTGATGGTCAGCCAATCGACAGAGCGGGGAGCGCCATGATCGTGCAGGTCGTCGACGAAGAACCCGGCCGTCTGGAACGGGCGGTGACGGTGGTGATCCCGGCGTACAACGAGGGTCCCCACGTCGCCGAGCAGGTCCGTGCCGACGAGCGGGTGATGGAGACCACGGGGTGGTCCTACGAGATCCTGGTGGTCGATGACGGCAGC
>JBFXAS010000117.1:0-15058 GCA_050184075.1 Gemmatimonadales bacterium
AGTTGCTCGCGCTCGACCGCGGCGCCGGCGAAACCCTCCGACTGGTGGGCTCGCTCTTCGACCACGCGGTCCAGATCGCCGCGCCGGTGAGCGTGGCGGTGACGGTGACCAACCTGGCGATGGCGAGCCTGAGCCGCGCGGTGCCGCAGCTCAACGCGATGGCGATGTCGTTCGCCGTCTCGATCGGGCTCGCCCTCGTGCTCTTCGGGGCCGCGCTGCCGACCGCCGCCAGGGTGATCGGCCGGTGGGTCGGCGAGATCCCCGTCGGCGTCGACGACATCGTCGGCGCGCTCGCGCGTCCGGTGAGGTGACATGGCGGAACAGGACAACACCGAAACGCGGACCGAGGATCCGACACCCCGCCGGCGCCAGAAGGCGCGGGAGGAGGGGCGGATCGCGCGGAGCACGGAGCTCACCGCGGCCGCGATGCTGCTCTCCGGCACCGCGCTCCTCGCGACCGTCGCCGGGAGCGCGATGGGGCGCCACCTGCTCGGGCTCTTTGAGGAGAGCCCCGGCTGGCTCGCGGCGGAGCAGTCGAGCCTGGTCGGCGTGGTCACGCTGATGCGCGGGCTGATCACCCGCACCGCGTTGGCGATGACGCCGCTGGGCGTCGGGCTGGTGGTGCTGGTGATCGGGGTCGGCCTGGTGCAGTCCCGCGGCGTCTACAGCTGGAAGCCGGTGACCCCGCAGCTCAATCGGATCAGCCCGCTCGCGGGCTTCAAGCGGATCCTCGGCGCCGACGCCGCGATCAACCTGGTCAAGTCGATCCTCAAGCTGGTGGTGCTCGGACTGGTCACCTGGAGCGTGCTGAGCGCCGAGTGGCCCAAGTACGTCAGCCTGGCGGACTCGCCGGCCAGCTTCGTGGTCGACGCGCTGGAGAGCTCGGTCGTCCGACTCGCGCTGACCGTGGGCGTCGCGTTCCTCGCGATCGGCCTGCTCGACTACGCGTTGCAGCTGTTCCGGGTCGAGCAGGGCCTCAAGATGTCGCGCCACGAAGTGCTCCGGGAGCACAAGGAGCAGGAGGGGGATCCACAGATCAAGGCCCGAATCCGCCAGATCGCGAGGCAGCGGGCCCGGCGCCGGATGTTGACCGACGTGGCCACGGCCGATGTGGTGATCGCCAACCCGACCCACGTCGCCGTCGCGCTCAAGTACGACCTGGCCCTCTCCGGCGCGCCGATGGTGCTGGCCAAGGGCGAGCGGAAGCTGGCCGAGAAGATCAAGCAGATCGCCAGGAACGCGGGGGTGCCGATCGTGGAGAACCGACCCCTCGCGCGGGCCCTGCTCGCGGCGTGTACGGTGGGCTCGCCGATTCCGCCGGCCTTCTACATCGCGGTGGCCGAGATCCTGGCCTACGTCTACAAGATCCGTCGCAGGCTGCCGTCGGCGCTCGCGGCCGCGACCGGCGCGGGAGCTGAGCGATGACCGCGCCCCAGGCCCTCGGCGGACCCGCCCCGGTCGTCGCCTCGCGCCCCGAGATGCCGGCGAGCGAGCACCCGCCCACCAAGCGGCTCGAGACCGGCACCGGAGCGGCGCCCTCGCGGTTGCGGCAGCTGGGCGCGGCGAGCGCGGAGACCTATCTCGCGATCGGCGTCGTCACCATCGTCGCGCTGTTGATCGTGCCGCTCCCGCCCATGATGCTGGACGCGCTCCTGGCGCTGAGCATCGGGCTCTCGATCCTGGTGCTCCTGGTCGCGATCTCCTCGAACGAACCGCTCGACTTCAGCGTCTTTCCCAGCCTGCTCCTGCTGGTGACGCTCCTACGGCTCGGCCTCAACGTGAGCAGCACCCGGTTGATCTTGAGCACCGGCCAGGCCGGTCGGGTGATCGAGTCGTTCGGCAATTTCGTGATCGGCGGCAACTACGTCGTCGGTCTGGTGATCTTCGTGATCCTGGTGGCGATCAACTTCATGGTCATCACCAAGGGCGCCGGCCGGATCGCCGAGGTCGCGGCCCGCTTCACTCTCGACGCCATGCCCGGCCGGCAGATGAGCATCGACGCCGACCTGAGCGCCGGGTTGATCGACGAAACCGAGGCCAAGGCCCGGCGGGAGGAGATCAGCCGGCACGCGGACTTCTTCGGCGCGATGGACGGCGCGGCGAAGTTCGTCCGCGGGGACGCGGCCGCCGGCCTGGTGATCACCGCGATCAACCTGGTCGGCGGATTCGTCATCGGCATGAGCCAGCAGGGCCTGTCGGCCGGCGAGTCGCTCCAGACCTACACCATGCTCACCGTCGGCGACGGGCTGGTCACCCAGATCCCGGCCCTGATCGTGAGCACCGCGGCCGGGATGCTGGTCACCTACGGCTCGTCGAACCCGGCGATCGGCCTGACGCTCGGTAACCAGCTCACCCGGTCGCCCCGGGTCCTGATGATCGCCGGGGGCATCCTGGGCGTGTTCGCGATCGTGCCCGGCCTCCCGACCTTCCCGTTTCTGCTCCTCGCGGCGGCGGGGCTGGGCGGCGGCTATCTCGCGCGCCAGCGCGCCGCCCGAGCCGCCGAGGAGCGCCAGCGGGCGGAGGAAGCGGACGCGGCGCCCTCGGCCAGGCCGACGGGGGCCCCGATGAAGGAGCTCCTCGCCGTCGAGCCGCTCGAGCTGGAGATCGGCTACGCGCTGGTGCCGCTGGTCGACGATGCCGACCAGGGCGACCTGCTCAAGCGGATCTCGCTCACCCGGCAGAAGCTGGCCGTCGAGCTGGGGATCATCGTGCCGCCCGCGCGAGTCCGCGACAACATCCAGCTCCCGGCCACCGAATACGTGATCAAGCTTCGCGGCGTGCGGGTCGCGAGTGGGGAAGTGATGCCGCGCTTCCTGCTCGCGATCGACACCACGGGCTCGAAGCTCCCGATCGACGGGATCCAGACCACCGACCCGAGCTTCGGGATGGAGGCGGTCTGGATCACGGCGGAGCAGCGGCTCGAAGCCGAGTCCATGGGGGCCACGGTGGTGGAGCCGGCGACGGTGATCTCCACCCACCTGATGGAGACCGTCCGCCAGCACTCCGCCGATCTCCTCTCGCGCCAGCATACCCGCGAGCTGCTCGACGGGCTCAAGGAGAAGCATCCCGCGCTGGTCGACGACGTGGTCCCGTCCAAGCTCTCGCTGGGCACCGTCCATCGGGTGCTGCAGCGGCTCCTCAAGGAGGGCATTCCGATCCGCGATTTGGTGAGCATCCTGGAGGCGCTCTCCGATGCCGCCGACCAGACCAAGGATCCCGAGACCCTCACCGAGCACGTCCGTCGCTCGCTCGGCACCGTGATTGCCCAACTGCACAGTCAGGGCGACGGGAGCATCCGGGGCATCACCGTCGGCCCGCGGCTCGAGGCGTCGCTGATGCACCTCTTCAGCCCGCGGCCGCTGCGGGACGGCGGCCGGACCATGGACCCCGAGGAGCTGACCGACGCGCTGCGCCGATTGAGCGAGCTGGCCCAGCGTCACTACCAGGACGGCCAGTGGCCGGCGCTGATCACTTCACCCTCGCTCCGCGTGGGGGTCCGCCGCCTGGTGGAGCCGGTGCTGCCGAAGCTGCCCGTGCTTTCGCTGGGTGAGCTGCCCACCCAGGCGCCGATCCTCAGCCTTGCCACCTGGGAGGTGGCCCGTGCCGCTTGAGACCCTGACGGGCGACAACTTGAGCACGCTGCTCAAGCTCGCCGAGCAACGGATCGGCGCCGACGCGCTGATCCTCCACACCCGGCGGATCAAGGGACCGGGCGGGCCGACCTTCGAGATCGTGGCCGCCGACCCGGCGACCGCCGCGAAGCGTCAGGCCGGCCGGGCGCCCGGCGGGGGCGAGACCGCGGCGCCGGTCCGGCGCGGGAGTGGCCCCCTGGTGCTCGCCCTGGTCGGACCGACGGGCGCCGGCAAGACCACCACGGTCGCCAAGCTCGCGACCCATCCGCGCGTCTTTGCGGGCAGGCGGGTCGGTCTGCTCACGCTCGACACCTTCAAGATCGGCGGCGCCGAGCAGCTCCAGCGCTTCGCCGAGATCGGGGGGATGCCCTTCGCGGCCGTCTACCTCGACGAGGACGTCGCCGCGGCCAAGGCGCTGCTGGCCGGCTGCGACGTCTGGCTGATCGACACCCCGGGGCGAGGACCGGCCCAGCGCCGCGATCGCGAAGCGGTCGCGGAGCTCCTCAAGGCCTTCGAGCCGCACGAAGTCCACCTCGTGCTGCCCGCCGCGCTCTCGCCGCCTCTGTGTGCGGCGGCGCTCCGGGATGCCGGGCGCTTCGGTGTCACCCATCTCCTGGCTACCAAGCTGGACGAGGCGCCCGACGAGACCGCGGTGGTCGACCTGGCCGCCTCGCGCAACGTCCCGATGCGCTGGACCAGCTCCGGTCAGGAAGTGCCTTTCGATCTGGGGTCGGCGGCGGACGCGCTCGACGCCTCGAAGCTGAGTCTGGCCCGGGTGCCGGCGGGAGGGGTGGGATGAGCGAGCGGTTGCGACTCCGCCAGGAGGTCGACCTCACCCCCGCGATCGCCGACGAGCCGATGGGGCCGCCCGTGGTGGTGATCGGGTCCGGCAAGGGCGGAGTCGGGAAGTCGTCCGTCGCCGTGCTCGCCGCGCAGGCGATGGCCAACGACGGCGGCAAGGTATTGCTGGTGGACGGGTCGCAGAACCTCGGGCACCTCCACGTGCTGCTCGACGTGCCCATGCGTGCGCGGCTGAGCGAGCTGGCCCGTGGCCACGCGTCGCCCGACGCGCTCCTGGTGCAAGTGAGCGAGCGGCTCTGGCTGCTGCCCAGCGACTCGGGCGCCGAAGGGCTCTACGCCCTTGGGGCCCTCGAATCGGCTCGGCTCCACCATCGGCTTTGCGACATGTACGACGGGTTCGACACGGTGGTCGTGGACGCGGGGCCGGGCATCGAAGGCGTGGTTCGGCTCGCCACCATGCGGGGCACCCGGCTGGTCGTGGTGACCGTCCCGGAGCCGGCCGCGCTCACCGACGCGTATGCGCTGATCAAGCTGGTCCATCTCCAGCTGCCCACGCTCCGGCTCGACCTCCTGGTCAACCGGGTCACCTCCGAGAGCGAAGGCGTCGCCGCATACACCAGACTCGCGGAGGCGGCCGAGCGGTTTCTCGGACGCTCGATCGGGTGGCTCGGCGCGATCTCGGAAGCGCCGGCCATGCTGACCGCTGCCCGACGACCAGGCGGACTCCTCAAGGCGCCGGAGCTGCAGGGCCTCCGACGCGAGATCGCGGCCCTGGTGCACACGGGGGCGGCCACGGTGGAGGGAGGGAAAGCTTCATGACGACCTCGGTGACCGACGCGCTCTGGCAGCGCTACCGGAGCACCAGCGACGCCGATGCCCGGAGTCAGCTGCTGGACCGCTATCTCGGTCTGGTCCATCACTGCGCTCGCGACATGGTCAATCGAGTCGGCCACGCGGTCGAGTTCGAGGACCTGGTCGGCGCGGGAACCCTCGGCCTGGTCCAGGCGCTGGAGGGATTCGACCTTTCCCGCGGGCTCGCCTTCAGCACTTACGCGATGCGGCGGATCCGCGGCGCGATCCTCGACGAGCTCCGGGCCCGCGACTGGCGGCCGCGGAGCGTGCGGGCCAAAGGACGCCAGCTCGCCGCCGTGGTGAGCGCGCTGCAGACGCGCAACGGGCGCGCGCCCGATGCCCAGGAAGTGGCCGAGGCGATGGGGATCGACCTGATCACCTACTACCGCCTCAAGGAAGACGTCGACGGTGGCGTGATGGTCTCGCTCGCGGGCACCGTGGCGCGGGGCGGCGACGATGCGCTCCGGCTCGAGGAGACCCTCGCCGATCCCGAGGGCGAAGCGGGGATCCAGGCCATCGGCAAGGCCGACACGCTCCGCCGGCTCCGGGAGGGCATCGCCCAGCTTCCGCCGCGGGAGCGGACCGTGCTCTCCCTCTACTACTACGAGGAGCTCAACCTGAAGGAGGTCGCGGCCATCCTCCACGTCACCGAGTCGCGGGTGAGCCAGATCCGCTCCCAGGCGATTCGCCGGCTTCGCGACCAGTCGGTCATCACCGCGGACGACGCATGAGACGATCCCTCTGGAGCATGGTGCTCCTCACGGTTGCCCTGCTGGTGGCCGCCTCGATGGCGCAGGCGCCGGCCCAGTGGCGGCTCGGGCTCGCGATCGCGGGCAAAGTGCTCCTCCGCGCGGGCGACATGGCCTTCGCCGCCGCCGTCGCCCATTGGGATTGGGGCGTCGCGGTGCTGGCCCCGATCCTCGGCGCGGCCGCCATCGGGGCGCTCCGCCGGCGTCGGCGCCGTCGCCCCGCCGGTTACGGGCTCCCTTGGAACCAGGTGACCGCCATGGCGAGGGAGGGCCGCTCCGTCACCACCATCGCGCGCTCGACCGGCCTCGCCCAGGACGCGGTGCGGACCATGCTGGTGCCGGTCGTCCGCGAGCGACCCGTGCCACAGGGCAAAACGTTCCGGCAACAACGGCCGCGCCGTCCGGCGCGCCGCCCCGATCCCGCTTCCAGCCCGGGCGACTCAACCCGTTGACCGCGCCACGGTTAGGCGGTCTCCGCTCGGCCGGCCCGGAGGGGCATGTGGATTGCCGCCTGCTGCCGGCACGGGCACTTGGAGGGTGAATGGATCCCGTACGCGGCATGCTGACGGCGGCGAGAACGCTGTCCTACTACAACCGGCTGCAAGAGGTCACCACCAACAACCTGGCCAATGTCAGCACGGCCGGCTTCAAGGGTGACCGGCTCGCGGCCCATCGGCTGACCGACGTGAGCCAGCCGATTCCGATCGAGCGGACCGACCTGAGCCAGGGCGCGCTCACCGCGACCGGCCGGATCCTCGACCTGGCCCTCGAAGGCGAAGGCTTCCTCGTCGTCGAGACCGACGCCGGGGAGCGATTGATCCGGGGCGGCAGCCTCCGGCTCGACGGGGCCGGGCGGCTGGTCGACGGCGACGGTGCCCCGCTGCTCGGCAAGGCGGGCCCGATCGTGGTGACCGGCGCGGTGGTCGAGGTGCGGGGCGACGGGACCGTGCTCGACGACGGTCTCGAGCTCGATCGCCTTCGGGTGGTCGCGCCGGCGGAGGACGCCACGCTGCTCAAGGAGACCGCGGGTCGCTTCGTCGTGCAGGGCGAGGTCGACGACCGGCCCGACACGCTGGTCCGACAGGGCCACCTCGAGTCGGCCAACGTCGACTCGATCACCACCATGGTGGCGCTGGTCGAAATCCAGCGGGCCTATGCCGCCAACATCACCGCCGTCCGCACCATGGATGGCGTCATGAGCTCCATCACCGGCGAGCTGGGCCGGGTCTCGTAACGGAGAGTCCTGAATGAATCCATCGCTTCGAACCTCGGCGAGCGGGATGATCGCGCAGCAGCGGATGATCGACGTGATCGCCAACAACCTCGCCAACGTCAACACCACCGGCTTCAAGCGGAGCCGGGCGGCGTTCCAGGACGTGCTCTACGAGACCATCCAGGGCGAGGCCGTCGTCAACTACCAGAGCAACGAGTCCGTCGCCCCGCTCCAGGTCGGCAAGGGCGTTCGGATCGCGGGGGTGACCCGCTTCCACCAGCAGGGCACCATCCAGCAGACCGATCGCCCCTACGACCTCGCCATCGAGGGTGACGGCTTCTTCCAGGTCCAGCATCCCGACGGCTCGCTGGTCTACACCCGCGACGGGTCGTTTACCCTCTCGAGCACCGGGAGCCTGGTCACCTCGTCGGGCTATCTGGTCCAGCCGGGAGTCACGGTCCCGCCGGACGCGGTCGAGATCGCGATCTCGCCGAACGGCATCGTGAGCACCCGCTCGGGCGATCCCGACGCGCAGCCGATCGAGATCGGCCGCCTGGAGCTGGTGCGCTTCACCAACCCCACGGGGCTCGAGGCGATCGGCGAGAACCTCTACCGCGCCACGCTCGCCGCGGGTGACCCGATCAACGGCCAGCCGCAGGAGGCCGGCTTCGGTCGGATCGTCCAGGGCGGGCTCGAGGGAAGCAACGTGGAGATCGTGGTCGAGATGACGGACATGATCGCGGCCCAGCGTGCCTACGAGATCAACGCGAAGGCGATCCGCACCACCGACGAGATGATGCAGGCCACCGGTGATCTGGTCCGCTAGCCTCCTGCTCGCCGCGGGCGCGCTCGCCCCCGACTCGACCGTCCCGGTCGAGCTCGAGTGGCGGGTGCGGGAAGCCGTGGCCGAGCTCTGGGCGGTCGAGGCCGAGACGGTTCGGCTCGAGTGGGGCCGGGTGGCCGGCACGGAGCCGATCGCGGCGAACGCGACCTTCCGGCTCGCCGGTCGGAGCCCGGACGGACGATTCGTGGTGGTCTTCTCGGGCGAGCACGGGCGGCGCGCGGTCGGGATGCGCGCGGGCCGCGAGGGCGTGGTCTGGGTGGTCAAGGCGCCCCTTCCAGTCGGCGCGGAGATCGGTCCGACGGACGTCGCGGCCTCCAGCGCGCTCGTGTGGGGGCCGCCTTCCACCGACGAGGTGTCGCCCGTGGGATGGCAGGTCCGCCGACCGTTGGGCGTCGGCGACCGGATCACCGCTCAGGCCGTGATCGAGCCGGCGGTGATCCGAGCGGGCGAACGGGTGCGGTTCGAGTGGCGCTTGGGCGCGATGCTGGTCGCCCGGGAAGGGGTCGCGTCCGCCCCCGCGCGGCGCGGCGAGCGGGTCACGGCCCGCGATCCGGTCCGGGGAGAAACTCTGCGAGGCGTCGCGCTCGGCCCCGGCCGGGCGCGGCTGGAAGGAGAGCGGCGATGATGCGGGTGCGGCGATCGATCTGGCTGCTGGCCGGGCTGCTGCCCGGACCGCTGCTGGCGCAGGCCAGCGACTCCACGAGGGCCGATTCCACGGTGCAGGTGGCGCAGACGATCGTGCCGCCGAGCTCGAATCTCCGGGCGGCCTGGCTGAGTGATCGCCTCCCGCTCAAGGTCGGGGACCTCCTCACCGTGGTGATCGACGAGCAGGCCGAGGCGAACGAGCGGGTCTCCACCACCGCGAGTGCCGATCGGGCGCTCCGCACCCAGCTCGGCATCGGCATCGATTCCTCCGTCCGGCTCGGTCCGTCCAAGGACTTCTCGACCGGGCTGCGCAGCTCGTCGCGCGACGTGGGGGAGAGCGGCCGCGCGGGCAACCTCGCCGCGGTGCTCACCGTGCGGGTGGTGGAAATGCTCCCCGGCGGTCTGTCCCGGGTCGAGGGCAGCAAGAGCGTGACCGTCGACGGCCGGCTCCAGGAAGTCAAGCTCGGCGGCATCGTGCGCTCCGAGGACGTCAGCCCGAACAACCTGATCTCGTCCTCGCGGATCGCCGACGCGAGCATCACCTACAAAGGCAAGAGCATCTCGCCCAAGAAGGGCATTCTGGGCAAGATCCTCTCGATTCTGTGGCCATGAGCCTTCGTCGCATCGCTTCCACGCTGGTCCTCCTCGCACTCGGTGCCTTCGGCGCCCGCGCCCTTGCCGCCCAACCCTCGAGTCGGATCGGCGACCTCACGATCCGCCAGGGCGAGGTGCCGCGGCGGCTGGTCGGCTACGGCCTGGTCGTCGGCCTGGACGGCACCGGCGACCGGACCTTCGGCGGCCTGAATGGGACCACGATGACGGTCCGCTCGGTCGTCAACCTGCTCCGGCGGTTCAACATCGAGGTGCCGCCCGATCGGATGCGGCTCCGCAACGTCGCGGCCGTGGCGGTGACGGCGGAGCTCTCCCCCTACCTCCGCTCCGGCGGACGCTTTGAAGTGCAGGTCGGCGCCTTGGGCGACGCGACCTCGCTCCGGGGCGGGGTGCTCTGGATCACCCCGCTCATGGCCGACCCGAACGAGCCGCCCGTGGCGACCGCGCAGGGTCCGCTGGTGGTCGCGACCGATGGCAGCGGGCGGATCTCGAGTCGTCAGGGGAACGCCGGCCGGATCGCCGACGGCGGGGTGGTCGAAGTCGACCTCCCGACCCCTGTGCTCGGGACGAACCCCCGGCTCGCGCTCCGCCAGCCCGACCTCCGGCTCGCGGCCCGAATCACCGGCGTGATCACCGCGGTCTACGGCGACAGCGCCGCCCGGACCTTGGACGCGGGGAGCGTCGCCCTCAACCCCGGGGCACGATCTGCCGATAGTCTCATTAGCTGGCTCGCGGCCCTCGACACCCTGGCGGTCGAGGTGGTCGAGACCCCGCGGATCGTGATCGACGGTCGGGACGGCACGGTTGTGGTTGGCGGTGACGTGCGGCTCGGCCAGGCCACCGTGAGTCACCGCGGGATCACCGTCCGGATCGGCGCGACGCCCGACTCGACGGCCCAGCCGGCCGACCCGGCCGTGCCCGGGATGGTGCGTGCCGACCGCGGCACCAGTGTGCAGACGCTGGTGGCCGGTCTCCACGCGGCGGGCGCCCGCGCTCCCGAGGTGGCGGCGATCTTCGAGGCGCTCCGGACCGCCGGTGCGCTCCGGGCCGAGGTGGTGATTCGATGAGCGGGGTCGGACCGGTCGGGCCCGCCGCGTTCGGCGGCGCGGCGGCGGGCAGTCCCGAGGCGCGGCTCAAGGCGGCCGCGCAGGAGTTCGAGGGCCTCTTCCTCGCCCGGCTCTTTCGGGAGATGCGGGCCTCGGTGCCGAACGAGCTGCTCGGGACGTCGCCCGGCGAGGAGATGTTCACCTCGATGCTGGACGACGCCATGGCCCAGGAAGCGGCCCGCCGCTCGACCCACGGCCTGGGCGACGCGCTCTACCGACAGCTGGCCCGGCGCCTCACCCCGCCGGCCTCGGGCGAAGGACAGCGTGGGTGAGCCGACGATCTTCGAGGGATGGGCTCGTGGCGGACGGCGATCAGGAAACGGTCAAGCGGATCATCGGCGGCCTCACGACCGAGGCCGGGCTGTTGCGCGAGCTCCGCGCCAGCCTGCTCGAGCAGCGTGAGGCGATCGCGAACGACGATCCGGTCGCGCTCGAGGGCGTGATCCAGCAGATCGGCCGCACGCTCGTCGCCCTGGGCGAGACCCGACGGGAGCGGGTCCGGACGGCGGCCCTGCTGTCCGCCGGACCGGTCTCGCTGGTCGAGCTGGCGACCCGGCTCCAGCCGGATCTCGCCGCGAACCTGCGGGCCGCGTCCCAGGACGTCCACCACGTGGCGACCTCGGCGGCGCGCGACCTGGCCGTCAATCAGGCGGTGCTGCGACGCGCCATCGAGACCGGCGAGGCCAGCCTCCATCGGCTGCTCACCTTGCCCGACGGCCCCGAGCCGATCGCGGGCTATGGTGACGGCGCCGCGGGGAGCGCCGGCCTCCTCCTCAATCAGCGAGCCTGAGCATGTCGCTCACCAGTCTGCTCTCGATCGCGCGGAGCGCCCTGGTGGCCCACGAGCGGGCCGTCTCGGTGGTCGGGCACAACATCGCCAACGCCGAGACGCCGGGCTACACCCGCCAGCGGCTCCGGCTCGCCCCGGCGTCGCCGGAGCAGACGGCGTTCGGCCAGGTGGGGCGGGGCGTGGACATCGTCGGCGTCGATCGGCTGCGGGGCGCCTTCTACGATCAGAGCTGGCGGCGGGAGACCGGGCTCGAGGCGCGGTACCAGTCGCTGTCCGCGTCGCTCGCTCAGGCCGAGACGATCGTGGGTGGGCTGGACGACACCGGGATCGGCGCCTCGATCGACGATCTGATCGACGCCTTCAACGCCCTGGCGACCAATCCGACCGATCCCACCGCCCGCGCGCTGCTCGGCTCGGCGGCGACGGCCCTGGTGGACACCTTCCACGTCACCGACAGCCGGCTCGACGGGTTGGCCAGCTCGATCGGAGGCGAGCTGTCCGCGACCGTCGACGAGGCCAACACCCTGGTCACCCGGATCGATCAGCTGAACGGCCAGATCCGGGCGGCGAACGGGCAGGCGCCGGATCTCCTCGACCGCCGGGACCGGATCGTCGACCAGCTCGCGCAGTTGATCGACGTCCGGGTGACCGAGCGCGGGCAGGGCGCCGTCGACGTGACCGTGAGCGGGCTGCAGCTCGTCTCCGCCGGCGGCGGCGTCCAACCGCTGTCCCTCACGGGCTCCGGTCCCTACACGCTCCAGGTCGGCAACCCGCCGGTGGGGGTCACCACCGGCGGAGGCAAGATCCGGGGCCTCCAGGATGCCGCCTTGGCCATCGGAGCGAAGGGTAGCTCGCTCACCCGGGCGACCGGGCTCCGCGGCCAGCTCGACGATCTGGCCCTTGCCGTGGTGTCCGCGGCAAACGAGATCCACAGCGACTACGACCCGGTCACCAAGGCGCTCCAGCCGACCCTGACGCCGGCGCCGAGCCCGCTGCGCGTGGTGGGGGCCTTCTTCGATTCGAACGGGGTCACCGCGGCGAGCATCGACCTCGATGCCGCGATCAAGGCCGACCCGACCCAGATCGCGACCGGCTACAGCACGGCCCCCGGCGACAACAGCATCGTGCTCAGGCTGGCGTCGCTCCGCTCGCTGGTCGTGCCGGTGCCGGGGACCACCGCCGGGACCCCGTCGTCCCCGGCGGTGACGCCCGGCGCCTCGGTGATCCTCGGCGACGCCTTCGGGGCGATCGCCTCGGGCCTCGCCGTCGCGACGGCGAGCGCCAACGATCGGGCGTCCAGCCAGGGCATCCTGACCCAGCACCTCGAGTCGCAGCGGCAGCAGGTGCAGGGAGTCTCGATCGACGAAGAGATGGTCCAGCTGATCGAGCATCAGCAGGCCTACGCGGCCGCCGCCCGGTTGGTCGGGATCGCGGACGAGATGCTCCGCGAGCTGATCAACCTCGGTCGTTAGGCAGGGCGCGGCGTCACCGCCGGCAGCGTCGCCACCGTCCGGGTCCCGCCGCCGTCGCGCGGCTCGAAGCGGAGCGCGCCGCCGTGGCGCTCGAGCAGGGCCCGGCTGGCGAACACGCCGGTCCCGCCGTGGGTGGTGGGCGCCCGGCTCCCGCTGAGCGGGGCCGGGTCGATCGCCTCCGGCCCCGCGCCCCGATCCTCGATCGCGATTTCCACCGTGCCCGGCGGCTCCGCACTCGCCGTGAGCAGCACGGGCTCGCCGCCCGGACCGGTGGCCTCTTTGGCGTTGAATACGAGATTGAGCAGGACCTGCAGCAGGGCCGGCTGGGGGATCGCCACGGCCGGGCTCTCGTCCGGCTTGATCACCACCACCCTGAGCGCCGGCGCGTTGCGCTGCAGCTCCGAGAGCTCCTCCACCATTCCGAGTGTCGGGCCGAGCGGGGCCAGCGCGAGGTCCTGATCGGGGTGGCGCCCCAGTTGGCCCAGCAGCTGGAGCAGGTCGGACATGTCGTCGATCGCCCGCTCGATCCGGTCGTCGGAGGAGCCGCCGGGCAGGGAAGACCCGAGGGCGATGACCTGGAGGTGGTTCCGGAGCGCGTGCGCCAGCCCGCGCAGCAGCTCCACCGCCGTCCGCGCTCGGTCGAGCGTGAGGAGGTGGTCGATCTGCCTGGGGCTCAAGGGTTCGATGGGCGACACGGGGGGCTCCGCCGTCGTCAAGGCCGGGGCATTCTAGGTCGACCGTCGGTCGGTCACAAGGACGACGGCCGTCAGCCGCCCCGGGGGCTCCCGTCCGGCGAGGCCGACCGGTCGACCCAGACCCCGTGGACGATGGGGTCGCTCTGGTGTCGTCGGCGGATCGTCTCGATGGTGCCCTCGCCGAGCACGGCGCCCGCCGCCAGCATCTTCATCCCGGAGCTGGTGCAGAGGTCCTCCGCCAGCACCATCCCCGGCTCCAGCTGGCCCACGCCGACCCGGACCCGCGTCGGCCGGGTGGCCTCGCCGGCGTCTGCGCGGAGGGCCCCTTCGAGGTAGGCGATCACCAGCGGATCGTACCGCGTCCCGGAGTGGGTCTGCAGCGCGGCCAGGGCCGCCTCCGGCGAGGCCGTCGCGGGTCGCTCCCGGAGCCGCTGGTACTCGATCAGCACCCGGAGGATCCGGGAGCGGAGCGGGATCTGTCCCTGGCGCAGCCGATCGGGATGACCGGTGCCGTCCCAATTCTCGAAAGCGGCGCCGATCAGCTCCGCGGCCGGCATCAGACCCTCGGTCCGCTCCAGCAGCTCGCGCGCGGCGACCACGTAGCGCCAGTCGTCGCCCTCCAGGATGTCCTCCGGTCCCTCGGTGGCGGTCTCACTCTGCAGCACAACCTTGCCGATCTCGTGGAGGCGGATCGCGACCTCGAGGTCGCGCCGGAGTCCGACCGGGACCTCGAAATGGTCCGCGAGCGCCGCCGCCAGCCGGGCGTTCTCCGCCCCGCGCTCGGCCGCGCCGGGAACCCGCAGATCCACCAGATGGGCGAGCAGGTCGAGCAATTGGCTCAACCGATCCACCGCGGCCTGATTGAGACGCTCGAGCTCCGCCTTGTCCGTCCGGAGCTGTTCGTGGAGCCGGCGGAGCCGGAGCATCGCGTGCACCTTGCCGATCAGCTCGACCTCGGTCACCGGCTTGACCAGCAGATCGTCGATCTCCCACTTGCCAAGCAGCTCCTGCGACGCCTCCTGCACGCCGGTCAGGATCACGAACATCGTGCCCTCGAGGCGTTCGTCGGTTCGGATCGCCCGGCAGAGGTCGAGCCCGTCGAGTCCCGGCATGCGCAGGTCGCTGATCACCAGGTCCGGATGCCGGGCCCGCGCGATTCCCAGCGCCGCCTCGCCCGAGGTGGCCTCGAGCACGGTCAAGCCGCGATGGCGACTCAACAGCTCCACGATCGGCCGGAGCGCGGTCGGCTCATCGTCGACGACCAGGACGACGCCCGAGACGGTCATTGCCGGGCTCCGATCCGGGCCCGCACGCTGTCGATCGGGATCTCGGCGCTGCCGAAGCTCCGGTCGAGCAGCACCAGGATGCTCACCCGCCGGTTCCGGGGATCGAACGGCAGGTCGGGGTAGCGAAGGTGCCGGTCGGCCAGCCCGCGGACCTCGTCGAAGCGCCGACCCGCGACCCCGCCTTCACCCAGGATGCGCCGGGCGGCGTTGGCCCGGTCGGTGCTCAGCTCCCAGTTCGAGTAGCCGTTGGCGTTGATGAAGGGGCGCGAGTCGGTATGCCCCTCGACGGCCACGTGATTGGAGTCGGTCGCCAGCTCGGCGCCGATCACCTCCAGCAGGGCCTTGCCGCGCGGGCTCGGCA
>JBFXAS010000118.1:0-14978 GCA_050184075.1 Gemmatimonadales bacterium
TCATCGCCGATGCGACGCAGGTCATTCCCGAAGTGGGCATGGGCGGCTTGAATCCCAGCCCCGACGAGGTCCGCCTCTACGCCGATCCGTCCTGGCCGGACCTCGAGCTCGTGCTGCGCACGCATCTGTTGTCTCAGCTCGCGCACGAGATCCACCATGCCATGCGCCGGCGGGCCATCGGCTACGGTTCGACCCTCCTCGAGGCGGCCATCTCCGAGGGCCTCGCCGACCACTTCGCGCTCGAGGCATCCGGGGGCTCTCCGCCGCCCTGGGCCCTGGCGCTCACGCCGAGCGAGCTCTCGGTCTGGATTCCGCAGGTGGTGTCGCGCTCCACCGGGTCGTACGTCCACGCGGAGTGGTTCTTCGGGACCAATCCGACCATTCCTCGCTGGACGGGGTACGCGGTCGGGTTCGAGCTGGTCCGAGCCCACCTGGATCGGGACCCGACGAGACGCGCGTCCCTGCTGGTGGGAGCGCCAGCCACGTCCTTCGTGCCGTACCTGCCCTGAGCGGGGAGGCCGCGCCTTCCCAAGGGGCCTGGCCAGCGCCAACTTGGCTTGGCGCTCGCCTCCACCAGGGGAGCAGAGCCCAGCGTCCCACCGCCGGCGCACGATGGCCTGGCTCAGACCTCGGAGGGATCGCCATGCCCACCGCGTCCGACCGCCGGCGCTCGGCGATGATCAGCAGCACCGCGCTGGATCTGCCCCTGCATCGCCAGGCCGTGATCGACGCCTGCAACCGCGCCAAGCTGTCTCCGCTCGCGATGGAGCACCTGCCCGCCCGGGACGCGGATGCCGTTCGGGTCTCGCTCGAGATGGTCGACGGGGCCGACGTCTACCTGGGCATCTTCGCGTTTCGCTACGGCTACGTGCCCGACGGCCACGAGGTCTCGATCACCGAGTTGGAGCTGGATCGGGCCATCGCGCGCCGTATTCCGATCCTGATCTTCCTGGCCCACGACGACCACCTCTTCACCCGCGAGATGATCGAAGCCGACGCGGTGGCGCAGGAGAAGCTCGGCCGCTTGAAGGAGCGCGCCTCCCGCGGCCGGTCGATCGCCATGTATCGGTCGGTGGAAGACCTCGGCGCGAAGGCGTTCCAGGCCCTGGCCGAGTGGCGGCTCGGAGCCGAGGCCAGGATCCAGGGGGATGGCGCGGCGGCCCGAACCGGGCCGGCATCGCCGCCCGTGCCGCATGAGCTCGAGCCGGCGCCGACTGATTTCGTGGGTCGAGAGCACGAGGTCGAGAGCCTGATCGCCGCGGTCGGCGACCGGCACCGGGCCGTGCTGGTCCACGGCATGGCTGGCGTCGGCAAGACCTGCCTCGCATCCGCCGCCGGCAATCGGATCGCCGATCGCTACCCGGATGGCCAGATCGTGATCGACATGCGGGGCGCCGACGAGCAGCCCCGCGACCCGGTGGATGCGATCACCCGGGTGTTGGACCTGCTCGTCGCCCATCGCCACTCGGAGGGCCAGGACCTGGAGTCGCTCCGCAAGGAGTATCTCTCGGCGCTCTTCGGCAAGCGGGTTCTGCTGCTGCTCGACAACGCCGCGAGCGCCGAGCAGGTGGAGCCTCTGGTGCCGCCGGCGGGGTCGCTGCTGCTGGTGACGTCGCGGCGCGCCTTCCACGTCCCGGGTGGGGGCGCCCGGCTCGAGCTGAGCACCCTCACCGACACGGCGGCGGTCGAGTTCATCACCGCCGTGGTCCCCGCCGCGGCCCCGGTCGCCGGCGGGGTCGCTCGGCTTTGCGGCCGACTGCCACTCGCGCTGAGGCTCGCGGTGCGCGCGATGATCGAGCGGCCCGACCTGCCGCCGGCGGCCTATCTCGACCGGCTCGCGGACGAAGGGCGGCGGCGGCAGGAGCTGGCACCGGTCTTCCATTCGATCGGATTGAGCGTGGCGCTGCTCCAGCCGGAGGCAGCGGCGGGACTGCTCGACCTGGCGGTCTTTCCGGACGACTTCGACCGCGCGGCCGCCACTGCCATCTGGGGGATCGAGGAGCGCGCGGCGGACGAGCGCATCGGCCAGCTCCTGGGCTTCGGACTCCTGGTCTGGAGCCCGCGGACCAAGCGCTACGCACTCCACGACCTGGTGCGGGAACTCGCCCTGGAGCGGATCGAGCCGGAGCGGGCTCGCGCCGCGAGGCGCCGCCACGCGACCCACTTCGAGCGGGTCCTGGCCGAGGCCGAGGCGCTCTACCTGAGCGACAGCGAGGCCCAGCGCCGCGGCATCGCCCTCGCATCACAGGAGCGGTCCAACATCGCCGCCGGCACGGCCTGGGCCATCGGCCACGCGGAGACCGACGCCGAGGCGGCCCGGCTCTGCTGCCGGTTCCCGGAGACCGGGATCCGGGTGATGAACGCCATGGGGTGGACGGACCAGAGGCTCTGGGCCAAGTGCCGCGACGTCGCCCGTTCCGAGGGCGATCGGCGGGCGCTCTCCGTGGCGCTCCGGCGGCTGGAGACCGGGTCCTTCGAGCAACGGCTGGAGCGGGTCCGGGAATCGTTGGAGATCTCCCGCGAGATCGGCGATCGCGAGTGTGAGGGCTCCGCGCAGCAGGTCCTGGCCGACACCTTGATCGAGCTGGGTCGGCCCGAGGAGGCGAGACGGGCGGCGGAGGAGAGCCTGGCGATCGCCCGGTCGACGGGCGACCGGCGCCTGGAGACCTTCGCCATCCGATCGCTCGGCTCGGCGTTCGCGGCCCTTGGCAAGCCGGACCGCGTGCTGGAGTGCTTCGAGCGCCGCCGGCAGATCGCGCGGCAGTTGGGCGACAGTAACAGCGAGGCGGTCAACCTGGGGTATCTGGTCGACGCGCTCGAGCACCAGGGACGGGTGGGCGAGGCGATCGAGCGCGCGCTCGAGGCCGCCGACATCTTCCGCGACCTGGGCCTGCAGGAACGGGAGTTCAACCGCCTCATCAAGGCGTGCGTCTGCCTTCGCGAAAAGGCCGGCCGGGCGGCCGACGCCCTGGAGCTCACCGAGCGGATCGGTGTGATCGCGCCGGCGCTCCCGCAAGGAGTCCAGAACAGCGCGGTTCAGAAGGGACTCTGCCTGCTGGAGCTGGGGCGGCACGAAGCCGCGGCGCAGGTGTTCGAGGCGTGCGCGGAGCGAGCCGCCGGCACCCCCCGCGAAGGGGCGTTCTGGCGATGCGGGCTGGTCTGCCGAGCGGACGGCGGCGATCGGGAGGGAGCCGCCCGGGTGATGGGGCGCTTGGCGATGTTGGGCGGTGGGTGGACCGCCGCCGGCGAGACGCTCCACAAGATCCTGGGCGATTTCTCGATGGACCGCGGCTCGAGCCTGGCCCGACGCCTCGAGGAGCTCCTCGCGGACCCCACGAGCGCGGAGCTCGACGGCGGTGTCCTGGACGCATTGGTCCCGGCCGTCAGTTGCGCGGCGACGGCGCTGGTCGCGCGTTCGGCGCCCAGACGCGCGCTGGCGCTCCGGCAGCGGGTGGCGGAGTGGGCCAGCCGGTCCGGGGCGGATCGGCTCGGGCAGAGTCAGGCGACGTCGATCGCGATCCTCCACGTGCAGCTGGGCGAGCTCGAGCCTGCGAGGGAGCTGTTCGCGGCGGGTCTCGACGAGGCGGCCCGGCAGGGCGATGGGCCAGCCGAGGTCCAGGCGAAGTGCAACCTGGCGGACGTGCTGATCAGGCTCGGGCGCTCGGACGAGGCGATCACGCTCTTGAGGGAAGCCATGGCGCAGCTGACCGGCGACCATGATGGGGCACGCCGCGCGATCCGAGGGGGCGGCCGCGCCTATCTGCTGGCGCTCTGCCGAGCCAATCTCGGCGCCGCGCTCACCTCCCGGCCCGAGACGATGGCGGAGGCGGCCGAGCTGGTCAGCACGGCCATCGAGACGTTTCGCCGGGCGAAGCATCGCGACCACGAGCCCGAGATCCTCTGCACTCTGGCCCGGGTCGCATTGCACGAGGGCGACCCGGCCCGCGCGATCGAGCTCTGCTCCTCGGCGGTGGCCGTCGCGGTCGAAGCCTCGAGTCCCCTGCAGGAGGCGGACTCACGCTGGGCTCTGGGCCACGCCCACCTGGCGAACGGCGACCTGGATGCGGCGCGCGAGCAGCTCTCGAAGGTCGTCGAGTACGAGCGCCGGATCGAGCACCGCCAGGCCGACGAGCACGCGGCCTTCGTCGCGGGCCTGTGATCGGATCCATCAAGCGAGGGCCACACCCAGGATCATGAACCCACTCCGTGAGCTCCTCGGCCTCGAGCTGCCGATCGTCCAGGCCCCGATGGCCGGCGCCCAGGGCAGCGCGCTCGCCATCGCGGTCTCCACCGCCGGCGGACTCGGCTCCCTGCCCTGCGGCACCCTCGGCCTCGACGACGTTCGCCGCGAGCTGGCCGCGATCCGGGCGGCCACGGATCGCCCGTTCAACGTCAATTTCTTCTGTCACACTCCGCCCACGCCCGACCCGGAGCGAGGGCGGCGATGGCGCGAGCTGCTGGCGCCGTACGCCGGCGAGCTCGGGATCGCGCTTGCCGACGGTCCGCCCCCGACCCCCAGCCGGGCGCCCTTCGGGCCCCAGGCGCTCGAGATCCTGGCCGAGGCCCGGCCACCGGTGGTCAGCTTCCACTTCGGACTGCCGCCGGCCGAGCTGCTGGCGGGCGTGAGGGCGTTAGGCGCTCGGGTGTTCTCCTCCGCCACCACCGTGGCCGAAGCCCGCTGGCTGGAGTCGCAGGGGGTCGACGCGATCATCGCGCAGGGACTCGACGCCGGCGGGCACCGGGGCTCGTTCCAGGCGAGCGACCTGAGCGGTCAGGCCGGTACCATGGCGCTGGTGCCCCAGATCGCCGGGGCGGTTCGGGTCCCGGTGATCGCGGCCGGCGGGATCGCGGACGCCCGGGGGGTCGCCGCCGCGATGGCCCTCGGCGCCTCGGGCGCGCAGGTCGGGACCAGCTACCTGCTCTGCCCCGAGGCGACCACGGCGCCGCTCGCCCGCGAGGTGCTCCGGAGCGACCGCGCGGGCGACACCGCGATCACCAATCTGTTCACCGGCCGACCCGCTCGCTCGATCGTCAACCGGATGATGCGCGAGCTGGGCGCCACCAGCGAGGCGGCGCCGGCCTTCCCGCTCGCGGCCGATCTGATGGGCCCGCTCCGTGCGGAGGCCGAGCGGCGGGGCTCGACCGACTTCTCCTTCGTCTGGTGCGGGCAGAATCCGTCCGGCTGCCGGGAGGTCGCGGCGGGCCGGCTCACTCGCGAGCTGGCCGGCCTCGCCTCGTAGCCCGCCGCTCGCCGTACGGAGCGCGGGACCCGCGTTGCCAGCCACGCCAACCCGCCCCATGTTTGGGCGGACGGGGCGCGGCCCGCGCGGTGTCCGAGCGCGTCGCGGCCCCGAATCACTCCGCTCCACGAGGCGAATCATGATCGACGGCTCACGGCCCGCGCGGGTGCTGGGAGCGCTGCTCGCGGGCGTGCTGATCGCGCAGCCGGCGGCGGCGCAGCGCAACGCGGCCCCGCCCGAAACCCACCCGGCGCCGTTGCTCTCGGCCAAGCAGCTCGGCGCCCTCGACGCGCAGATCGAGCAGGCCCGGCAACAGTGGGAGATTCCGGGGCTCGCGATCGCGATCGTGCAGGGCGACTCGGTCGTCTTCGCCAAAGGCTACGGCGTCAAGGAGCTCGGCAAGCCCGACCGGGTCGACGAGCGCACCCTCTTCTCCATCGGCTCGAGCGGCAAGTCGATGACCGCGGCCGCCACCGCGATGCTGGTCGACGAGGGCCGGATGCGGTTCGACGATCCGGTCTGGACCTACCTGCCCCACTTCCGGGTGGCCGATCCCTACGTCAGCCGCCACGCGACGATCCGCGACCTGCTCGCGCACCGGACCGGGCTGGAGAACGCCACCGGGGCCTGGTACGGCTCCGAGCTGACCCGGGCGGAGCTGATCACCCAGCGCTTCCGCTTTCTGAAGCAGCAGATCGAGTTCCGGAGCCGGATGCTCTACAACAATCTGATGCTGATGACCGCGGGCGAGGCGGCCGCGGCGGTGGAGGGCGTTTCCTTCGAGGAGCTGCTGCACCGGCGGCTGTTCACGCCGCTCGGGATGACCGCGACCACGGTGAGCATCGTGGAGGTGAGGCCCGGCAGCAACATCGTGGCGCCCCACCGGGAGGTGGACGGCAAGCTGGTGCCGATCCCGCATCGCAACACCCAGAACATCGGCGGGGCCGGCGGCTACTACTCGAACGCGCTCGACATGGCCCAGTACCTCCGCTTCCAGCTGGGGAACGGGGTCTATCGCGGCAAGCGTCTGGTGTCGGAGCGCTCGATGGCGGAGATGCGCTCGGTCAACATCTCGAGCGGCGCGCCGGTCGTGATCTCCGACAGCGGCACCACCTCGCTGGGCTACGGCCTGGGGTGGTTCCTCGAATACTACCGGGGCCACCGCTCGATCGATCACGGCGGCTCGATCGACGGGATGCTCACCGCGATGACGCTCCTGCCCGAAGACCAGATCGGCGTCGTGGTGTTGACCAATCGCGACGGCCACGCGATGCACACCGCCCTGGTCCAGCACATCTTCGACGTCGCCCTCGGCCTGTCCGAGACCGACTGGAACGGCCGCTCGCTGGCTCGGGCGGAGCGAGCCCGCAGCGCGCAGCGGGAGGCGCCGCAGCCGACCCCCGCGAACGCGGCGCCCTCCCTGCCGCTCGAGGAGTACGCGGGGAGCTACGCCGATTCCCTGAGCGGCAGCGTGCGGGTGAGCTACGCGGGCGGCACGCTCAGGCTCGACTGGGAGGGCCACCCCGGCTTCACCGCACGGCTGGCGCCGTGGCGCTACAACTCCTTCCGGATCGTCGGCTGGGAGAGTGCCGGCGTGCTGGCGCCGCTGGCCACCGTGGCCACCTTCCAGATCGACCGGAGCGGCCGGCCCTCGGAGCTCGAGATCAGCAACGTCGCGAGCTTCGCGGCCGTGCGGGAGCGGAGCGGTCGCGGGGGCGGCCCGCCGAATTGAGCGGTGGGGTGACGGCGGGTCCCCAGGCGACGCTCGCCGTCACCAGGTGGCTCGACCAGGGCGAACGGCGCGGGGACCACCAGCGCCACCGCGACCAGCCCGCGTCGCTCGCGCGGTCAGTTTCTCGGGAACCCGTCCAACTGGAGGCGAGACTCGCATGGACCTCGAGCTGAAGGGCACGGGCTGCATCGTGATCGGCGGCAGCCGCGGGATCGGGCGCTCGATCGCGCTCGGCCTCGCGGCCGAAGGGGCCTACGTATCGATCTGCGCCCGCGGAGAGACCGCCCTCCGCGCAACCGAGCGCGAGCTGGCCGCGCTCGGCGCGAAGGTCCACGCGGCCACCTGCGACATCGGCGAGCCCGCCGCGCTGGTCGGCTATCTCCGCGAGGCCAGGAAGGCGCTCGGCGAGGTCGGGGTGCTGGTCCACAACGCGTCCGCGCTCGCGGTCGGGCCGACGCTCGACGACTGGGCCGCGTCGCTCAGGGTGGACCTGATGGCCGCGGTGCACGCCTGCGACGAGGTCATCCCCTGGATGAGCGAGACCGGCGGCGGCACCATCCTCCTGGTCTCGTCGATCTCCGGACTGGAGTGCGACCCCGCGCCGGATTTCGGCTACACGGCGGCCAAAGCGGGGCTGATCGCGTACGCCAAGAAGCTCGGCGTGATGCACGCGGCGCAAGGGATCAGGGCCAACGCGATCGCGCCGGGCTCGATCGAGTTTCCCGGCGGGCTCTGGGAGGGCGCCAAACAGGGCCAGCCGGAGGTCTACGAGACCGTCCGCTCGATGGTTCCGCACGGCCGCCTCGGCACGCCGCAGGAAGTCGCCGACGTCGCGGTCTTCCTCTGCTCGCCCCGGAGCTTCTGGGTGACCGGCGAGTGCGTCTCGGTCGACGGCGGCCAGCACCGCGGGATGCGATAGCTCGAGTCCGATCGGCCTTACCAACGCCCACTTGGTGCCGCAGGAGGCATCCGATGAAGCTCGCCTTCCCGGTCGTGCTGGTGATGATCCTCGGCCTCGGCATCGCCTCTCGAGCGTTCGCCCAGGAAGTGCCTCGAACCCGGGCCAGAGCGCTCGGGATCCCATTGGCCGGCACACCGGGCCAACACAATGCCATCACGGATGTGCTCGGGGTCGAGGTCGGCTATGCGACTCTGATCAAGGGATCAGGGAAATGGATGGTCGGCGAAGGTCCGGTCAGGACCGGCGTGACGGTCATCCTGCCACGGGGCAAGACCGCTGGGCCCTATGCCGTCGGCCACTTCATCTTCAACGGCGACGGTGAGATGACGGGTATTCCCTACATGCAGGACTATGCCGAGGGCGGCGGTCCGATCGGGATCACGAACACCAACAGTGTCGGCGTCGTCCGGGATGCGATCGGCGCTTGGAGCTACAAGACGTTTGCGTCGAAGCATCCGACGGACTTCTCGTTCGGCCTGCCGATCGTCGCCGAGACCTGGGACGGTGGCCTCAACGACATCAACGGCTACCATGTGAAGCGTGAGCATGTCTTCGAAGCGATAGCCAATGCTGCGGGCGGGCCCATCGCCGAGGGAAACGTCGGTGGGGGAACGGGGATGACCTGCTACTGGTTCAAGTGCGGGACCGGCACCTCGTCCCGAGTCTTTCGGGTCGGCGGGCAGGGCTATACGGTCGGTGTGCTGGTACAGGCGAACTTCGGACGACGCGGCGATCTGATGATTGCCGGGGTGCCGGTCGGAACGGAAATCACCGAGCTGGACATGGTGGAAGCGCCGCAACAAGACGGGTCGCTCATCGTCGTGGTCGGGACGGATGCCCCGTTGACCTCGTCGCAGCTCAACCTCGTCGCCCGGCGGGCAACCTTGGGGATGGGGCGGACCGGCACGATCGGCGACCCGCGGTCCGGCGATCTCTTCCTCGCCTTCTCGACCAGCACGCGAACGTATGACGAGGCAACCAACACCGTGTCGACCGGCTATCTGCCTCCGGACGGACTCGGCCTCGTTTTTCGGGCGACCGTCGAGGCTACGGAAGAAGCAATCATCAACTCGCTCATCGCCGCCAAGGACATGGAGGGCATCAACGGGAGCAAGGCTTTCGGGATTCCGCATGACAGGCTGCGGGGGGTGATGGCGAAGTACAATCGACTGAAGCCGTAGGTCGAGCCCTTCCGCCGCGTCGCTCCGGGTGGACCTGATGGCACCGCGGGATACGATAGCGACCCAAGGAGGAGAGCATGACTCGGAGACCCCTGCTCCACCGGCTGCTGCCAGCCTCGCTCGGACTGGCCCTCGCGGCGTGCGCCCCCGCCGCGGATCGGGACGAGGCGCTCGACCTGGTGCTCGCCAACGGCCGGGTGATGGACCCGGAGTCGGGTCTCGACGCGACCCGGAACGTCGGGATCAAGGACGGCAAGATCGCCGCGATCTCCGAGGGCCGGCTCACCGGCGCTCGGGTGATCGACGTCGGCGGCCGGGTGATCGCGCCCGGCTTCATCGATCTCCACTCCCACGGCCACAACGCGCTGATCGGCGGCCGGGTCCAGGCCTTCGACGGGGTGACCACGTCGCTCGAGGCCGAGGCCGGGCAGCTGCCGATCGACGCGGCGTACCGGCGGGCCGCGGAAGAGGGCCGCGCGATCAACTACGGCTTCACCGCTTCCTGGCTCGCGGCGCGGATCGCGGTGATGGGCGGGGTCGAGCCCGACGGCAGCTTCGACGGCTTCAAGAAGCTGCTCGCGGCGCCCGGCTGGGCCGATGTGGAGGCGACCGACGAGCAGGTCGACCGGATCCTCGAGCGGGTCGACGCGGGGCTGGCCCAGGGCGCGATCGGGATCGGCTTCCTGCTGGGCTACGCCGCCGGCACCACCAACGCGGAGGTCCGGCGGGTCTCCGAGTTGGCGGCGGAGCGGCAGGTGGTGACGTTCGTGCACACCCGGAGCACGGTGCCCGCCGACTCCGCCAACGAAGAGGTGATCGCCGCCGCGCAGGCCACCGGGGCGCGCTGGCATCTCTGCCACGCCTCGGCATCGGACCGCCGCCAGCTGGTTCAGCGGCTGATCGAGGCGCGGAGCGAGGGCGCGAAGCTGACGGCCGAGGTGGTGACCAGCAACGGCGGGTCGACCTTCATCGACGCGGTCTTCCTCCGCCCCGAGAATTGGGAGCGGGCGGGTGGCCGCCCCGACTGGATCATCTACTACGGCCGCCGGCTCGGCTCCTTTGAGGAGCTGGGCCGGGTGCAGCGCGACGACCCGAGCGCGATGGTGGTGATCGACCCGCTGGGCCGGCCCACCGACGACACCGACCCCGAGCGGCGGGCCCTGATGGCCGACCTGATCAAGAGCGACTGGGCGATCGCCAGCGACGCGATGCCGTGGAGCGACTCGACCGGCAACCCGCTCCCGGTCGAGACCTGGCCGCTGCCCGAGACCGCCTGGGCCCACGCCCGCTCGGCCAGCAACTTCACCCGCGCGATCCAGAAGTACGCGATGGAGTGGCAGCTGGTCTCGCTGATGGACGTGATCCGCGCGGCGGCGCTCCACCCGGCGCTGGTGCTGGAGGAGACCGTGCCGCAGCTCAAGAACAAAGGCCGGGTCAAGCTCGGCGCCGACGCCGACCTGATCGTGTTCGATCCGGCCCAGGTCCGCTTCAACGCGACCCAGGAGCGGCCGGCGCAGATCAGCACCGGAATGGAGTACGTGCTGGTCAACGGGACGCTGCTGATCGATCAGGGGCGGCTCGACCCGACCGCGCACCCGGGGCAGCCGATCCGCCGCTAGCGCGCGGCGGCCATCCGCCGTTTCGCGTCTGACTTCCTCCCTGTTGCGCGGGACTCGACGTCGTTGGCGCGTGACTGGTCCCGTTCGGGCTCGGCCCGCCTCCGTGTCGCTGCCCCATTGTTCCCTTTCGCGCCTGACCCGTGCCGTGCCGAGCCTGCACCCGCCCCGTTGGCGGGTGGATCGGGCCCGTCTCCGCCTGACTCGCCCCCTTCGCCGAAGGCGTCATCGCCACCCAGCGGTAAGGGACGCCTGGCCATCCGAACGATCGTACCCGGCTTGCGTCGTGCTTCATCGGCGTCGCCACGTGGCAGGACGTCTGCCAAGAACTCGGCATCGACTGCGAAGGAGCGAAGCATGACCCGGATGACAAGATGCGAGGCCACGCGCCCACCCCGAGCCGGTCCGCACGGACGCTTACGTGGCCTCCCTGGCCGGGAGCTCGTAGTCTTCAGAGGTTTGGCCAGGTCCGGCTCGAGTCCGCCCCTGGTCGCAGGGAGGGCTTGGAGTGAGATCGCCCTGCGGTCCAATCTGGACGTGGAGTCTGACGACGCGGCGAGACCATCGGGCCCGATTGAGGTCGCTGCGGCTGGGTCGCCGCTTACGGCCTGTGCCTGGGGTTGGGTCGCCAGAACCCCGCCTGGCTCCCGATTGGCTCCGCGCGAAGTAGACTTGGTCACAGGCCCGACCCCGAGAGGCCCGTTCCTGCCAATGCGCCCGACCATCCACTCACTTCTTGTCGTCACCGCCCTGGTGCATGCGACGCTGACCGCGGCTTGCGTGGCTCGGCCAGAGCAGGCGGCGACACTCTGGATCACGTTCCACGAGTCGGCGCGGTATCCGGCCGCGCTTCTCCACATCGCCGGGGGTCCGAACGGTGAGTTGGTGCTGCAGGGCGCCGCCTTCCGCCACGCCGCGGGGACGCGTGCGTCCGATTCCGTGGCACTTCCCCAGGCCACCGCGTGGCCGCTGCAGGCCACCTTGATCTCGGCCGCGGGCGATACGCTGGCATCGACCACCACCACCATTGACCTCGCGTCCGCACGGCTAAGCACGGTGTCGCTGCTTGCGCGCAGCAACCAGGACGGCCTGTTCCTCTGTGAACCCATCCTCGCCCAGGCACCGATCGTTGTCGCTGGAGCGGTGGCCGATACGCTCTATGTCCTCAGCTGGGGTCCGATGCCCTTCGGCGCTATGTTCCCAGTGTGCTGAGCCCGACCGCTTGTCGCCTTCGGCGGTCCAACCCGGCATTGCAGCGCACGGGCGCCCCGAGGTTCCGCTTCGCAAGGCGCCGCCGTGGCTTCATGATTGTCCGACAGCCGCGGCCGCGCCGCTTCGTGCGGGCGCCCGCCGCTGAACACCGATAGGCATGGTGGTCGAGCACGTCGCCGGATGACGCGAAGTACGCAACAGAGAGGAACAGAGTGAACACGCTTGATGAAGACTACGGTGCGGGGCGCTGGGACAATTGTGCCCCCCCTTGCCTTTCGCTCTACCAGCCGACTCATCGGCACCATCCAGCCAATCGGCAAGATCCAATACGGTTCGCGAACCTCGTGAAGGCGCTGGAGGCGTCGCTCCTGCAACGATTGCCGAAGGACGAGATACGGTCATTGCTGGAACCGTTCCTGGCGTTGGCTGACGACCTCGATTTCTGGAATCACACCTTCGACGGCCTGGCAGTGCTGGGTGCAAGGGGCACGTTCCGGGTTTACAGGCTGCAGCGACCAGTCGCCGAGTTGGCTGTCGTGGCGGACAGTTTCCACATCAAGCCCCTGCTCCGCATCCTTCAGTCAGCCGACCGTTATCACGTTCTCGGCGTCAACCGCAAAGAGATCAGGCTCTTCGAGGGCAACCGTGATGCGTTGGATGAGATCGATGTGGCCCACGGCGTCCCGCGGACGATCACCGAGGCGCTGGGAGAGGAATTGACCGAGCCACACCAGACCGTCGCCTCGTACGGGGGTGTCGGTGCCGGACACTCGCCCATGCACCATGGCCACGGCGGCAAAGAGTCTGAGGTAGACATCGACGCGACACGCTTCTTCCGCGCTGTCGACCGCGCGGTTCTGGAGCACCACTCTCAGCCATCGGGGCTGCCGCTCATCCTGGCGGGGCTGCCGGAGCACCATCATAGGTTTCACGAGATCAGCCACAATCCGTTTCTGATACCGGAAAGCATCGATGTCCACCCGGATGCCCTGTCGTCGATCGACGAACTCCGCCGACGCGCCTGGCAGCTCATCGAGCCTCGCTATCTGGCCCGCCTGGCCGCACTGGTCGAGCAGTTCGGCATCGCACGGTCCGCGGGGCTCGGTCACGACGAGCTGGCACAGGTCGCCAAGGCGGTTGTGGCCGGGCGGGTCGCCACCCTGCTGATCGAGGCCCGCCGCGAGATTCCCGGGAGGATCGATGCCGCAACCGGCGATATCGAACTCGACGACCTGGAACATCCGACGGTCGATGACGTGCTCGACGACTTGGGGGCGTTGGCGCTGAAGATGGGCGGAGAGGTCGTGATCGTCCCCACCGAACGGATGCCGACGGATACCGGCATAGCCGCGATCTACCGGTACTGAGTCGCAGTGCCGACAACCACAGAAGGACCAGTTCATGCAGATTCAGATCAACACCGATGGCAATGTCGAGGGTAACGAGCGACTGGCCGGACAGGTGAAAGCGGTGGTGAGGGATGCCCTGGAGCGCTTCAGCGCGCAGATCACTCGGGTCGAAGTCCACCTCGGTGACGAGAACAGCGACAAGAAGTTCGGTACCGATGATATGCACTGCCTGCTGGAGGTCCGGCTCGCCGGCCTTCAGCCGATCTCGGTGAGGCATCGGGCGGCGACCCTGGAGCAGGCCGTCGACGGCGCCGCCGAGAAGATGACGCGTTCCCTCGATAGCACCCTCGGGCGGTTGGGCGAGCGCTAACGGAGGACACCTCCAGCGGCGGCCGCGGGTCCTCACAACTCTCGTCCCATGGCCGGGCCGCACCAGGTTTGTTCGAGGCTGCGGCCTGGCCGGCACGCGGCGGCCTCGCAGCCCACGCTCCAGTTGGCCGGATCGCCTAGACCTGGCCTTCTTGCTCCGCTTACCCACCCACGTTGCCAGCTCTGCCTCGCTCAGCGCCCGACGCCGAGTTTGAGCCGGTCGGCCATGTCCATTGGATGAGTGGCGCCTACGAAGCCGCGGACCTGACGGAGCGTCACCTCGCGGACCATCACATTCTCCGAAAGCAGACCGCTCCAAGGTCGCACACAGTGCTACCGCCGCCAGACCGGCTCGCCGAGTTGTGAACTGCACGGCCGCCATGAGACCAAGGGACACGGAACGGACCCCGGACGACCTCATGAAACCGGCCTCATACATTGAATGCTCTGCCCCCCAATTAGACGAGACACTCTCCTGCCTCTAACATCAAGCAGGGAGGAGAAGAGTCACGCCGGGATCGCGATCGGGGCGTTCATCCATGGCTACGTGCCGGCGGACCTCCTGGCCCGGATCATGGGCCGAGACGCCTGGTGGTCGGTGCCCGCCGCGGTGCTGATGGGCGTCCCGATGTATTCCAACGCGGCGGGGATCATCCCGGTCGTCGAGGCGCTCCTCGGCAAGGGAGCCGCCCTCGGAACCGTCCTGGCGTTCATGATGTCCGTGATCGCCCTGTCGCTTCCTGAGCTGATCATTCTCCGAAAGGTCCTGAGCGGCAGGCTCATCGCTGTCTTCGTCGGGATCGTGGCGGGCGGGATCCTCGGGGTCGGCTTTCTGTTCAACTCGCTCCTGTCCTGATGGGGGATCGATGACCGTCATCCAGATTCTCGGACCCGGTTGTGCCAAGTGCAAAGCCACCTACGCGTTGATCGAAAAGGTGGCGCGGGACCGCGGCGTCCCGATCCAACTGGCCAAAGTGGAGGACCTGCAGGCGATCATGGCGCACGGAATCATGTCGACACCCGGCGTAGTCGTCGACGGCGTCGTGGTTCATGCCGGCGGGGTCCCCAGCCGGTCCGCAGGCGAAACGTGGCTGGGGACCGGGACGGGCTGACGGCTGCCACCATCCCGCCGCCACGGCCCGGACGTTCGCCGCTCTCGCCAGGAGAAAGATCCGGGTCGACAATGCTGACTGCCGGGCGAACATTCGGACGGCCAGACATCCCGGGGAACGCCCCTACGAGGGCGGCGAGCCTGGCTGGCCCTCGGCCGGCGAGCCCTGGCGGAGATGGACCACGCGCTGCGGAAACGGGATCTCGA
>JBFXAS010000119.1:0-14969 GCA_050184075.1 Gemmatimonadales bacterium
CCGTTGACCGACCCTTCGCACATCGCCTCGCCCAGGAGCAGCGTCGCATACGCCGAGTAGATCGAGGCCGTGGCCAGGAAGCGCGGCCGCGCGCCGTTCGCCACTTCGTCGTCGGTGAAGCTCTCCAGGATCGTGTGCGCGTTCTCCCCGCTCCACCGGGCCGTCGAGAGCGACTGGAACACGCCGAGAAACCCGCAGGTACCGGTGGCGTAGACCCGGCTGCCGGTGGAGGCGTCGATCGTGCGCCGATCGTAGTCGAAGGTGTTGTTGTCGGCCCAGGTCAGCTCGTCGCCGACCAGCCCGCTCACCACGACGTAGTCGGCGAAGGCGCAGTGGAGGTCGGTCTGCACGCCGGCGATCATCAGCGGCGCGTTGGTGGGATTCTGGAGCGTCTCGTCGAGCACGGTCCCCGGCAGCTCCGCCTCGAGGAGCGTGTCGAGGAAGCCCTGACAGCCCGAGAGGCCGATGGCGACGAGCAGGGAGCACAGCGTCCGATGAGTCATCGTGGGTCTCTCCGTGACGGATCCGAAGGCTCGACGAACCGCGCGGGTCAGAACGTGACGTCGAGGCGGGCGAGCACCGACGCCTGCGGCGGAACGATCGCGAACTGATTCACGTTGAAGGTCTGGGAGAGCCGGACCGGCTCCGGATCCAGGCCCGGGTAGTTGGTCCAGGTGCGGAGGTTCCGGCCCGAGAGGCGGACGGTCGCCCGCTTGGCGCCCACGATGCCGGCCCAGCGATCGGGCAGCGCGTAGCGCACCGACAGCTCCCGCAGCTTGGCGAAGCCGGCGTCGTGGATCGAGTAGCTCGTGAAGAGACGGAGCTGTTGCTCCGCCACCTTCTGGACGTCGAAGCGCTCCGGATACCAGGCCTCCTCGCAGGTGCCGGCGCCGCAGCGCTCGATGGCTTCCCAATCGCGCCGGCTGAACCCCGTCTGGAAGTCCACCAACCCGTAGAGCTGGACCCGATCGAAGAGCGTGAGGGTGGCGCTGAACGAGCCGAAGGCGCTGGGGAGGGAGCGGCCCAGGAAGACGAAGGGAGCCGAGCCGCAGTCGACGGCGGGACCGCCGGCGTCCCAGCCCCCGACTCCGGTGCCGCCGTCGCAGAGGATGCTCTCGGCCAGCCCCGTCGTGGGATTGAGGGTCGCGCTCACGACCTTCTGTCCGAAGAAGGCCGCCACCGGATACCCGTCAGTATGCCGCTGGGCGGTGCCCGGGGTCGCGATGAACCCGGTCTCCGAGCCGGTGTCGATCACGTCGTTGGCGCTGGTCGTCACGTTGGCGACGAGGTCCAGCCCGACGCTCTCCCTGTCGAGCACCCGGGCGTTCACCAGCAGCTCGACTCCCTTGCTCCGGACCTCGCCCGCGTTGACGTACTGCTGACCCGGGAACCCGTTCGACGGCGCCAGCTGGCGGGTCACGATGGCGTCCGTCGTGCGCTTGTGGTACCAGGTCAGCTCCACACCGACCCGATCCCGGAGCAGGCTCGCGTCGAAGCCGAGCTCGAGCTCCCGACTCCGCTCCGGCTTGAGATCCGGATTCCCGATCAGCGACGGCGTGATCGCCGGGACGCCACCCGACCCCGTGATGGGCTCGAAGGTTCGGAGGGCGGCGAACGCGTCGGGCTGCTGCCCCGACACGCCGTACGCCGCGCGCAGCTTGGTCGTGCCGAGGAACCCGAGGTTCCAGAAGGGCTCGTCGCTGATCACCCAGCTCACGCTCGCCTTCGGGTAGGTGGCCACGTCGAAGTTCGAGCCGAAGGCGCTGTTGTCGTCCGCGCGCAGAGCACCGACCAGAAACAGCCGATCGTTGATCGCGAGCTGCTCCTGGAGATAGAGGCCGACCGTGTTGTTCTCGACGATGTCCTCACCGGCGTCCCGCGTCGCCGCGGCGGAGACGGTCTGGATCCCGGCCGCCGGGAAGCCGCGCGCCGTGGTGGTGACCGTCTGGATCCGCCGATGGTAGTACTGGAAGCCGGCCGAGGTGGTGCTGACGAAGCGTCCGCCGAGACGCGCCTCGCCCGAGATCCCGTAGTCGACGGTCGTGTTCACCACGTCACGCGCCGTGGTCTGGCGCCGCCCGCTCGCGAGGCCGAGACCGAAGGCGAGCTCCAGGTCCGGCGGCATCTTCTCGCTGAGCACCCCGAAGTCGTCGGACACGATGTCGGCTCCGACCGCGAGTCGGTGCTGGAGCCACCCCGTCGGCCGATGGTTGAGCTGCAGACTCGTGGTGAATCGGTCCACTTCGTCGCGGTAGTCAAAGGCCCGGTTCCATTGGTCGGGCGAGGCGAAGAGCCAGCCGTTCCGGACGGTGCCGAGCAGCGACGGACGCACGTTGGCGAAGGCCCACATCGGCCCACCGAAGGTGCCGTCGTTGGGCACCCGGGTGTTGCTCCGGACGTAGCCGAGGCTCAGCCTGGCGTCGAGCTGCTCGCTCGGCGTGAGCTGGAGATTCATCCGGCCCTTGTACTCCTCGAGCCGCTGGGAGAGGTCGGTGCCGTCGTCCTGGTTGAACTCGGCGCTCGCGTAGTAGCTCGTGGTGCCCGATCCACCCGAGACGTTGAGCGAATACCCCTGGAGGTGACCGGTACGGAACGGCCGCTCGCCCTGGCTCAGCGCGAGCTCGTAGGGATTGACCTCGACCAGCGTCCCGGACCCGTCCAGCCCGTAGGCGCTGCGGAATCGGCCCTCGGGGTTCTGGAACCAGGTCGCGCCCTGGCGCATCGACGCCGCCCAGGTTGCGTCGCCGCGCCGGCCGCGCTTGGTGATGATCTGGATCACCCCGTTCGACGCCTCGGTGCCGTAGAGCGTCGCCGCAGCCGGACCCTTGATGATCTCGATGCTCTCGATGTCCTCGGGACTGAAGTCGTTCAACCGGGAAAGCGACCCGTTCGGGGAGCCCGCCCCCTCGTTCGTCATCCCGACGCCCGTGCGGGAATCCACCCGGAGGCCGTCGACGTAGATCAGGGGCTGGTCGCTGAGACCGAGCGTGCCCGCGCCCCGGAGCGTGATCCGGCTACCGCCGCCGACCGTGCCGGTCGCCGTTCGGACCAGCGCCCCCGCCGCCCGGCCGCGCATCAGCTGCGACACGTCGGTCGCGGGCGACACGCCGAGAGCCTCCTCGGCATCGATCTTGGAGATCGCGTTGGCGACCGCGCGCCGCTCGACCGGCCCCGCCGTGCCGGTCACCACCAGCTCACCCAGGTTGATGGCTGCCTCGGTGACCAGGATCCGGACGGCCAGGTCGCCCACGCGGGCCGATACCGTGACCGGCCTGAAGCCGATCCCGATCGCCCGGAGCGTCGCGGCGGCGCCGGTGACGCCCTCGAGTCGGAAGCGGCCCTGAGCGTCGCTGGTGGCCGTGACACCGGTCCCGACCACCTCGACTCGAACCCCGGCCACCGGGCCAAGCGACCGGGCGCTCAGCACCGTGCCGGCGATGGCGGCCTGGGAGAGGGCCGCTCGCGGACTGGCGAGGGCCCCGATCGCGAGGGCGAGCAGGACGGCGTGGACACGAAGTCCGTGACGGGTCGCGCGAGCGATGCAACAGTGCATACCGAGCCTCCCTGAGCGGCGCTGGGGAATGCTGGTTCCGGCCGAAGTGGAACGCCGCGGCGGGGACAGCGCGGCGGGTTCGGTTCAATGACCTCGCGAACCAACCTACCGACGCAGGATCCTATCGTCTTGCACGAATCGTGGGTCCGTCTTGGAACGGATGGAGGGTGCGGAGACTGTGCCGCGGAACGAGCGGAAGGGCGCTACCGGGAGTCCTGCTCGCGACGATACTGCATCGGCGTGAGGCCGGTGTAGCGGCGAAAGACTCGAGTCAAATGGCTCTGATCCGAGAAGCCCGCGGCGAGCGCGACCTCGGCCAACGGCCGGTCGGTCCCGCCCAGCATCTCGCGCGCGAGGGTCACCCTGAGCTGCCGGACGTAGTCGCCCATCGCGCAGCCGAACTCCTGCCGGAAGCTGGCGGTCAGATGGGCGGGATGAACCCCGACGGCCGCGGCCACCTCGCGAATCGTGAACCGCCCGGTGACGCGGTCGTGAACGAACGCGCGGGCCTGCTCGAGCCAACCCATCCGGCGCGAAGAGCGGGGACGCCGCTCCGGCAGCCGCCAGGCGAGGGCCAGCAGCTCGAGCGCCGCCGCTTCGAGCGCCAGCCCGGTGACCTCGTCGCGGCGCACCAACTCCCGCCTGATCCGGAAGCCGACGTCGGAGATCGGTCCCCCGGAGAAGAGGCGGGGCGCCGCCAGGGCGCGGCCCAGGGTCTCTTCTTCGCCGCGGCCGACCGGTACCTCCACCGTCAGATAGCGAACCCCGGCGCGTCCGACCCGCACCTCGTGGCTGGCGCCGGCCGGCTTGAAGCTGACGTCGAAGCGATGACAGGTGAGTGAGCGGCGCTCGCAGGTCTCGGTGATCGCGCCTTCGAAGAGGAAGCAGAACTCGGCCAGCTCGTGCGTATGCCACGGCCGTTTCGCGTTTGGCGGATATCCGGCCTCGGTGAAGACGAAGCCGGACACGTCCTGCTCGCTGTACTGGACCTTGCCGGGAACGGGAATGAACATCGGACCCTCGGGACGGCTCTCTCCGACTCGACCAAACCAAAGTAGGCGGTGATCGCGATGGGTTCCAGCCCGAGCACCCGAGTCGGGAGGGGAGATCGTTGATCGGGTAGCGGGCCTATTCTCCCGGGAACCTCGCCACCGTGGTGCCCGTAGGGCGAGCATGCGCCCACTCCTCACCCTCCTCGTCCTCGCCGGCCCGACCGCCGGCACGGCACGGCCCCAGGATCCCCCGCTCACCCTCACCTATCTCGGCAACATGGGCGTGCTGCTCGAGCGCGGCGGGCGCAAAGCGGTCATCGACGGCCTCCACCGCGGTGGCCTCCCGGAGTACGCCGCCGTCCCGCCCCGGCTGCTCGGGCCCCTCGAGACCAATCGGGAGCCCTTCGCCGGAATTACCCTCGCGCTCACCACCCACCGCCACGCCGACCATTTCGACGCCCGCTCGGTGGCCGCGCGGCTCGCGGCCGACTCTGGCGTGGTCTACGCAGCGGCGGCCGAGACGGTGGACACCCTCCTCGCCCGGTCCGCCGCGGCGCCAGGCGACCCACGAATCCGCGCGATCGAGCCCGGACCGCAGCGCGCGATCCCGCTTGCCGGCGCGCTCGACTGGGCAACGGTGATCGATCTGCCCCACAACGCCACCCGGCGATCCGTGGCCAATGTCGGGTTCCTGCTCGACTTCGCCGGAATTCGTGTGCTGCACGTGGGCGACGCCGACCCGACCATGGCGATCTACGGCCCGTTGCGCCTCGCGGCGAGCGGGGTGGACGTGGCGATCGTCCCATTCTGGTACTTGATCGGGGAGGACGACGCGGTGCGTCGGTCGATCGGGGCACGCGTTTGGGTCGCGAGCCACATCCCGCTCGCCGACACCGCGTCGGTCAGACGGCAGGTGCTGGACCGGGTGCCCGGGGCGATCGTGCTCGCCGCCCCCGGGCAACACCACACGATCCGCTGAGCCTGGCTCGAGACCGATCAGAACGGCAGGTCGTCGTCTTCGTCGAACCCGGCCGGGGGCTCTGCCGGGGGCGGCGGCTCCCCCTCGCCTCGCGGCGGGGGCGCGGACCCCGCGTCCGGCCGATCGATCTTCCACGCCTTCACGTCCGTGTACCAGCGACCGTTGTACTCCCTGCTCTGCAGGTCGATGTGCGCAGTGATCGTCTCTCCGACCCGGAGGGCGAACTTCTCGATGTTGTCGCCCCACTGGACCACGCAGATCTCCCTGGGATATTCGCCCGGCGCCTTGAGGATGAAGGACTGCTTGCGCCAGGGTCCGTTCCTTCCCGTGCCGGACTCCTCATCGAGAATCCGGGTGACCTCGCCTGCAATCGTCAGATCCATGTCTCGTCGAATGGTCGGGGTACGCTGAAAGCTCCCCGGAGGATACCCCGAGCCACCGTCCGGGACCAGGCGCCCCGCGCGGATTCGGAGCGCGCGACCTGCGCGTAACGATCCGTCCGGAGGTCCGCGCGCCGGATAGGCGACCACCGAGCCCGGTCACCCTTTCGAGGTGGACCGCCGGCGGCATCACCTGAGGCAGGTGCGGATCTCCTGGTGGGCCCAGCTCACCGCGAGCGCGCAGTCGTGGGTCACGGCGGCCCCGACGATCACGAAGCCCTGGCCCTCCGGATCCCACCCCCGAAAGGTCGGCGACTGGGTGACCTCGATCGGGATGCCGCGCCAGCCGGAGTAGCCCATCCGAAACGAGTCGATCCGATTCGAGGAAAGCCCCACCTTGGCGCGAAGGCCGTCGTTCACCTGCAGCGGCGCCGCCGACAGATCGAGCATCCCTCGAAACACCGTGCCCGCGACCTCGACATCCACCGCGATCAGCGCGTCGTGATACACCTTGACCGGAACGGGCCGCGACAGCCGGGCCCCGTCCCAGCGAACCACCCGCCCCGCCGGCTTCACCAGCAACCGGCCGTTCGGAACGTCGATCAGGATGTCGAAGCGGTTGAGCGTCGACCCGGCGAGGATGCCGACGGGACGACCCGCCCCCGAGCCCAGCGGACCGTCGGGCGCGGTTTCGACGTCGCCGAGGTCCACCGGAATCCCGCCCAGCGAGAGCGTGCGTCGGGCCTCCCCGAGTCGAGCCGCGCCGCTCTCCGTCAGCGCGCTCATGCCGAGGCCGAGCACGAAGTCCACCTTCCGGCCGTCGGCGGTGGCGAGGGTCACGAGCAACCGTCCGTCCTCGACCCGGAGCGGCACTTCGGCGGGCGCGACGGCTGGCCGCTGGGCCTCTGCGACGGAAACGGCCAGCAGGGCCGCTGCAACCATGATCGAGGTCCCGCGCATCCTACCCTCCGGATTGTGTTGAATTATAAACAGTGTTAGATACTAGTCAGTTCTACATAGGTGACAAGACCGCCTCCCTCTCCGTTCGGAGACTTCCCATGAGCCGTTCCCTCGGCATGGCCACCGTCGCCGTCCTCGCCGCCCTCGAGCGCCGGGTCGGCTACGGCCTCGACATCGTCCAGGCGACCGGACTCCTGGCTGGCACCGTCTACACCACCCTCCGCCGGCTGGAGCAACGGGAGCTGGTGGAGGGACGCTGGGAGGACCCGGAAGTCGCCGAAGCCGAGCGGCGCCCCCGACGCCGGTACTACAGATTGACTCGCCAGGGCACCCGCGCCCTGGTGGCGGCGCGCGAGCGCCTCGGCGACCTGGCCTGGCAGGCCGGCGTCGCACCCACCGAGCCGATCCGGGGTGAGCGATGACGCCGAGCTGGCCCGGAGACGGCCTCACCCGCTGGAGCCGTCGCGTCCTCGGCGCGGCAAGCCGCCTGGTTCCTTCCAGGTCGCGCGACGCCTGGCGCGAGGAGTGGGAGGCCGAGCTCTGGCAACTCAGGCAAGCCGGGTCGAGCCTCTGGAGCACCGCGACGTTTCTGGCGGGCGCCTGCTGGCACGGGCTCTGGGAACGGAAGGAAGGCTGGGGTTTGGAGGACACCCTGCAGGACGTTCGCTACGCGCTCCGCACCCTCCGCCGGAGCCCCGGCTTCACGGCGGCGGCGCTCTCCATGCTCGCGCTCTCGATCGGCGGCACCACCGCGCTCTTCAGCGTCCTGCAGCGCTCCGTGCTGGCGACCCCACCCTATCCGGAGCCCGATCGCCTCGTGGTAGTCGACATGCTCTTCGGCATGGACGACGGCCCGAAGAACCCCAGTCAATGGTCGTACCCCCGCCTCGAGGCGATGCGCGAGGAAGTGGACCTGGTCGAGCCGATGGCGGGCTATGCCCTCCGAACCGCCACCCTGACCGAGCTGGGCGACCCGACCGTCGTCCCCGTCGAGGTGGCGACGCCGGAGCTCTTCGGATTGCTGGGCGTCCAGGCCACGGTCGGCCGAGTCTTCGGCGCGGGCGAGCAATACGAGGGCGCTGCCCGTGCGGTCGCCCTGGTCGGCGACGGGTTCTGGCGGACCAGGATGGGCGCCTCACCAACGGCGGTGGGCTCGATCATCACGCTGGACCAGCTCCGCTTCGAGGTGATCGGGGTGCTTCCCACGGGCTTCGAAGGACTCACCGGCCAGGCCGAGGTCTGGATACCGATGGCCGCGCTCCCCTCCCTCGAGGATCCCGGGATTCTGGACGACCCCTGGAATCAGCACTTCCAGATTCTCGGCAAGCTCGCGCCGGGCACGACGCTCGAGGCCGCGCGCGCCCAGGTGGCCGCCTTCGGGGCGACGATCATGGAGCGCTTCCCCGGGCCGGTGGCGACCTCGCGGCTCTCGAGCGGCGCGGATCTGGTGCCACTCGCCCAAGCGCGGCAGAACCCCAAAGCGGCGAGCTCGATGCTCGCACTCTTCGGCGCGGTCTTCATGGTGCTCCTGATCGCCACGGCCAACCTGGCCGGACTGCTGCTCGCCCGCGGCGCGCGGCGCCGGCAGGAGACCGCGATTCGCTGCTCCCTGGGCGCCGGCCGGAGCCGGATCCTGAGACAGCTGCTGACCGAGGCGCTGGTCCTCGCCGGCATCGGCGGGGCGTTAGGCATCGTGCTGGCTTCGGCCGGGGTCGACTCGCTGGGCGCCTGGCTCGCCGGCGCCGTCGGGACCAACGGGACTCGCGGCCTGGAGTACTTCGACGCCGGCTCGCTCGCGGTCGACTGGCGGGCGGTGCTCTTCGCGGCGCTCCTCACGGGCGGCGTGGGCGTGGCCTGCGGTATCGTGCCCGGACTCCGCGCCGCGCGGGTCGACGCGAGCTCCTGGCTCAAGGGCTCCGGCGCGGTCGGGCGCCCCCGCGGCCGGCTCGCCCGGGCCATCGGCGGCGACGCGCTGATTCTCGGCCAGGTGGCGGTCGCGGTCGTCCTGCTCACCGGCGCGATGCTGATGATCGAGAGCCTGCGGGCCCTCGGCCGCACCGAGTCCGGCTACCTTCCCGACCGGATGCTCACCGCGATCTACGGACTCTCCCCGGCCGACGAGCAGGCGGGTGTCGACCCGGCCACCTTCCACACCAGCTTCCTCGAGCGGGTCCGCGGGCTTCCCGGCGTGGCGGGGGCCAGTCTCGGCGAGGTGCCGATGGGCGGCCCGACCTGGCGGACGATCGTGTTGGGCGTGGAGGGACGGCCTGAGCTGACTCCGGCCATGCACACGTGGGCGCGGATCCAGCCGGTCGCCGATGGGCACTTCGCGCTACTCGGCACCCGCCTGCTCGAGGGCCGCGAGATCGAGCGCGCCGACGACTGGAACACCGAGCGGGTCGTGGTGCTCGGGCGGACGGCGGCAGAGGAGCTGTTCCCCGACGGCCGTCCGCTCGGACGCCGGATTCAGCTGGGCTGGTCGGGCTACGGCGGCGACGGTGCCAGAGTGGTCGGCGTGGTCGACGACATCCGCTACGCGGGCCCCGACCTCCCGACGGAGCGCCAGGTTTACGTGGCGCTCCGCCAGTCGCCGCGCCTGGAGACCGGGCTCCTGGTGCGAACCGAAGGCGATCCCAGCACGATGGCGGGCGCCATCCGGGCCGCGCTCGCCGAGCTTGGCCCGAACGTCGCACTCACCTCGGTGATGACCATGGACGAGCGCACCGCCAGCGCGACGGCGCGCCCGCGAGTGGTCACCTTGTTGCTCGGCGTCTTCAGCGGGCTCTCGCTCTTCCTGGTGGCCGCCGGGCTCTACGGCTCGATCGCGCTCGCCGTGGCCCGCCGCACCCGCGAGATCGGGCTGCGCTCCTCGCTGGGCGCGGGGCGCGGCTCCCTGGTCGCGCTGGTGCTGCGCGAGGGGATGGGCGTCACCCTCGCCGGCATCGTGCTCGGCCTGCTCGGCTCCCTCTGGGCCACCCGCCTGCTGACCGGGATGCTCCACGACACCGGGCCCAACGAGCCCGGGGCGCTGGCCGGGGCCGCGCTGCTGCTCGTCGTCGTGGCGGTGCTCGCGGCCTGGCTCCCGGCCCGCCGGGCCACCCGGATCGATCCGATGTCCGCGCTCAGGAGCGAGTGAGCGGGCCCGACGTGGCAGCCTTCGATCTCCAACCGAGCCTGCCGAGCGACCTGGTGATGCTCCGCCCCCTGGCGGCGTCGGATCTGCCCGCGCTGTAAGCCGTCGCCGCGGACCCTCTGATATGGGAGCAGCACCCGGCACCTGGCCGCCACCGCAAAGACGAGTTCGAGGCGTTCTTCGCCCAGGCGCTGGCGTCTGGCGGCACGCTGGTCGTCATCGAGACGGCCACCGACCGGGTGATCGGCTCCTTCCGGTATCATGGCTACGATCCAGCCGAAAGCGTGGTCGAGATCGGCTGGACCTTCCTCGCTCGTTCGCATTGGGGCGGCCGCTACAATCGTGAGCTCAAGCGGTTGATGCTGGAGCACGCCTTCCGCTTCGTCGACCGGGTCGCCTTCCTGGTCGGGCACACGAACCTGCGCTCGCAGCGCGCGGTCGAGAAGCTCGGCGCGCTCCGCGTGGGCTCTCGGCCCGATGCGAGCGGCAACCAGAGCTACCTCTACCAGCTCCAAGCGACCGACTTCGCTCGCGTATTCCGGTGACCGCGAATCGGCGGACGATCCCCCTCGTCGTCACGCCCCGCCGGCTCCCCACCGCGGCAGCCTCAGTTCGGTCTTGTCGACGAGAGACTGGAACCGTGGCGCCCCGGCGAGCCGGTCGAGCACCGGCGCGTACATCAGCACCAGACCGAGCGTGCCCTCCCGGCGGGCGGCTTCGAGCGCGCTGAGCGCGTCTCCCTGGCGGTCGAGGAGACAGTCGACGACGATCTCCAGCACCCGGACGGCCGGCACCGTTGGAACCCTGGCGCGCGCCGAGTTACCCAGGAGCTCGAGGACGGCATCCGGGCCGCTCTGCTCGAGCGCGGCCGCCGCGCGGCGCGCGTCGCCCGCGGTGAGCCCGTACGCGCCCGCCTGCCACACCGCGACCAGCTCGCGGGCCGCGGCGTCCACGTCGCCGAGATCCGCGAGCGCGAGCGCCAGGGGAATCCGCGGCCGCCAGAAGTCCCGGTCCAGCTCGAGCGTGCGACGGAGCTGCGCGACCGCCTCCCCGATTCGGCCGGCGTGATAGAGCGCGAGTCCGAGGCCTTCGTTGATGGCCGGCGAGAACGCATCGAGGTCCAGCGCCGCCTCCACCTCCGCCACCCCCTCTCCGGCGCGCCCCATGGCGGCGAGCGACTGGCCGTGCCACTGGCGGGCCGGTGGGTAGCCGGGGCAGAGCTCGACGGATCGCCGATGCTCGTTGGCGGACGCGACCAGGTCCCACTCGAGAAACGCGAGCACCAGACCCAGCGTGGCGCGGGCCTCACCGCTCTCCGGGTCGCAGTCGAGCGCCCGATCGATCGCCTGCCGTGCCTCCCGCTTCGCCTCGGCGAGCGGGGTGCCACCCGTCACCGCGCGGACCAGATGCGCGTCCGCCAGCCCGACCCAGGCCTGGGCGAATCGCGGATCGAGCTCCAGCGCGCGGGAGAAGAGCCGGGCCGCCCGGGTCGCGGCCTGGGGGCTGCGTTGCCCCCAGATCTCGCGGCCGCGACGGTAGAGCTGCCAGGCCTCGAGGCTGCTGGTCGGGGGCCGCCGAATCCGGCGGTGTTCCCGAGGCGAGAGCCGGGTCTCGAGCGCGCGCGTCACCCGGATGGCGAGATCGCTCTCGAAGGCGAACAGCTCCGCGATCGTGCCATCGTAGAGATCCGCCCAGAGATGGGTGTCGCGGGCCGCGTCGATCAGCTGCACCGCCACCCGGACCCGTTTGCCCTCCAGCCGCACGCTGCCCTCGAGCACCAGGTCGACGCCTAACGCATCCCGCACGGCGCCCATCGAGCTGGGCGGGTGCTGGCCGAACCGCCGCACGGAGGTGCGGGACACCACCCGCACGTCGCGGATCCGGGCGAGGGCCGTGAGCAGCTCCTCGCAGATCCCGTCGGCGAGCGCCCGGGCCGCGCCGCCGCTCAGGTCCTCGAACGGCAGCACCGCGAGCGAGCCGAACGGCCGCTCGACCGGCTCCTCCGATCGGGCCGGCGGCCGTGGGGCCGCGACGCGACCGCGCACCGAATCGATCAGCGCGACGGTCTCGGGCGACGGGGCCACGCCGTAGTCCTCCTCGAGCCGCCTGGCGAGCTGCGCGTGCGCGTCGATCGCCGCCGCCCGGTCGCCGGCGCGATCGAGCAGCCGGATCAGCCGCTGCGTCGCGCCCTCGACGTCGACCGCGAGCAGGGCGGCCCGGCGCGCGTAGCCGGCCGCGGTGATCCACTGGCCCAGGGCCTCCGCCCGGGCCGCCAACACCCACGCCAGCTCGGTCGCGCGGCCGCGGAGCGACGCGCTGGTGCGGTCCACCCAGCGCTCGAAGTCCGGCGCATCGCTCAGGTGCAGGCCTTCGAGGAACTCCCCCCGATAGAGCGAGAGTGCGCTCGACGGATCGGCGCCGGTCGGTGCGAGCAGCACGGCGGCGTCGCACTCGAGACGCTCGGGCGCCACGCCGAGCAGGTCACCGCGCGCCACCACCGTGTCCGATCCCAACGCCCGGCGCAGGAAGTAGAGGGCGTTCCGGAGGTTGCCCTGCGCGCGGGTCGTCGAGTGCTCGGGCCAGAAGAGCGCGAGCACTTGGTCGCGTCTCACCATCTCGCCGGCCCGCCGCGCCGCGAGATAGGCGAGCAGCGCCGCGCGCTTCGGCTGCTCGAGCACCCGCGCCAACGCCTGGGCCGGGCCGCCCTCGAGGCGGACCGGTCCCAGGGTGAGGAGCTGGAGTGGACCACCGCCGGAGCGGGTCGGGCGTCGCAGGATCGTCACCTCGTTGGCCAATAGGGGTGACGCTCAAGATACGGCCGTCCGGTAGTCTGTGCCCGGTCGCATCACCCGGGGCGGCTGCCGCCGACCCGTTTGCCCACTTCATGGAGGATGGCCATGTTCAAAGCCCCGATCCTCGGTCCGGCGCCACTCGGCGCGCTCGTTCTGCTGGGATGTGCGTCGATCCCGGCCGAGCCGACCGACCCGCGATCCACCGACCTGACCCTCGACGCGCACAGGAGGCGGATCTCACGCATGGTCACCGTGCCGATCAGAGGAAGCTGGGACAACACCGAGTCGCCACCCGTCGCCGAGCCGCCCGCGGGCTGCACGGTCTATTTCGAGACCTCGCAAGTCGGGCGTGCCACCCAGCTCGGCGAGTTCACGGGAACCGGACACACCTGCGCGAACCTGGCGGGGCCGCCCGTGCCCGAGCCGCCCTTCTGGGATCACGACCCGGCTCCGCCGTACCTGGTGATGACGTTCACCAACGAGATGGTCTGGGTGGCCGCCAACGGCGACGAACTCTGGCTCCGGCCCAACGGCGGCGACTTCGTGATGAGCGGAAGCAATGGCGCGGCCTCGATCAGGGCGTCGCTCACCGTGGCGGGCGGAACGGGCCGGTTCGAGGGCGCCACCGGCTCGATGACGGTCCGCGGCGGGCGCGGGCCCGGAGCGCCGGGCGACCGGCTCCAGTTCGAGGGCAGCATCACGCTCAAGCGCGGCGAGCCGAGGCGCTAGAGACGATTCGCCAGCGGTGGCGTGGTGCCGGGGCGCCGCTCGTCAGCCTCGGTATCCCGCACCTCGCCCGATCCCTCCCAAGCGGCCGGACGCGCCCCCGGCCGCTCTAGCGGCTCTCCCCACCCCGGGCTACAATCGCCCTGACCCTCCGGTCCCGAACGACGGCAAACGCCCGTCCGCCCCCCGGTCCGGGTCGGCCTAACCTTCGACAACCGAATAGCGAGGACGCGATGCGGAAGCTCGGCGCCGAGTTCGTTGGCACCTTCTGGCTGGTCCTCGGCGGTTGCGGCAGCGCGGTGCTGGCCGCGGCGTTTCCGGACCTGGGAATCGGTCTCCTGGGTGTCGCCCTGGCCTTCGGGCTGACCGTCCTCACCATGGCGTACGCCATCGGCCACATCTCCGGTTGTCATCTCAACCCGGCCGTCTCCGTCGGTTTGTGGGCCGCGGGTCGCTTCGAGACCAAGGACCTGCTGCCCTACATCGTCGCGCAGGTCCTCGGCGGCGTGGTGGCCGGCGCCGTGCTCTACCTGATCGCAAGCGGCAAGGCCGGCTTCGATCCGTCGGCCGGCTTCGCGGCCAACGGCTACGGCGCGCATTCGCCGGGCGGCTACGGTCTGACCGCCGCGCTGGTCACCGAAGTGGTGATGACGATGATGTTCCTGGTCATCATTCTCGGCGCCACCGACCGGCGGGCGCCGCAAGGCTTCGCGCCGATCGCGATCGGACTCGGCCTGACGCTGATTCACCTGATCAGCATCCCGGTCACCAACACGTCCGTCAACCCGGCCCGCAGCACGGCGGTCGCGGTATTCGTCGGCGACTGGGCGATCGCCCAGCTCTGGCTCTTCTGGCTGGCACCGATCGTGGGTGGCGTGCTCGGCGCGATCGTCTACCGCTTCGTCGGGAGCGAGACCAGCTAGCCCGACTGGCACGAGGCGAAGATCCAGATCAGCGGCCGGGCGAGCTATCTTCTCCGGCAGGGCATGGGCCCGCTGTCGAGTCGACCGCTGATCGGAGGGATTCGAATGCTCAGTCGCCGCCAATGGGTCGGCGCCACCCTGGGCGCCGCTGGCGCCCTGGCGCTCCACCCCCGCCTGCTTCGCGCCCTCCGCCAGGGCGCGCTGATCCGCCGCGCCGTTCCCTCCACGGGCGAGATGCTGCCCGTCGTGGGGCTGGGCAGCTCCGCCACCTTCTCGCAGCTGGCCCGTCGCGATGAGCTGGACGCGCTTCGCGAAGTGATCCAGGTGATGGTGGAACGAGGCGCCACGGTGTTCGACACCGCGCCGAGCTACGGCGCTTCCGAGCAGGTGGCGGGCGACCTCGCTCGCGAGCGCGGCGTGTCCGTCAAACTCTTCTGGGCCACCAAGGTGTTCGTGGCGGGCCGGGGGGGCGGCGCCGCGGTGCCGGCGGCCGCGCGGGCGCAGATCGACGCGTCGGTCGTGAAGTGCGGG
>JBFXAS010000120.1:0-14817 GCA_050184075.1 Gemmatimonadales bacterium
TGTACTCGCCCACCCCGACGTTGCCGCAGCACTGACTGATGTTCTCCCAGAATCCGGGCGTCCGGCGCTCGGGCACTCCGCTCGCGAAGAGCCCTCGGTTGAGCCCGTCGACCCAATCGCTCCAGCGTCGCTCGCCGGTGATCCGGCCGAGCCGGGTGAAGAGCCGGGCGGTGCCGACGGGACCGTGGCACCAGCTCAGGTAGTAGAGCTGCTCGCCACCGGGCTCGTGGTGGAAGATCAGGGTCCGGTCGCCGTCGCGATCGGCGATGGCGTCGAGATAGCGCACCCCGGCCAGCGCGGCGTCGAGGAAGGCCCGGTCGCCGGTGCGCTGGTGCAGGGTCGCGAGGAAGTAGCCGATCCCGGAGGTGCCGTGCGAGAAGTTGGGGTAGTTGCGCCGGGACTCGCGGCCCGGGAACCACATCGCTCCGCCTGCCTTCGGCTCACCGGCGGCCACCAGCGCCCGTCCGGCCTCCGCGGCGAGCTCGAGGTGCGCGGGGTTCTTCCAACGACGATGCGCTTCGAGCAGGAGGAGCCCCACCCCTGCGTTGCCGAAGATGATGTCGTAGGTGCCGTTCCAGTCGGCCGCGCCGGCCGCGCGCTTGGCGCGCTTGGCGAGCAGGTCGACCGTCGCCCGGGCCCGGCCGGCGTCGTCGTCCTTGCCGGTGAGGTCGGCCAGCGTCATGAAGGTGAAGGCGAGCCCGGCGATGCCGGTGTAGAGCCCGGTGTCGAGCTCCCGTTGCGGATCCCGGCTCACGGCCCAGAGGTGCGCGGCGCCCTGCGCGGCGGCGTCGCGCCACCGGGCGTCGCCGGTCACCCGCGCCAGCTCGGTCATGAAGAGCACCACGCCGGGCATCCCGTTATAGAGCGCGTAGTCGACCGATTCCGGCTTCCTTGGATCGGCGGGCCAGACCACTCCGTGCTCGGTGGCCTGCCGGCTGGTCTCGATCCACTCCGCGGCCCGGAGCGCGAGGTCCAGGTAGCGCCGCGCCGGTTTCCCGGTGGGGCGGGGCAGCGCGAGGGCGGTTCGGGGCAGGCTCAAGGCCAGCGCCGCGAGCGCCGTGCGCTCGAGCCATTCGCGTCTCGTGCTCATCACGTCCTCCGGATCCACCTAACGTCGATAGCCCGGGCCCCGGAGCACCTTGCCCGGACGCTGCCCGGTGTACTTGCCGTTCTCCAGCACGACCACCCCGTTCACCAGGACGTAGTGGATGCCGACCGCGGGGAGCGAGGGCTCGGCGAAGGTGGCCCGATCGGCTACCCGGACCGGGTCGAAGACCACCACGTCCGCCGCCAGCCCGGGCGAGAGCCGACCTCGGTCGTACGCCATGATCTCGTTGGCCGCCACCGCCGAGGCTCGCTGGATCGCCCCCTCGAGAGAGAGCGCGCCCAGCTCGCGGACGTAGCGTCCCAGCAGCCGCGGGAACGCGCCGTAGCCCCGCGGGTGCACCGCCCATCCGAAGGCGGCCGGGCCGGCATCGGTGTCGAACGAGGTGAAGGGCTCCCGCATCGCCTTCATCTTGTTGACGTCCGACATGCTCTGTGGCATGGCGGCGGCGCCGGTCGGCGCGATTTCGAAGAAGACGTCCCACGGGTCCTTGCCCACCGCCCGCGCGATCGCGCCGATCGACTGGCCGTTGTGCGGCTGGTAGGCGCCTTCCAGGCGGGCGGCAACGATCCGGTCCCAGTCGTGTCCGGCGTGCGCGAACCAATTCTCCCAGCCACCGAGCGACTCCATCTCCGAGCGCATCACCTTCCGCATCGAGTCGCTGGCCAGCTTGGCGAGCAGCGCCTCCTGGCCCTCGGCCGCGTGCCGCGGATGGATCAGGGCCCGGATCCCGAGCCCGTTGTTGACGTAGGGATAGACGTCGACGCCGACCTGCATCCCCTCGTAGCGCGCCGCCTTCACCCGGGCGAGGGCTTCGTCCATCTTGCCCCAGTTGGCCTGTCCCGCCGCCTTCAGGTGATAGATGTGGACGGGAGTGCCCGCGGCCTTGCCGATCCGGAGCGCCTCGTCGATCGCCTCGAGCAGCCGGTCGCCCTCGTTCCGCATGTGGGTGAAGTACCGGCCGCCGTATTCGCCGGCGATCTTGGCCAGCTCGGTGATCTCCGACTCCGAGGCGTAGATCGCGGGCGGGTAGATGAGCGAGGTGGAGAGGCCGATCGCGCCGGCCTCCATCGCCTCGCGCACCATCGCGCGCATCCGGTCCAGCTCGGCGGGCGTGGCCTGGCGATCCGTGTCGCCGATCACGATCTGGCGCACCTGGGTGTGGCCCACGGTCTGGGCCACGTTCATGGGGATCCCGGCCGACTCCAGCTTGGCGAAGAACTGCCGCATGGTCTGCCAGCCGGCCCGCTCGGCCGCCTCGCCCTCGAGCGGCGCGTCGCTCCCGCCCTCGCCCGCATTGAGCGTGGTGATGCCCTGGGAGAGCAGGTTGAAGGCGGTCGAGGGATCGTCGAGGAAGGGGCGGCCGGTCTGGCCCATCATGTCGACGAACCCGGGCGCGACCACGAAGCCGGTCGCGTCGATGGCGCGCCGTCCGGCGCTTGCCGGAATCCGGCCGATCGCCGCGATCTTGCCGTTGGCGATGGCGAGGTCGCCGCGGTACCAGGGTGTGCCGCTCCCGTCCACGATGGTGCCGCCATGGATCACCACGTCGTAGGCGGGCGTCTGGGCGACGGCGGTGGCGGCGAGGCCGCCGGCGAGCGCGAGCGCGAGAGGAAGAGACTTCAGTTCCACGAGAGACTCCGAAGCTGATCGAGGTTCACGTTGCCACCACTCAGGACGCAGGCCACCCGGGACCCCTCGGGCAGCTTGACCAACCCGTTCAGGAGCGCGGCCACGGGTGCCGCGGCCGCGCCTTCCACCACCAGCTTGCAGCGCTCCATCACCCAGAGCATCGCGTCGAAGATCTGCCGGTCGGGCAGGGTGACGATCTCGTCGACGTAGCGCTGCACCACCGAGAAGGTATGCTCGCCGACGGTCTTGACCCGAAGGCCGTCGATGATCGTCCGGCAGTCGATGGTCACCAGCTTGCCCGCGTCGACCGATGCCTTCATCGCGGGGCCGTCGGACGACTCGACCCCGATCACCTTGATCTTGGGGTTGTGGCTCTTGGCCGCCATCGACACGCCGGAGATCAGCCCGCCGCCTCCGATCGGCACCACGATGGCGTCGAGATCCGGCCAGTCGGTGACGATCTCGAGACCCAGGGTGCCCTGGCCGGCGATCAGCTCGGGGTCGTCAAAGGGGTGGATGTAGGTCATTCCCCTGGTGCGGACCAGCTCCTTCGCGACCTCGTTGGCCTCGTCCCAGATCTTGCCCGAGAGCACCACCTCGGCGCCGTACGCCTCGGTGGCCGCGACCTTGGCCGGGGTGGCGTTCTCCGCCATGCAGACGATCGCCTTGAGGCCGTGGATCCGCGCCGCGAGCGCCACACCCTGCGCGTGGTTGCCGGCCGAGGAGCAAACCACTCCCCGGTGCTTCTCGGCTTCGGAGAGGAAGGTGAACTTGTTGAGCGGCCCGCGGATCTTGTACGCCCCGACCTTCTGGAACATCTCGGCCTTGACCCGCACCTGGTAGCCGGTGGCCTCGGACAGCTGGGTCGAGCCGAGGAGCGGAGTGTGGTGGATGTGTCCGGCGATCCGAGCGCGGGCGGCGACGAAGTCTGGGAGGGTGAGACTCAGCATTGCCCCTCTTTCGGCGTGGAAGTGACGGTCGACTCGAATGTTACGCCCATGGCGCCGAGCCGTCGAGGCGGCGCCTCTAGGGCGCGTTGCTAAACGGCCAGCCTCGTGGTATCCCTACCGGTGGCTGGCAACGCCGACCCCACGAGCCTCCGGCACGAGACCGTCACCATGGACCGAACCACGACCCGCCTCTTCCGGTGGGATGCGCTCGCCAAGGAGCCCGTCACCGGACAGATCGAGCGCAAGGTCATCACCGGCGACAAGGTGATGGTCGCCCACATCTGGCTCGCGAAGGGCGCGGTCGTCCCGCGCCACTTCCACGAGGCCGAGCAGTTGAGCTGGACCTTCTCGGGGAGCCTCGAGTTCCGCTTCGACAACGGCAGCCGGGTGGTGGCCCGGCCCGGCGACATCCTGGTGATCCCGTCGAACGTGCCGCACGAAGCGGTGGCGCTCGAGGACACCTACGAGATGGACACCTTCAGCCCGATCCGCTACGACTGGCTCGACGGCTCCGACAGCTACTTCAAGAACGCGCCCTCGACCGAGGCGGCCGCGCCGACGAGCGCCGGCGAGCCGCCGGCCCGGCTGATCCGCTGGGACGACGTGCCGCGGGAGCCGCTCAACGAGATGGTCACCCGCACCTTCGTGACCGGAGAGCGGGCCACCATCGCTGAATTGCATCTGCTCGAGGGTTGCGTGGTGCCCACGCACCAGCACGAGAGCGAGCAGCTCACCTGGGTGCGCTCGGGCGAGCTCGAGCTGGTCGTCGCCGGCGAGCGGCACCTGGTGCCGGCCGGCTCGGTGCTCCGGATCCCGTCGAACCTGCCCCACCAGGCGACCGCGGTGAGGGAGACCCGGGTGGTCGACCTCTTCTCGCCGATTCGGGAGGACTGGCTCAAGAACGCCGACGCCTATCTCCGCTCGGCAAAGGCGGCGCGCTGAGATGCGAGCCGTCCGTGTCCGCGAGTTCGGCGATCCCTCGGTCCTCAAGATCGAGGAGGTCCCCGCCCCGGAGCCGGGCCCCGGCCAGGTCCAGGTTCGGGTCCGCGCCGCGGGCGTGAATCCGGTCGACACGTACATTCGGAGCGGCCGCTACGCCAAGCTCCCGACCCTGCCCTACGTGCCCGGATCCGACGGCGCCGGCGTCATCGCCGCGCTCGGGTCCGGCGTCGAGAAGTGGAAGGTCGGCCAGCGGGTGTTCTTCTTCGGCACCGCGGAGAGCAAGGCGAGCGGCGCGTACGCCGAGCTCGCCGTCTGCAACGCCGACGCGGTGTATCCGCTTCCCGGCCGGGTGAGCTTCGCGCAGGGCGCCGCGATCGGGATTCCCTACGCCACCGCGCACCGGGCGCTCTTCGGCCGGGGTCGGGGCCGCGCGGGCGAGATCGTCTTTGTCCACGGCGCGAGTGGCGGGGTGGGCATCGCCGCGCTCCAGCTGGCCCGCTGGCGCGGGCTGAGCGTGATCGGCACGGCGGGCACCGAGGAGGGTCTCTCGCTGGTGCGGGCCAACGGCGCCCACTTCGCGGTGAGCCACCGCGCCGCGCTCTATCTCGATCAGATCCGCGATGCCACCCAGGGCAAGGGACCCAACCTGATCATCGAGATGCTCGCCAACGTGAATCTCGACAGCGACCTGGGTCTGGTGGCCCAGCGCGGCCGGGTGGTGATCGTCGGGAGCCGGGGCAAGGTCGAGATCGATCCCCGCCAGACGATGACCAAGGACTCGACCATTCTCGGCTTTGCGCACTGGAACACCGACGCCGACGAGCTCAACGCGATCTACACCGACATCGTGGCGGGTCTCGAGTCCGAGGCGCTCACGCCCGCGGTCGGCCGGGAATACCCGCTCGCCGACGCGGCGAAGGCGCACGACGCCGTGATGGCGGCCGGCGCCAAGGGCAAGATCGCGCTGATCCCGTAGGGGAGCAGTGAAAAGCGCCGGACCGGGGGGGATCCGACGCTTCTCGGGGGGTATCGGCTCTTGCCTGGGGGGAACAGGCGTTAGAACCGGAGATGTCGAGCCGTTCGGTCTCCCGAGGGCTCGTTCACCTGAAGGGGCAAGCGGTGTGCCGGTCGTGATCTGGGTCACACGCCAGTCGGCGCCGTGCCGGTAAGTCGTTTCTCCGCAACGGAATGGCGGGCCGGCACCAAAAGCGCCGCCGGAGTGGCCGGCTGCTGGGGTTGCGCTCGCGCTGTGGCTCGCCGACCACGATTTCCCGGGGGATCTCGATGAGCGCTCGTCGCCCGAACCGCCTGCTTGCCCTCCTCTTCACAGTCCTGGCTGTTGGCCCGCAGGTCTCCCGCGCACGCGCCCAGGACCGGCCGCGGGCGCGTGATCTCGGGGTCGCGCCCGGCGTGTTCGCGCCGGGGCCCAACAACGCCATCACCGACGTGGCCGGGGTGCGGGTGGGCCACACGACGGTGCTCTCGGGCGACTCGGTGCGCACCGGCGTCACCGCCATCCTGCCGCACGACGGCAATCCCTACTTCGACCGGGTCCCCGCCGCGATCGTGGTGGGCAACGGCTTCGGCAAGCTGCTCGGCGTCACCCAGGTTCGGGAGCTCGGCGAGCTGGAGACCCCGATCCTGCTCACCTGCACGCTCTGCGTCTGGAAAGCGGCCGACGCGATGACCGGCTGGATGCTGGCCCGACCGGGGATGGAGAACGTCTTCTCGATCAACCCCGTGGTGGGCGAGACCAACGACGGCTTCCTGAACGACATCCGCAACCGGCCGATCACCCCGGCCCAGGTGGTCGCCGCGCTCGAGTCGGCCGCGACGGGTCCCGTCGCCGAGGGCGCGGTGGGCGCCGGCACCGGCACGATCGCGTTCGGCTGGAAGGGCGGGATCGGCAGCTCCTCCCGGACCCTCCCCGCCGGACTCGGCGGATGGACGTTAGGCGTGCTCGTCCAGAGCAACTTCGGCGGCGTGTTCCAGATGCTCGGCGTGCCGATCGGCAAGGAGCTCGGTCAGTACGCCTTCCAGCGAGAGACCCGCCGGGACGACGGCGACGGCTCGATCATGATGGTGGTGGCCACCGACGCGCCGATCACCGAGCGGAATCTCCGGCGAGTGGCGACCCGCGCGCTCCTGGGCCTGGCCCGCACCGGCTCGCCGATGACCAACGGCTCCGGTGACTACGTGATCGCCTTCGCGACCCACCCGGCCGTGCGCCGACCGGGGCCGGGCGTGACCCGTGATTCGACCCGGGCTCGGGTCGAGCTCGGCAATGATCAGATGTCGGCCCTGTTCGAGGCCGCGGTCGAGGCCACCGAGGAGGCGATTTACAACTCGATGCTCAAAGCGTCAACCACGACCGGCCGCCGGGGCACCATCGAGGCGCTGCCGGTGGATCGGGTGCGCGAGCTGCTCGCCCGTTATCGCGCGGAGGGTCGTTAGGTCTCAGAAGTCGAGCGCGGGCGGGTCGAGGGAGAGCACCTGGTGAATCGCTCCCACAGTGTCGCTGTCGTCGCTCAACAGCACCAGCTCACCGCCCCGGGGTAGCTGCCGGTAGGTGCAGCGGATCAGCTGGCGGCGCTCGGCCAGCCGCATCAGCCCCGGCGTCGCCGGGTTGATCACCCGGACCATCCGGAGGTCGCCGCGGCGAATCGCCGCCGCGGCCTCCAGCAGCTCGAGCCGAATCCCCTCGACGGCCATCGAATCGCTCGACACCGCGGTGAGTCGAATCCGACCACCGCTCTCGTTGGCGGAATACTCGATCAGCGCCTCACTCAGCGGTCGCCGCGCTGCAGCTTCTTGCGCGAGCGCTGGCGCCGTTGCACCGACCAGAGCGAACACCAGGGCGAACCGCAATGCCCAGGTTTGCGTCACGGGTCGGGCTGTCGGAGCCCGAGTTGGAAATGAGGGAACGGCTTGTTCCACGTTCGCGATGCCTGGCGCCGAGAGACGATCGGGCCATCGGGCAAGGAGGGTGCCAGCGACGAGGCGCCCGGACCGGGCGCGCTCGCGTCGATCGGGCCGGCTATCGGCCGGAGAAGCGGGAGGCGGCCTCGACGAACTCGTGAAAGAGTCGCCGGGTCTCCGGCTGACTCATTTCCAGCATTTCCGGGTGCCACTGGACCGCGACGAGGAACTCGTGGTCGGGGTGCTCGATCGCTTCGATCAACCCATCGGGGGCGTAGGCCGTGGCGGCGAGGCCCAGGCCGACCTCCTTGATGCCCTGATGGTGCATGCTGTTCACGCCGACGTGCCGGCCGCGCATCACGGACGAGAGCCGGGTGCCCAGCTCGAGCTCGACGTCGTGGGCGATGTAGTCGCGCTCGTAGCCGGCGGTCGGGAAGTAGTCGTGCTTGATCGCGTCGGGCAGCTGGGTCGCGACGTCCTGATGCAGCGTCCCCCCGGTGGCGACGTTGATCACCTGGAGCCCGCGGCAGAGCCCGAACACCGGCTTACCGTCCTCGATCGCCCAGCGCGCGAGGGCCAGTTCGACCGCGTCCCGATCGGGATCGATGTTGCCGAGGGCCGGGATGGGGTCTTCGCCGAACGTCTCCGGCGCCATGTCGACGCCCCCGGCGAGCAGCAGTCCGTCGAGCCGCTCGTAGATCAGGCGGAGGGTGTTCGGATGGGTGGCGATGAGCGGCACCATCCACGGGACGGCGCCCGCGTCGATGGCGGCCTCGTAGTAGCGCTTGTTCATGACCCATGAGGGCGGCAACCCCTCGGGAATCCCGTCGATTGCATGCAGGGTCTGGGTGGGGATCCCGATCGTCGGACGGTATTTCATCTGGTTGTAAGATAACGAGTTGGGGTTCCCGTCAGCACTGCCGGTCGGGCTCTCGAAGGGCAAACGCCGTGCCCCGGCCCGGGGTTCCCCCGGCTCACCGGATGCCCTCCTTGGTCTCCGCGATCAGCTGCCGGACCACCTCCCGGAAGTCGCCGGTGCGCTCGTAGGTGGCCAGCTGTCGATCGGCGCTGGTGCCCTGTTCCATGATCGTGAAGGCGTATTCCACCTCCTTCCGGCTGCCGAGGTCGTCGATCACGTCGGCCACGAACCACTCGATCAACTCGCGCACCAGGTCGCGGGCGGGCGCCTCCGCCCGCTTGCCGAAGTCGATCAGGCGGCCGCTCAGGCCGTAGCGGCAGGCCCGCCACTTGTTCTCCTCGATCAGCTTGGCCGAGTAGTGGCGCCAGTCGAGGTTGTCGCGGCGGAGCTTCCAGAGCTTGGCGATGATGGCCTGGAAGAGCGCGCCGATGCAGACCGCCTCGTCGACCTTGGTACAGACGTCGCAGATCCGGAACTCGAGCGTGGGATACGACCAGCTGGGCCGGAGGTCCCACCAGATCTTCGAGGCGTTGGGAATGCTCCCGGTCGCGACCAGCATATTGACCAGCGATTCGAACTCGCTCCAGGAGCCGAGCTCGTCGGGGATCCCGGTGCGCGGGAAGCTCCGGAAGATGATGCTCCGATAGCTCTTGAGCCCGGTCTTCCGGCCGAGCCAGAAGGGCGAGCTGGTCGAGAGCGCGAGGACGTGCGGCATCATGTAGCGGGCCGCGTTCATCGCGTCGATCAGGAAGTCGCGGTCCTCGATCCCGATGTGGACGTGGGTGCCGAAGACCAGGAGCCGCTGCGCCAGCTCCTGGAGGTCCTCGCGCACGCCGATGTAGCGCTCGAGCGGCGTGATCTCCTGCTCCAGCCAGTTGGAGAACGGGTGGCTCGCGGCGGCGACGACCGCGAGGCCCTTCTTGGCGGCGAGATCCATCACCATGCCCCTGAGCCGGACCAGCTCGGCGCGGGCCTCGGCCGGCGTGTGACATACTTTGGTGCCGACTTCGACCATCGACTGATGCAGCTCCGGCTTGATCTCGCCGAGCACCACCGAGTCCTCCTTGAGGATCTCGGTGATGTAGGAGCGGAGCGCGCCGGTCTCCGGGTCGACGATCTGGTATTCCTCCTCGATGCCGATCGTCAGGCTGGGACTCTTCATGCGTGCCTCACCGGGGGTCGACGATCAGGGTAGGGAGGGTGGAGCCGCCCCCGGCGGTCACGTTGACCAATTGGTTGGTCGAGACCCGTGTCAGACAGGCGTCGATGAACCGGCCATCGAACCCGAAGGGCGCCGTGTCCACGATCCGCTCGGCGAACACGACCCGGCCCTCGACCAGACTCGGGAACGGCTCGGAGGGCAGCTGGATCCGTTCCTGGACGATCGACGGCCGCTCGAGCGCCCTGGTCAGCTCGGCGGTCCAGGTGGCGTCGTCCACCATCCACCCCAGGATCACGCCGGCGCCGCCGTAGTCGTCGTTGGGCTTGAGGACCAGCCGCTCCCGATTGGCGGCGGCGAAGGGCAGCAGGTCCACCGGCCCGCCGCCGAAGGTGGTGTGCCGCTCCTCCACCACCCTGGTCCAGGGCACGTGCGCGCGGATCGCCTCGAGCTCCTCGGGGGCGAAGAGCTCAATGTGCTGCTCGTCGGAGAGCACGGCGAGCGCCGACTTCTTGTGGAGCAGCTTGCAGCCGAACGAGTTGACCATCGAGACCGCGCGGTCGCGCACGGCCCGCACCATCGGGTGGTCGAGCCCGCCTTCGGCCACCAGCTCGTTGATCAGAACCCGCTTGTAAATCAGGTCGATGCGCTGCCCGCCGGCGTAGAAGACCCCGTTCCGGTACTCGCTGTCGCGCGGATCGGCGACCACGCAGGGGAATCCGAGTGAGCGGAAGTACTCCGCGAAGATCCGGAACTCGCTCTGGGTCGGCACCTCGCGCCAATCCAGGATGCCGATGGTCGGTCTGGGGTTCTTCCCGCCCGCCGCCCGATAGGCGCGGAGCAGGGAGTGGAGCACCTGATGCTTGACCGGCAGGGGCGAGACCACGAAGCGGTTGCGGAACTCCCGCATCACCGGCAGCGCGAGGAAGAGCTCGGTCAGGGCGTCGTTGTAGCCGGCGCCCGCCGGGGTCTCGGCGTTGTACTCGGTGAACCAGAGGTCGCCGCTCTTCGGGGTGTAGAAGGCGTCGAGCCGGGAAACCGGGGACGGCTCGAGGTCCGGGTGCTCGAGCGCCAGCTCCCGCTCCCAGGGCGAGAGCCGGAAGGCGGCCATCACCTCCGGCCGGAGCGGCGCGGCCTTGTAGGCCTTGACCAGCGCGCCCAGCACCAGCCGGCAACGGACCCGGAGCCAGTCGAACTCCGAGCGGGAGAGGAAGCGCGGCCGGAGCACGGTGCAGAGCGGGCGCTCGCCGAACATCAGGCCGCGGGTGGCGAGCTGCTCCAGGAGCCACTCGGCCGATTCCGCCGCCTGGTCCGGACCCAGGAGGTCGTGCCACGCCTGGGTGGCTCCGTTCACGGCCGCCCCTTGGCCCTGGCCCGCCCCTTGAGGAAGCGCTCCCACCCGGGCTTGCCGCGGCCCTTCGGCGCTTTCGCGAGCCCGATCGCCATCTCGGCCATGGCCTTCACCACCCACTCGAAGTGGGTCGGCGTCAGCGAGTAGATGTCCATGTCGGGTGCGGGATTCATGAAGTCGATCGCGTAGGGCACGCCGTCCCTGATCGCCCACTCCATCGAGTTCATGTCGTAGCCGAGCGCCCGGACCAGGGTGAGCGAGTCGTCGATCACCCGCTGGCGCAGCGCGGGCGCCATGAAGTCGAGGTTCTCGTAGTACTTCCGGGCCTTCGGATCGTACTTGATCGGGTAGACGATCTCCTGGCCGATCGCGAGGCAGCGGACGAATTCGTCCCACTCGATGAACTCCTGCACGATCATCGTGAGCAGGCCGGACTGGTCGTAGTGGTGGAGCAGCTCCTCGAGGGTGTGGCAGACGTAGACGTCACGCCAGCCGCCGCCGTGCGCGTCCTTGAGGATGCAGGGGAGCCCCACGTACTCGACGATCGCCTGCCAGTCGAGCGGGAAGGCCAGGTTGGGAGGCTCTCGGTGTGGACGATCCCCGGGATGTACTCCTTGTTGGGCAGGAGCACGGTCTTGGGGCTCGCCAGCCCGAGCGAGGTGGCCAAGGTGGCGCCGAAGAACTTGTCGTCGGCCGACCACATGAAGGGATTGTTCACGACGGTGACGCCCTGGAGCACCGCATGCTTCAGATACGCCCGATAGAACGGCACCTCGTGGGAGATCCGGTCGATGATCACCGAGTAGGCGCTCGGGTCGTCCATCCGTGGCCCACCCAGTTTCACGAACTCGGCCACGACGCCCTCGTCGCGCCGCTGGACCTCTTCGATGAAGGCGGGCGGCCAGCTCCATTCGCGCCCGACGATGAGACCGATGCGCTTCACGGACGTGCTCATGTCTCCGTGTCCTCGACTTCCCGGCGCGGTTCGGCGCCGATCAGGTATGGGAGGGCCCTCGCGATCCGCCGGCCCCAGGCGGCCTCGTCGTGGGCCGCGCCCTCGTCCTCGACGTAGAGATAGTCCCGAGCGGGGGTCAGGCCGCTGGCGCTGAGAATATCCCGCAAAGCGCGAACGTCCGCCACTGCCCGCTCGCCCTCCTCGAGGCCGATGTCGAGGTAGAGCCGCTGGCCGCGCGCGCCCGCGGCGGCCGCCCAGCCCTTCACCCAGGGCAGCACCTTCGCTTCGGCGAACCAGAGCGAGGGGCTCAGCGCCCCCGCGGCCCCGAACACCTCCGGCGACCGATAGAACCCGTAGAGGCTGATCAACCCACCCATCGAGGAGCCGGCGATCACCGTCGCGGCCGGCCCCCGACGGGATCGAAAGGCGTGGTCGATCCGCGGCTTGACGGTACCGATCAGGAAGTCGAGGTAGCGGTCTCCGCCGCCGCCGCCCAGGCGCGGGTCCCGGAAGGGGCCGTACTCGTAGAGTCGGTAGCGGCCGGCGTTGGGCACCCCGACCACGATCGCCTCGACGGCTTCCGCGGCGAGCCGGGCCAACGTGGCACGGAGGCCCCAGTCCCCCGCGTACGAGGTCTCCGGATCGAAGAGGTTCTGCCCGTCCTGGAGGTAGACGACCGGGTAGCGCCGAGCGGTTCGGGCGTACCCGGGCGGCAGGGCCACGAGGAGATCGCGAAAGTTGCGGAGCTCGGGGCTGAAGCAGTCCCGATAGCGGAGGAGCGGAACCGGGCTCTCGTCGATCGCGGCATAGCGCTCCCAACCATCGGGCGCGGCGAGCGGCGCGCCCCCGGTCGGCTCCGGCCCGGTTGCAGGGTTCGGCATCGAGAGAGTGAGCCCGGGCCGGCCCGCGCTGGGCGCCTAACGGTCGAGGCTCTGGACGGGCAGGCGGGTCACCAGGACTCGGCCGCCCTGGCCGGGCTCCGACCAGGCGGTGTAGAGTTGCCCGCCCTCCACCACGCTGCGGGGGAAGCCCGCGTCGCGGCTCCGGCTGGTCCGGCCCAGCGTCGTCGGCCGGCCGACCGAGCCCGTGCTGGTGACCCGGCGCGCCATCCATTCGGCGCCGTCCGCCGTGGCCTCGAGCCAGACCACGAGGGCGGCGCCCGGCCCGATCATCCGGGTCTGGACCCGCCCAACCGTGTTGCCGAGATCGATTCGCAGGGGCCGGTCGAACGACGCACCACCGTCGTGGGAGAAGGCCGCTTTGACGCGGAGCTCGCCGTTGGCCGCGGTGAACCAGGCCACCACGACCTCGTGGCCCGACGCGTCGATCGCCGGGCCGTTCACCGGGCAGGCGCGGGTGGCGAAGCCGTCGCGATGGACGATCACCGGCCTGGTCCACCGCCCGCCGAGCTCCCGGGCGACCGCGATGTCGCGGATCTCGTCGTCCGACCGGTCGCGATAGGCGACCACCAACCCGTTGCCGCCGCGGGCCATCGAGACCTGACAGCACTCGCAGGTCCGGGCGTCGACCACGGTCTCCTGACTGAGGGTGCCGTTGGGCAGCCAGGTCGCGGAACGGAGCGCCATAGCGCCCCCCTCGTCCGTCATCTGCCCGCCGTCGAGCCAGGCGAGCGAGACCGAGCCGGTGGAGCCGGGCACCATGGCGACGAAGCCGTGCTCCGTAGGCGACCGGTCCGCGTGAGCCGTCCTGGGGGGCGACCAGCTCGCGCCGCGATCGCTGGAGCTCGACACCATCACGTGATAGGCGTACGGCTTGGCCTCGGTTTTTTCGAGCCAGTGCGCGAGCCAGGCGCCGTTGCTGGTCTCGACCACCGAGGGGAAGTCGGCCCAGTTCACGAAGAAGCGGTCGTGCTGGAGGACGGTCCGCGGCTCGAGCCACTGGCCCCGATGCCGGGTGACGACCTTGAGGGCCCAGGACCCGTCGCCGACCGGCTCGAGCCAGCTCAAGAGGAGGTCGCCGTCGGGCCCGGCGGTCAGAAACGGCTTGGAGCTGCCGGCGGGTCCGGTGTATTCGACGGCCAGGTCGCGCTCCTGGGCCCAGAGCGGCGCCGCCACGAGGACGAGGGCGAGGGCCAGCGCGCCTCGTCGGCCGTCAGGTCGGAGCGGCGGTCCGCCGCCGCGGTCGGTTGGAGCGTTCATCACGCTCAAGAATATCGGCCACGGTGGTCTTCCGGAAGAATTCCCGCATCGAGTCCGCCACTCCCCGCCAGGCCTCATGGGCGACGCAGGGCGATCGGTCGCTGCAGGCGCCGTTGCCGAGCAGGCAATGCGGTCGGGCCACCTGGTCGAAGAGCCCGACGACGTCGTCGAGGACCAGGCGCTCCGGGCGGACCGCGAGCGCGAAGCCACCCCGCTTGCCGCGGACCGAGCTGAGGATTCCCTGGTGGACCAGGGTCGACAGGGTCTTGGAGAGATAATTCCTGGGCATGTCGAGCGCCCCGGCGAGCTGGTCGACGCTGACCGGGGTCCGGTCCCGGCGCGCCGCGAGGTGAAGGACGGTCCGTAGCGCGTATTCCGCGGTCTGGGAGAGGACGGCCATGGCGCCAAGTTAATAGCGGATATCCGCATGTTCATGTCCGATTCTAATGAAATCGTTTTCATGGTTCGTTCATCCGGCCCCCATGACGCACGCGCTAGACTGGACCCCGAACCCTGCAAAACAGGCGTCACCCGGTAAAGCGGAGGGAGCGAAATGCGTGGATTGGCGATGGTTGTCGCGTTGGCCTGGGCCGTGAGCGGCTGCGGCTCCGGATCCAGTGGCGAGCAGCCCCCTCCGCCGCCGGCAGCGGCCGGAAGCGACCTCACGCCGTTCGAGCTGGAGCACGGGATCGGTCCGGTCACCACCGCGGTGGTGCTCGGCCCCCT
>JBFXAS010000121.1:0-14734 GCA_050184075.1 Gemmatimonadales bacterium
CGAGGTGGGCGATCTCGGCGACGCCCATGTGTCCGATGCGGATCACCTTCCCCATCGTCGGATCGAGACTCGGCGCGATCAGAAAGCCCTGCCGGTCGAGCTCGGCGACGATGTCCATTGGACCCGGGCTCCGCTCCGGCAGCCGGATCGCCGAGATGGTGGGCGAGCGGCGCCCGGTTCGGGCGACGAACTCGACCCCGGGGTGGGTCGCGACCCACTCGGCCATCCGGGCGGCGAGCCCGGCGTGCCTGGCGTAACGGGCCGGCCACCCGCCGGTCGCCGCGACCCGCTCGAGCTGCCGCCGCAGGGCGAAGTAGAGGGACAGCGCCGGGGTCTCGAACAGCTTGCGGTCGCGGGCGTTCGCGACCCAGCGGGCGACGCTGAAGTAGTGGCCCGCGGCGGGCACCGTTCGCGCCCGGGCCTCGAGCCGCTCGCTCACGGCGCCGATCGCGAGGCCGGGCGGCACCGCGAGCGCCTTTTGCGAACCCGTGACCGTGAAGTCGATCCCGATTCGGTCCATCTCGATCGGCACGCCGGCGGCCGAGCTGACCGCGTCCACGACCAGCATGACGTCGTCCCTGGCGTGGACCACTTTGGCGAGCGCTTCGATCGGCGCCAGCGCGCCGGTCGAGGTCTCCGAGTGCACCAGCGCCACGGTGTCGATCTTCGGTCCGTCGAGAAACGCCTCGAGCTGCTCGGGCTCGATGGTCTGGCCCGGCGGCACGTGCGCCCGGATCACCTCGCGCCCGCAGCTCTCAGCGATCGTCGCGAAGTACTCGCCGAAGAAGCCGCCCACGACCACCAGCACCCGATGGCGGACGGTGTTGCGAACCGCTGCCTCCAGCAGACCGGTGCCGGAGCAGGTCACCGCGAAGACCGGCCGGGTGGTGCCGAGCAGCTCCTGGAGCGGAGGCTGGATCGCGTCGAGGAGAGGACGCACGCCAGGCAGGAAATGGGCATACATCGGCGCGGTCATCGCCTCGAGCACTTCGGGGTGCACGCCGGTCGGTCCGGGCAGGAAGTTCTTGCCGAAGGTCATGGCGGTTGAAGGTAGGAGCTTTGCCCGACGCGGCAAGTTGACAGGGAACCGAGTCATGACACATTCCGGGACTTCCCCGCTCCCGGAGCGCACCCGTGTCCGACCAGTTTTCCCGCCGCTCCTTCCTCGGGGTCGCCGCCGCGGCTGCCGCCGCCTCGCGGCTCGAAGCCGAGCCGCGATTCCCGGCGCCGTTCGTCAAGCGGACGCCGGTGGCCAAGTTCGCGGCAGTGGCCTCGACCAACGGGATGCGGGGGATCGACCGCGCCGTCGAGCTGATGACGCGCGGCACCGACACGCTCGACGCGGCCGTGGAGGGCGTCAAGATCCAGGAGCTCGATCCCGAGGACGCCTCGGTGGGGTACGGCGGGTTGCCGAACGAGGACGGGGTGGTGCAGCTCGACGCCAGCTGCATGCACGGCCCCACCAAACGGGCCGGCGCGGTCGCGGCCCTCGAGGGCATCAAGACGCCGAGCGAGATCGCCCGCCTGGTGCTCAAGTACACCAACCACATCATGCTGGTGGGCGAGGGCGCCAAGAAGTTCGCGCTCTCCTTTGGCTATCGGGACGAAGAGCTGCTGACCGAAAAGTCCCGGTCGATTTGGCTCCACTGGCGAGCCAATCGCGGCGCCAAGGACGACTGGGTCGACGTGCCGGACGACGCGCCCTTCCCCCGACCGACGGGAACGATCAACCTGAACGCGATCAACGACAAAGGGGAGATCTCCTCGGTCACGACCACCAGCGGCCTCGCCTTCAAGATCCCGGGCCGGGCCGGCGACTCGCCGATCGTGGGCGCGGGGCAGTACACCGACAACGAGATCGGCGCGGCCGGGTCCACCGGGCGGGGCGAGTCGAACATCATGGTGTGCGGCGGGTTCCTGACGGTCGAGCTGATGCGCCAGGGCATGGCGCCGACCGACGCCTGTCTCGCCACCCTGAAGCGGGTGATTGCGATGACTCCGCCGTCGCTGCTCGACGAGCGGGGCCGCCCCCGGTTCCAGCTCAACTTCTACGCCCTCGACAAGACCGGCTCGACCGGGTGTGCCGCCATCTACCCCTCGCGCTACGCGGCGCACGACGGCAGCCAGGCCCGGGAGCTCGACGCGGCCTCGATCTACAGCAAGTGGCCGTGATGCCGTCGCTCCGATTCGCGCGCCGGGGGGTGATCCTGTTCTTCGCCGCGCTCTTCGTCAGGCAGGCCGAGGCCCAGGAACCCTGGCGGGCCAGCTACTTCCCGTACGTCGTCGGGGGGCCGACCGACGGGCTGATGGGCATCGTCCGTCATCAGTGGACCAAGAACGCGCCCTATTTCGTCACCAAGGCGGACGGCGACGAGATCGTCAATCCGCTCTCCTTCGCCGGCGCCGTCTCGCTGGAGGGCGGCTACGGCACCCGCGGCACCCGGTTCGTCTCCGGGGTCTTTCGGGGGCCGGGCCTCGTCGACGGCTGGCGCTTTCATGGCGAGCTGACCGCGAGGCGCGACGGGCGGTTCGGGTACTACCCGGGCGGCGGTGAGACGGTGGGCGACCCCGAGGGCGAGGCCAATCGCGTTCGACGCTCGCGCTATCTCGCGCGGTTCGAGCTGACCCGCCGGATCGTGGGTCCGCTGATGGTCTCCGCCGCCGGCTCGGTGGAGCGGACCGAATTCTCGCCCCTGTCCGAGCAGTCGCTCCTCACCGAGCCGATCGAGGGCACCGACGCCACCTCCCGGCTCAGCGTGATCCTCGACACCCGCGACGCCGAGTTCGTCCCGGCCAACGGCATCCTGGCCGAGGCGGGCGTCTACACCGGAACCGACGGGATCGATCCGGATCAGCCGGGCGACGGCGGCCGGGCCAGCTACCGCGGCGGCTACGTGCACCTGCGCGGCTACGTCTCGCCGAGATCCGGCACCGTGATCGCCGGACGCTTCGGCTATCGGGGGCTCAGCGCCGGCGCGCCGCTCAGCGCGACGTACCAGCTGCCCGGCTGGGAGAAGGACATCACGGTGCTCGGCGGGGTCGAGTCGCACCGCGGCTTCGTGAAGGGCCGGATGAACGGGCGCGGCGTGATCCTGGGCGGGCTGGAGGTCCGGCACGACCTCCTGAACGCCGGTGACTTCGGCGCCATCACCCTGCTCGGCTTCGTCGACGGGGGCCGGGTCTTCTTCGACGAAGGGCCCCGGCTCACCACGGAGGGCTGGGATGTGGGTTACGGGGGCGGTGTGGCCCTCAGGATCCTCCGGAGCGCGGTGCTGACCTTCAACTTCGCCGGCGGACCCGACGGATTCACCTTCGGCACCGGGACCGGCTGGTCCTTCTGATTCCGGGTGTCAGCCCCCGATCGCGGTGAGCAGCTCGTCGAGGATGGTGGCGCCGGCGTCCCTGGCGTACCAACGGCGGGTCTCCCGGTAGAGGTCCTTCTTCGGCATCGCGCGCAGGTTGGCCAGGACCCACTCCTGCAGCTGTCGCGGCCGGGGGCCCCAGTGCCCCGTCGGCCGGTAGGCCTCGTCGAGCCCAATCAGGATCGGAATCGAGCGGGTGCCGTCGGTCAGATAACGATCCATCACCTCCGGATGGGCGTCGCGCCCGAGCACCCGAAGCTCGGAGCCGGGCATCGCCTCCGCGAGCCGGGCCGCCACCGGCACGGCGTTGACCGCGTCGCCGCACCAGTCCTCCGCGAGCGTAAGCAGCCGGAGCGGACCCAACGCCCGACCCCGACGCACCGCCCAGTCGGGCACCGTCGAATGGCGATAGACGCCCTCCCAGAACGCGTGGTACTTCATCTCGGGCTGGAGGTAGTCCGCGAAGGGCGTCGCCTTGCGCCAGAGGTCCTGGTAGTCGAGCCCATCCGCGGGCCGCGGCAGCGGAACGCGAGCGTCGCGAGGGCCGGTTTCGGTGGGGTCGTGCGTCATCATCCGCCCAAGGCCGCGGACCTCGCGCGGGCTCCCGAAATCGACGGGTTTCGGGATCTATCGGCGCTCGAATTTGGGAGTACATTCTCGGTCCGATGGCATACCGGACCGTGCTTCCGACGCGCAAAGACGCGCTCGCCACCCGTGGCCGACTGGTGCGCGCCGCGCTCGAGTTGTTCACCACCGATGGGTATCGCGGCACCACGACGCTCGAGCTCGCCGCCCGCGCCCGGACGGCGGAGGCAACGATCTATCGCCACTTCCGCGGCAAGGACGCCCTCTACAACGAGGCCTTGCGCGAGGCGCTTCGCTTCGGCGTCGGGCTGCTCCGGCCGGGCGAGGGAGAGCGCGACGCGGCCTGCCGCGCCCGGCTCGATCGGGTGGCCCGGGGCCTGGTCCACCGCACGGCGACCGATGCCCCGCTGGTATTGATGCTGCTCCGCCGCGGCGTGGCGCCCGCGCTCGACGAGGCCAACCTCCAGCTGACCCGGGAGTTCCGGGAGCTGCTCGCGCAGATCATCGCCGGCGGCAAGCAGGAGGGCAGGGTGCGCGCCGGCTCGGCCGATCTCTGGGCCTCGGTCTGGCTCGCGCTGGTGGCCTTCGCGGTGGATCGGGTGGCGGCGCGGGAGTGGTCGGCCGAGCATCCCAACGTCGGGCAGACGCTCGACGCCGCCTGGGACGCCATCGCTCACCGGAGCGTGTCGCTCGCGCCCGCGTGATGGCTGATCGACCGGAGCCCCGTCGGCACGCTGGCCAGCGTTGGCCGGCGGAGTCGGCCCCCGCCTAACGGCCTGATCTCGATCTCGCTCCCCCGCAAGAGCCCCACCGAGTCGGCGGTCCATCGGATCGCCTCCCGGGTGTCCGCCGGCAGCGGTGTGGTGTCGCCATCGACGGTCACCAGGCAGACCACGGGGCCGCAGCGCTCCACCCGGGCGTAGGCGGGCTCGCCGAGTAGCTCGGCGACGGCGCTGTCCGCCGCCCCTCGATCCGTCGGGGCCAGGGCGAGGGGGGCCGGGGGCGCCTCGGAGACCAGGCTCCCGCCGACGCCCGTGAGATAGAGCCGACGGCCGTCTTTCGACCAACCGAGCCCGGTGGGTCGGCCGAGCGTCGCCGGGACCTCGACCCGCCGCTCCGACGCGTTCAGCAGGTTCATCACCACCAGGTCGAGCGCGGTCGAGTCCCGGTCGGTCCGGTCCCGCAGGAACGCCAGCGCCGCGCCGCTCGGCGCGAGTCGCGCGAGCCGCTCCGCGCGGCGGGTGAAGGTGAAGCGGACGAAGGGGCCGCCGGCCGTGTTCGCGGCGAAGAGATCGGTCTCCCCTCCCGGACCCTCGCCGATGGCCACCACGAACGGGTCCTCGCCCGGCGCGATCTTGTTGGTGAGCGGGGTGACGGCGCAGGCCCCGGCGCCGAGGGCCAGCGTGGCCCAGGCCAGGCGCCTCAACGGCCGCCGCCGGTCTCGCTCGGCTCCGCGACCAGCCACCAGACGTTGGGGTCGAGCTCCACCTTGGGCGGCGTCTCCTCCGGCCAATGGAAGACGGTACGCGCCACGCGGCCCGTCATCGGCACCACGATGGTGCGGCCAGCCACCCGGATCTCCAGGTTGGGCATCTGGAAGGTGCCCCATTCCGGCTTCTGCACCTGGGTGAGCTCGACGGTCGCGTGACCGCCGCCGAGCGTGGCCTCGACCTCGACGATCGGATAGCCGGGCTGGGTCAGCGCCTGGGTGAAGTACCAGGTCAGATCGGCGCCGGCCTCTTCGGACATGATCCGCGCGAAGTCGCTGGAGAGCGCGTTTCCGTGCTCGTGCTCGCGGTAGTAGCGGCGCACCCCCCGAAAGAAGACCGAGTCGCCGACCAGTCCCCGAAGGCTATGGAGCACCCACGACCCTTTGGGGTAGTTGTTCGAGTTGAGCAGGCCCATCAGGTCGGTGGCGGCCGGGTCGATGATCGGCCGCTCGGTGGCGGGCGAGCGTGTGACGGCTTCGCGGTTGCCGCGCATCGCGGCCCGGAGCGCGGAGTCGCCACCCTGGTGCTCGCTCCAGAGCGCGGCCGCGTAGGTCGCGAAGCCCTCGGAGAGCCAGAGATGGTGCCAGTCGGTTTCGGTGGCGGCGTCGCCGAACCACTGGTGGGCGGTTTCGTGGGCGACCGTGCCCGCGCCGAGTCGGCGCTGCTGGTAGCCGTTCTCGTCGTAGAAGATGACGGTCGAGTTCTCCATCCCGCCGAAGATGGTCGACGACTGCACGTGACGGAGCTCGCCGTAGGGGAAGGGCGCGAACAGCCGACTGAAGAAGTCGACCATCTCCCGCGCCTCGCGGAAGGGCCCGTTCACGGTCCAGGCGGAGTCCTCCGGATAGGTCGCCACCGTCACGGGCACGCACTTCTCGGGGCAACCACCCTCGCCGAGCGGGGTGGTGGCGAGTCGCGCGGCGCCGAGCACCATGGTGTACACCGGAATCGGGACGTCGATCGCGAAGCGCCAGCGGCGGCGCCCGTCGCCGAGAGTCTCGACCGGCCGGGCGGTGCCGTTCGCCACCACCGTGAGGCCGGCGGGGGCGTCGATCGTCCAGGAGACGGTGGCCTTGTCGCTGGGATGGTCCTGCGCGGCGAGCCACTGGCGCGCCCGATCGGGCCAGTTGTCCGCGAAGATCCGCCGGGTCGCGCCCGCGCCGCGCTGGACCAGGCCGTCGTCCTGGTCGGTGTCGCGGAACTTGGGCGGGGCGCCGGCGTAGCGGATCCGGGTGGTCACCTCGCCGCTCGCGCCGCTCGGGACCGGAACCTCGATCAGGTCGCCCGAGCGCTGGTAGCGGGCGGCTCGGCCATCGACCGTGAGGCTGTCGATCGCGTAGCTGGGCGCCAGGTTGATCCGGATCGGCGCGGCGCCGTCGAGCCGCCATCGGGTATCGACCGCCGCTTCGAAGCGGCTGCCCGAGTCGGCCAGCGCGATCCAGACGGCGTAGTGGAGCGCGTCGTGCCGGGTCCGCTCCAGGTCGGGGCGGACGTCGAGCTGCTGCGCCGCGAGTGGGCCGGCGGCCAGCGCCAGGGCCGAGCCGGCCATGGCCACGACCCGCCTAACGAGGGGTGGCGGCGGGACGAGAGCGCGGCGGTCTGACATCGAGCGGGGCCTCCGGGGCGCGACGGGTGAGGGCAACAAAGATAGGTGGAGCGACGCCGTCAGGCGGAGCGGAGGGCCTCTCCCATCGCCCGGAGCGACTCGAACCGGGCGGCGGGATCGAGCGCGATCGCCTTGTCGATGATCCGCTCCAGCGACTCCGGCAGCGCGGGGTCCACCGAGCGGAGCTTGCGGGGCCGGCCGGCGAGGTGGTTGAGCATGGTCTCCTGCGCGGTGGAGCCGGTGAAGGGCAGCTCCGTGGTCAGCAGCTCGAAGGCGAGCACCCCGAGCGCGTAGACATCGCTCCGCGGGTCGAGCGGCTTGCCCCGGATCTGCTCCGGGCTCATGAACTCCGGGGTGCCCAGCACGATCCCGGTGGCGGTCAGCCGATCGAGCTCGGTGCCGACGATCCGCTCCTTCGCGAGGCCGAAGTCCATCACCACGGCTCGCTCGCCCTCGTCCGTCTTGACCAGCATCACGTTCTCGGGCTTGAGATCGCGGTGGAGCACCCCGCGGTCGTGGGCGTGCTGGAGGCCTTCGCACACCTGGATCAGGATCGGAATCGCGTCCCGGGGGGGCATTTTGCCGATCCGGTTTTCCCGGACGGACAGGGTCTCGCCCTCGAGATAGGGCATCACCAGGTAGGGGAGCCCATTGGCCTCGCCGTGGGCGAGCAGCCCGCAGACGTTGGGATGGGCCAGCTTGGTCGCCAGCTCGGCCTCGCGCCGGAGCCGGGCGACCGACTCGGCGTCGTTGACCAGCTTGGACATCAGGACCTTGATCGCCACGACCTGCTTGGTCCGGAGATCGGTGGCGCGGTACACGTACGCCATGCCGCCCTCGCCGACCCGCTGCTCGATCGCGTAGCGGCCGTCGAGCACCCGACCCTGGAGGCCGGAGGCGGGATCGCGATACCGCGGCCGGGGGATCTCGGCGGTGCGGTGGAGACCGCCGGGAGTGCGGCGCTCGGTGGCCGGCGTGGTACCGTCGCCGTGCACGAGGAGGCTGCCGTCTCGAATGCAGTACCGAGCCGGTGGCGCGTAGGATGCTCCGCACCGGGGGCAGCGTCCTTGAGTCAATCGCGATAGCGGTTGCGGCCGTCGGCCTTTGCCCGGAGCAGATTCACGTCGGCCAGCCGGAGCAGCGAGTCGGCATCGGTCACCCGCTCGTCGGGATAGGTCGCGATCCCGATGCTGACCGTGAGCTGGACCGGGCTGCTGGCGTTCCCGAACGTGGCCGAGCCCACCTTCCGGAGGATCCGCTCGGCGTAGATCCTGGCGCCCCGGATCCCGGTTTCGGGCAGGAGCACCACGAACTCCTCGCCGCCGAGCCGGGCCAGGACGTCCATCGCGCGCTGCTCCCGGCGGAGGAGATCGGCGAGCTGGACCAGCACCTGATCGCCGAGATCGTGACCGTAGGTGTCGTTCAGCTTCTTGAAGTGGTCCAGGTCGAGCATCAGGCAGGAGACCACGCTGCCCGCCCGCTCGGCCCGATCCATCACCGACTCGAGGCGCTGGCGGAACGCCCGCCGATTGAAGAGTCCGGTGAGCGGATCGGTCTCGGCCAGGTGGCGCATCTCGTCCTGGCGGCGGAGCGCTTCCTCGAAGTCGTAGGCGCGGTCGAGCACGGGGCTCGCCGCGTCGATCACCCGGCGGGCGAAGCTCAGGTCCTCGGGGCCCAGCGGGTCGTCGTCACCCACGGTCCGGAGGAAGTAGATGCCGCCCCGAGATTCGCGCACCCGGAACGGGATCGCGGCCACCGAGGTGGTCGGCACGATCCGGCCCTCGAGCTTCCAGCGATCCCGGATCGAGGCGAAGGTGGCGTCGGTCTGGACGTCGGTGATCAGGAGCGGGTCGCGGGTCTGCAGCGGGCCGCGGAGCTCGGGATAGCGCTTGAGCTCGACCGTGAGGTGCCGGAGCTGCGGGTTCTCGAAGGCCGCCACCACGGTCGCGGTCTCGTTGTTCAGGTCGTCGAGCACGATCGAACAGCGCGAGATCCGAAGGCCTGCGGCGATCCGGCGGACCAGGACCTGGTAGATCTCCGCGGGCGAGAGCGAGGCCGTGATCTCGCGGAGGATGTCCGCCAGCTCCGCCCCCGTGCGCGCGGCGGCGCGCGCCTCGGTGAGCGCGCGGCCGCTGCGGAGCTGCGCTTTCACCCGCGCGATCAGCTCCGGGGCGCTGAACGGCTTGGCGACGAAGTCTCCGGCGCCGAGTCCGAGCGCCCGGGGCACGACCTCGTCGGGGGCCGCCGCCGAGAGGACGAGCACCGGCAGATCCGCGTGGACCGGATGACGCTTGAGCTCCTCCAGCACGGTGAGGCCGTCGACCTGCGGCAGGTTGAGGTCGAGGATCACCAGGTCGGCAGGATCCCGATCGAGCACCTCGGCGAGCCCCTCGCCGGAGATTCGGGTGGTGGTTCGAAAGCCCTCGTGGCCGAGCACCGCCACCAGGGCGCGGCTCAACACCTCGTCGTCGTCGACGATCATCACGTGGGGCGGGCGCTGATTCACCTCGGGCCCGCCACCAGCTCGTGGAAGCGGACCGGATCGACGTTGCCACCCGTCAGGATCAGCGCGGTCGGTCCCTTGGGCACGATCTTGCCCGCCAGGAGCGCGGCGACCGGGGTCGCGCCGGAGGGCTCGACCACGAGTCCCATCGAGTGGAACAGGAAGCGGACGCCTTCGGCGATCTCCGCTTCGGTGAGGGCCACCGCCCCGCGCACCTTGGGACGGATGTAGGACAGGGTGATCTTCCCGACCGACGGCGGGACCAGCCCGTCCGCGAGCGTTTCCACCGGCTCGAACGCGACGGGCTCCCCGGCCTCGAGCGCGGCGCCGAGCTTTGGCGAGAGGGCGGGCTCGACCGCCCAGACCTCGGTTTCGGGCTTGATCGCGCCCACCGCCGCGCAGGTGCCCGCCAGCATGCCGCCGCCGCCGATCGGACAGACGATCGTCTCGATGCCGGGCTGGGCGCCGAAGATCTCGTAGGCGCAGGTGGCCTGGCCCATGATCACGTCGTAGTTGTCGTAGGGCGCCACCATCACCAGGCCCTCGCGCTCGATCAGCGCCTCGGCCGTGGCCTCCCGCTCCTTGCGGCTGGTGAAGACGATCTCGCCGCCGTGGCGGCGAGTACCCTCGACCTTCACCGCGGGCGCCGACTCGGCCATCACGATCACGGCCCGGGCGCCGAAGCGGCTGGCGGCGAAGGCCACCGCCTGGGCGTGGTTGCCACTCGAGTGGGTGACGATCCCGCGGGCTCGCTCCTCCGGGGTCAGCCGGGAGATGGCGGTGTAGGCGCCCCGAACCTTGAAGGCGCCGATCGGCTGGTACATCTCGCACTTGACCCAGACCGGCACGCCGAGCCGGCGGCTCAGCTCGGCCGATTCCACCAGCGGGGTCTCGACCGCGACGCCCTTGAGCGCCGCGGCCGTGCGGCGAATGTCGTCGAGGCTGATCGTGGGCGGCGCGGTCGTCGTCATGGTCCGCTACTCCTCGACCTCGGCGGGGGTCTCGGCGTCGGCCCCGGTTTCGTCCTCCTTCACCACCCGGGCCACCGCCACCAGGGTGTCGCCGTCGTCCAGATTCATCACCCGGACCCCCTGGGTGTTCCGTCCGATCACCCGGATCCCGTCCACCGGCACTCGGATGATGACGCCGACCTTGGTGATCATCATCAGCTCGTCCTGCGGCTGGACCTCCTTGAGGGCCACGCAGACGCCGGTCTTTTCGGTGATCTTGAAGGTGATGATGCCTTTGCCGCCGCGGCGCTGGACCCGATAGTCCGCCAGCTCCGACCGCTTGCCGTAGCCCTTCTGGCTGACCACCAGCAGCGTGGCGTCGCGGCGGATCACCACCATCCCGATCACCGCGTCGTCGTCGGCCAGCTCGATGCCCTTCACGCCGCCCGTGGCCCGGCCCATCTGCCGGACGTCGTTTTCGTGGAAGCGGATGCTCATCCCGTGCCGGGTGGCGAGCACCACGTCGTTGTTGCCGTCGGTGAGCTGGACGTCGATCAGCTCGTCGTCCTCGGCGATGTTGATCGCGATGATCCCGTTGGAGCGGGGGTTCGCGTAGTCGGAGAGCACCGACTTCTTCACGGTGCCCTGCCGGGTCGCGAACATCAGCCAGCGGTCGTCGGTGAACTCGCGCACCGGGACCAGCGCGGTGATGTGCTCGTCCGGTCGGACCGCGATGCACTGGATGATCGGCTTGCCCCGGGTCGCCCGGCCGCCCTGCGGGATCTCGTGCACCTTGAGCCAGTAGACCTGGCCCTTGTTCGAGAAGAACATCACGTAGTCGTGGGTGCTCGCGATGAACAGGTGCTCGATCCAGTCGTCTTCCTTGGTCGTGGCGCCCGTCAGACCGCGGCCGCCCCGCCGCTGCCGCCGGTAGGTCGAGACCGGGGTGCGCTTGATGTAGCCGGTGTGGGAGATCGTGATCACCATGTCCTCTTCGGCGATCAGGTCCTCCACCGAGAACTCCGACTGGTCCGGGATGATCTCGGTCCGGCGCGCGTCGCCGAAGGTCTCGGCGACCTCGTTCATCTCGTCCTTCAGGATCCCCATCCGCTTCTCGCGGGAGCCCAGGATCGTCTTCAGCTCCGTGATGAAGGCGCGGACCTCCTTGAGCTCGGCCTCGAGCTTGTCGATCTCGAGCCCGGTGAGCTTGGCGAGCCGCATGTTGAGGATGGCTTCGCTCTGCTTCTCGGAGAGCTTGAACCGGGTCCGGAGCCGCTCGTCGGCCTCGGCCACGTCCTTCGAGCTCCGGATGATCTTGACGACCTCGTCGATGTTGTCGACGGCGATCTTCAGGCCCTCGAGGATGTGCTCCCGGGCCTGGGCCTGGTCCAGCTCGTACTGGGTCCGCCGGGTGATGATCGTGTGGCGGTGCTCGACGTAGTGCTCGAGCAGCTGCTTCAGATTCATCACCTGGGGCTGGCCCCGCACCAGCGCTAGGTTGATGCAGCCGAAGGTCGACTGCATCGAGGTGTGCTTGTAGAGCTGGTTGAGCACGACCACCGGGATGATGTCGCGCTTCAGCTCGATCACCAGCCGCATCCCGTCGCGATCCGACTCGTCGCGGATCGCGGTGATGCCCTCCACCTTCTTCGCGTTGGCCAGCGAGGCGATGTCCTCCGCCAGCCTGGCCTTGTTCACCTGATAGGGCAGCTCGGTGACCACCAGGGCGCACTTGCCCGAGGACTCCTTCTCCTCGACCACCACCCGGGCCCGCATCACCACCTTGCCGCGGCCGGTCTCGTAGGCCTCCTTCAGGCCCTGTACGCCGTAAATGAACCCGCCGGTCGGGAAGTCCGGACCGCTGATGTGCTTCATCAGGTCCTTGACCGTGGCGTCGGGATGATCGACCAGGTGGACGACCGCGGCGCAGACCTCCCGCAGGTTGTGCGGCGGGATGTTGGTGGCCATGCCCACCGCGATGCCGCTCGAGCCGTTCACCAGCAGATTGGGCAGCTTGCTCGGCAGGACGGTCGGCTCCATCAGCCGGTCGTCGAAATTGGGCTGGAAGTCGACGGTGTTCTTGTCGATGTCCTCCAACATCGTGAGCGCGACCCGGGTGAGCCGAGCCTCGGTGTACCGATAGGCCGCGGGCGGATCGCCGTCGACCGAGCCGTAGTTGCCCTGGCCGTCCACCAGCGGGTAGCGGAGCGAGAAGTCCTGGACCATCCGGACCAGCGCGTCGTACACCGAGCTGTCGCCGTGCGGGTGGTACTTGCCCAGCACCTCGCCCACCACCGTGGCGGACTTCTTGTACGGGCGGCCCGGCACCAGCCCGAGCTCGTTCATCGCGTTCAGGATCCGGCGGTGCACGGGCTTCAAGCCGTCGCGCACGTCCGGCAATGCGCGCGAGACGATCACGCTCATCGAGTAGTTGATGAAGCTCTGCTTCATCTCGTCCTCGATCGGGCGGGGGAGAATCCGCTCCCGCGAGTTAGGTGCAGTCATACGTCCTGGGTCGGTTGAAAAACGGGAAATCGGGCGACCGGAAGCCCGGCCGCATAGCGCCGAAAGATAACCGGTTGACGGGTTCGAAATCAAACCCGCTTCCGGACGCTAAGTGGTTTGTCGGCAATGTCTTAGTCGGCCAACTCCCGAGCCTCTCGAACCCAATCTCCCGGAACGGGTGGTTCAACGCGGATCGGCGCTTCCCCGACCGCGGGGTGCGCCCCGGCCGGGGGCGGGGCCGAAGCGGGCCCGAGTTCGCCGCGCCCCTGGCGGGGCCACGCCGGTTGGGCGAGCATTCGGACGAATCATGGCTGACAATCACCAGGTCGATGTTCCGGATTCCGCAATCGCGCGAGCGCTTGCCGGGTCTCGGGCCGGACTCCGCTCGATTCACGAGCTCCTCCGTCACCAGCTGGAGGACGCCTGGCGGTCGCTCGAGCAGCTCGCCCGGGATCAGGCGGAGGCCGAGACTGCCGTACGAGACGGCCTGCCCGAGGTCGTCGCCGCCAACTACGAGGAGCTGCGGGCGGCCGCGGCCAGGGCGGTGCTCGCGGAGCCGCTCCGCCAATGGGAGCGACTCCGGCCGTTTCGACGGATGCAGGAGGCGCTCGAGAGCGCTCATCGCAGTCTCGACGATCTGATCCGGCGAATGGCGCCGGTGGCGGCCACCGGCCCGGAGCTGCTCGCCGCGATCGAGACGGCGGTGCCCGGCCTGAGCGGATCGCTGGTCGAGCGGCGGCGCAAGCCCTGGCCCCTCGAGCTGGAGATCCTCCTGGGCCGAGCCGTCGCCGACCTCGAGGGCGAGCTGACGGCCGCCGAGGCGCAGTACCTCCTGGCGGCATGCCGACTGACCCGCGATGTCGACGGGCGCTGGGATCGAGTCCGCGAGGCGATCGACCTCGCGATGGCGGGGCCGGAGGCGCCGCCCTCGGCGCCCCCCGCGGCGGAGAACGGTTCGGTGGCCGGAATCGACGCCGCGCTGGATCGGCTCGGCCGCTGGTTCGAGGCGGTGGCGGACCTGGCCGAGCAACGGCTGGCGCGCTCGCTCGCCTGGCATCGGACGCCGCGCCCTGCCGGAACGGGCCGTCGGGCGCGGTTTCTCGAGCACTGGGCCGAGCAACTCGACCTGATCGAGCGAGAGCTCCGCTTCAATCGCGATCTCGACCGCTCCGAGCGCGAGCTGATCGCCCTCGGGAACGGTCTCGCCACCGCGCTGGAGGGCGAGCGCGGGGGACTGCTCGCCGGCGTGGACACGCTGCTCACCTGGCTCGGCCGCGAGCTCGAGTCGCCGAGCGCGGCGCCGACGCCGCCCCAGGTGGCCCCTCCGGTGGTGCCGGCCCTCAGACGGATCGGGGAGCTCGACGTGGAGGTCGGGCGGATTACCGACGGGTTGCCGAGTCAGCTCCGCCTGGTTCGACGGATCGAGCTGGAGCCCACGCGGCGCGGCTCGGATTCGCAGGTCGCGCCGGATCGGATGGCCAAGGAGTCGTTCGAGCTGGTCGGTCGTCCGGTGCTGGCCGGGGTGCTCGAGGACGTTCAGGCGGAGCACGTCGCGCTGCTCCAGCAGATCGAGCGCGCCCGTCAGGTCGTCTCCTTCGCCGCCGAATAGCAGGCCGACGGGGCGGACGGCAACCTGGTGCGCGAGGCGATGGAGAACGCCCGCTCGCTGCTCGACGTCGACCGCCGCGCCGCGTCGGCGGCCATGCCGACCGAGCGGACCGCGATCCTTGGCG
>JBFXAS010000122.1:0-14715 GCA_050184075.1 Gemmatimonadales bacterium
CGTGCCGTTCGACACTGGCCGCTCCGCCGATCGTCGTTGTCGGGTGAGGGCCCGCCCCCGCGGGGGCGACCGCCGGAGAACCTACCGTTCTCCGGCGCGAGCCGCCACGGAGCGCGTGTGTGAGGCCGCGATCCCTACTTGTAGACCGGGAACTCGCCGGCCTTGTACTAGGCCCAGTAGGTGTCCAGCGCCTGCTTGACCTGGGGATAGAGGAAGTAGACGCCCAGCAGGTTCGGGAACGCCATGCCGAGGATCATGGTGTCGCCGAAGTTCAGCACGTTGGTCGCCGTGACGATCGAGCCCAGGAAGGTCGAGACCACGAAGATCAGCTGGAAGATCCGGGTGGTGCCGGGCGCGTCGCCAAAGAGATAGGTCCAGCAGCGCTCGCCGTAATAGAACCAGGAGATCATCGTCGAGTAGGCGAACAGCATGACGGCGATCGAGAGCACGTACGGGAACCAGGTGATATGCTCGCCCATCGCGCGCGAGGTGAGCGCCGCGCCCTGCTGCGCCGCGATGACGTCGGCGTACTCGGGGTTGTTGTAGGCGCCGGTGACCACGATGATCAGCGCCGTCATGGTGCAGACCACGACCGTGTCGATGAACGGCTCGAGCAGGGCGACGATCCCCTCGCGGACGGGGTACGGCGTCTTCGCCGCCGAGTGCGCGATCGAGGCCGAGCCCGCACCCGCCTCGTTGCTGAAGGCCGCTCGCCGGAAGCCCATCACCAGCACCCCGATGAAGCCGCCGTAGGCCGCGTCGGGCGAGAGCGCCTGGGAGAAGATGGTCCCGAAGGCCGCCGGGATCTGCGAGGCGTTGTCGATCAGGATGAAGAGGGCCGCGACCACGTAGATCAGGACCATCGAGGGGACGATCCGCGACGCCGCGTTGGCGATGCTCTTGATCCCGCCGATGATCACCAGACCGACCGCGACCGCCATGATCAGGCCGTATACCCAGCGATTGCCCTCGAGGAACGGGATCGTCTCGGTGAGGGCGTTGAGCGACTGGTTGACCTGGAAGCTGTTGCCCCCCCCGAGCGAGCCGCCGATGCAGAGGACCGAGAAGATCAGGGCCAGCGCCTTGCCGAAGCCGGGAAGCCCCCGCCCCGCCAGACCGCGCGAGAGGTACTCCATCGGCCCCCCGAGCACCCGACCGTCGGCCCGCACCTCGCGATAGGCCTGGCCCAGCGTCACCTCGGTGAACTTGGTGCTCATCCCGAGGAGCCCCGCGATGATCATCCAGAACGTCGCGCCCGGGCCGCCCACCGAGACCGCGATCGCCACCCCGGCGATGTTGCCCAGTCCAACGGTGGCGGAGAGCGCGGTGGTGAGGGCTTGGAAGTGGCTGATCTCGCCCTGGTCGTCCGGGTTGCTGTACCTGCCGCGGGTGACGTTCACGGCATGGCTGAAGCCGCGGATGTTGATGAACCCCATCCGGACCGTGAAGAAGATCGCGCCGACGACGAGCCAGAGCACCACCAGCGGCAGCTGATGGGCCTCGTCCCAGAACATCACATCGAAGAAGAAGACGGTATTCAGCCAGCCGTTCAGGACGCCGACCGCGTTGTCCACGGCTGCCATGAGGCCGGTCTGTTCGGACCCCTGTTGCGCCAGGGCCGGTGCAGCGAGGAGCACGGTCAGCACCGCGGAGAGCAGGACGCCAACACGCAGTCGGGAACCGACGGTTCTTGGAGGCATGATCGCTCGTGGGGTTGATGGGTTCGTGAAGCCAACGTTAGCCGGCTCCCAAACATACCCCCCGACGGCGATCTGAAAACCTTTGGGCAGACTTTCCGAACCGAGGACCCTCAGGGGTAGAGCCGGTGAATCTGCCGCGGAAAGGCGATGGTCTCGCGGATATGGGGAATCCCGCAGATCCAGGCTACCGTCCGCTCGACCCCCAGGCCGAAGCCCGAATGGGGGAAGGTCCCGTAGCGGCGGAGGTCCAGGTACCACTTGTACGCCTCGGGATCGAGGCCCTGAGCGATGATCCGCGCGAGCAGCCGATCGTGGTCGTCCTCACGCTCCGACCCGCCGATGATCTCACCGTACCCCTCGGGCGCCAGGCAGTCGTTGCCGAGAATGGTCCGCGGGTCGGCCGGGTTCTCCTTCATGTAGAAGGCCTTGACCGCTTTCGGGTAGTTCATCACGAACACCGGGCGGTCGTACTGCTCCGCCAGCAGCGTCTCGTCGTCCCCGCCGAGGTCGCTGCCCCACCGAATGTCGGAGCCCAGCTGGTTGAGCTTGGCAACCGCGTCGGTGTACTCGATCCGCGGAAAGGGCGGCGTGATCCGCTCGAGCGGGGCGAGGTCCCGCCCGAGCTCCGCCAGCTCGTCGCGACAGCGCTCCAGCGCCCGGGCCACCAGGTAGGAGACAAAATCCTCCTGGAGCCGCATGTTGTCCGCCGAGTCCGCGAAGGCCACCTCGGGCTCCACCATCCAGAACTCGGTGAGGTGCCGGCGGGTCTTCGACTTCTCCGCCCGGAAGGTCGGCCCGAAGCAGTAGACCCGCCCGAGCGCCGCGCAGGCCGCCTCGACATACAGCTGGCCGGTCTGGGCGAGGTACGCGCTCCCGAGATCGAAGTACTCGGTCGAGAACAGGTTGCCCGCTTCTTCCCCGATGCTCCCGGTGAGAATCGGGGTGCTCACGTGGTAGAAGCCGCGCTCGTCGAAGAAGTCGTGGATGGCCTTGAAGACGTGGTGGCGAACCTTGGCGATCGCGACCTGCTTCCGGCTCCGGAGCCAGAGGTGGCGGTGCTCGAACAGGAAGGTGGTCCCATGCTCCTTCGGGGAGATGGGGAAGTCGACCGAGGTGCCCACGATCTCGAGCCCGGACACCAGCAGCTCGGCCCCGCCCGGCGAGCGCGGGTCGGCCTGGACCGTGCCCGAGACCAGGACCGAGGTCTCCTGAGTGAGGCCCGTGGTGGCGCCCCAGACCTCCTCCGGAACGTCCCGCTTGGAGACGACTGCCTGGAGATATCCGGTGCCGTCGCGCAGCACGACGAACGCGAGCTTGCCGCTCGAGCGGATCGTGGTGACCCAGCCCGCGACCCGGACCTGCGCACCCACCAGGCCCGGGAGTGCTTTGATGTCAACGTGTTCCATTGGCTTCGAGCGGCTCCAAAGGGGCGTCTAACCTACCCGCAGGGCGAGAACATGGTCAATCCGCTGTGGGCATCGACGGGGGCCGGCTCGTCCCCTACAGCAGGCCAAAAGTGGCGCCGATACTACATCGACGACCGTGTCATTTTTTGACAGTGAATCGATTTTCCTATCTTGCGAACGCGATTGCGGTGTCTAATCTTGTGGCTGCCGTTGACCCCGACGCGGTCCAGCCAGGACACTGAATAACGGCAACCCCATGCCAGCGAACACTCTTCCGGTCGAGTGAGGTCACCTATGCTCCAGATGCAGGCCCGTCTCAAATCCGAGCACACCCTTCGTTACCCCCGGCTCAGCCCGCAGGTCTGGTACGAGGTCAGTCCGATCTTCCCCGGGGTCACCACGCGCCGGGTCGACATCTTCGGAAGGCGGATCACCCGCATCAAGACGGCCCGCGATTACGAGACGGTGCAGGCAGCCCATTTCGAGTTCCGGCCACGGCCGGTCGAAGAGCCCCAGATGGCCATGGCCTGAGGCCGGCGCCAGTGGCAGTCGCCGAGCGGGGCGGTCCCTGAGAGGACCGCCCCGCTTTCATTTTGTGGAAAGGTTCGGGGCCCTTTCAAGGAACCTTCACGGGCCAGCCAGGAGCTTCTGCCTATTGCAGTTGCAGGACCCGCTACGCTTTGCCGACGGCGGGCACCCGAGCCCGCCGCCGGTCCGAGTCCCTGGACCGGGAGGGCCCGAATGTTCATCCCCACGATGCACCCCTGGGGCGCCGGCGACACCCTGAAAGACCACCTGGACGAGCGCGGGATCTCCCGGCGCGAGTTCCTGGAGTTCTGCGGGAGCCTCGCCGTCGTGCTCGGCCTTGGCCGGGACGCCGCCCCGCGCGTCGCCGCCGCGCTGCAGGAGGCCAAGCGGCCGAGCGTGGTGTGGATTCAGCTCCAGGAGTGCACCGGCTGCGTCGAGAGCGTGCTCCGCACCGCCGAGCCGACGATTGGCAACCTGGTGCTGGACCTGATCTCCCTCGACTACTCGCACACCCTGATGGCCGCCGCCGGCCACCAGGTGGAGGACACCCTCCAATCGGTGATGCGGGAGAACGCGGGCAAGTATCTCCTCCTGGTCACGGGCTCGGTCCCGCTGAACGACGACGGCGTCTACCTCACGATCGGCGGCCGGACCGCGAAGGTCATCCTGGAAGAGGCGGCCGCGGGCGCCGCGGCGGTCATCGCGGTCGGCGCCTGCGCCCACTGGGGCAGCGTCCAGGCGGCGCGGCCCAACCCGACCGGAGCCGTCGGCGTCTCGGCGATCATCAAGGACAAGCCGGTGCTCAACGTGGCCGGCTGCCCGCCGATCGGCGACGTGGTGACCGCGACGGTGGCGCATTTCCTCACCTTCGGCCGGATGCCCGCGGTCGACGGCGACGGCCGACCGCTCTTCGCGTACGGCGCCCGGATCCACGACCAGTGCCCCCGCCGGGCCAACTTCGACGCGGGCCAGTACGTCGAGGCTTTCGACGACGACGCGGCCCGTCGCGGCTGGTGCCTGTACCACGTCGGCTGCAAGGGCCCGGCGACCTTCTCCCCGTGCCCGATCTTCCAGTGGAACTCGGGCACCAACTGGCCGATCGGCGCGGGGCATCCCTGCATCGGCTGCACCGAGCGGAATTTTTGGGACACGATGACGCCCTTCTATGGGCGGCTGCCGGACGTGGGCGGCTTCGGGGTCGAGAGCCGGGTCGACCTGATCGGCGCGGCGCTCGCGGTCGGCGCCACGGCGGGCGTTGCGGCGCACGCGGTCGCGACGGGCGTCCATCAGGCCCGTCAGCGGCGCAAGCTCCCCGTGGTCGATTCCAGTCCACCGCCTCCCCCGACCGACGCATCGAAGGAGTAGCCCATGGCGCCCGTCAAGATCGTGGTCGATCCGATCACCCGAATCGAGGGTCACCTCCGGATCGAAGCCCAGGCGGATGCCGGGCGGATCCAGAACGCCTGGGCGTCGGCCACCCAGTTCCGCGGCATCGAGACCATCATGCAGGGCCGCGACCCGCGGGACGCCTGGGCTTTCACCCAGCGGATCTGCGGCGTCTGCACCGTGGTCCACGCGGTGGCCTCCTGCCGCGCCGTGGAGGACGCCCTCGGCATCACGGTGCCACCGCTCGCCAACCTGATCCGCAACCTGGTCCACGGGATGCAGTTCATCCAGGACCATGTGATCCACTTCTACCACCTGCACGCGCTCGACTGGGTGGACGTGGTGAGCGCCCTGGACGCGAGCCCCCGCGCGACGGCCGAGCTCGCGGCCACGCTCTCGCCCTGGCCCAACAACTCGGAGACCTACTTCCGAGGCGTGCAGGACCGGCTCAAGAAGTTCGTCGCCGGCGGGCAGCTCGGAATCTTCGCGAACGGGTATTGGGGCCACCCGGCGTACAAGCTGCCGCCGGCGGTCAACCTCCTGGCCGTGGCCCATTACCTCGAGGCGCTCGACTGGCAGCGCGACATCATCCGCCTCCACACCATCTTCGGCGGCAAGAACCCGCATCCGAACTTCCTGGTCGGCGGGATGGCGAGCGCGATCAATCTGGACGACACCGCGACGATCAATGCGGAGCGGCTGGTCGACGTGCAGGCCATGATCACGCGGGCACAGGCCTTCGTGGAGCAGGTCTACTGGCCCGATCTGGTGGCGATCGCCGGCTTCTACAAGGAATGGGGCTCGATCGGCGGCGGGGTGCGGAACTTCCTCGCCTGCGGCGAGTTTCCCGAGGCCGAGCTGGGCGACCTCGACCGGCTCTACTTCCCGCGGGGCATCATCCTCGACGGCGACCTGAGCACGGTCCACCCCTACGATCAGCAGATGGTCAAGGAGTACATCACCAGCTCGTGGTACGAATACGCGGGCGGCGACGGCACCGGGCTTCATCCGTACGAGGGCGAGACCTCGCCGCGCTACACCGGTCCCAAGCCGCCATTCGACTATCTCCAGGACCAGCCCAAGTACACCTGGATGAAGGCGCCCCGCTACGACGGGAAGCCGATGCAGGTGGGCCCGCTGGCGCGGATGCTGGTGGCCTTCGCGGCCGGGCATCCCGACGTTCGCCCGATGGTGACCGATCTGCTGAGCACGCTGAACGTCGGACCGGCGGCCCTCTTCTCGACCCTGGGCCGGACGGCCGCGCGCGGGATGGAGACGGTGCTGATCGCCCGGCGGATGAACGTCTGGTTCAATTCGTTGGTGGAGCGGATCAAGGCCGGCGACACCAAGACCTTCGACGGCTCGAAGTGGGACCCGTCGTCGTGGCCGGCCACCGCCCAGGGGTACGGCTTCCTCGATGCGCCGCGCGGCGCGCTGGGCCACTGGGTCCAGATCACCGACGGCAAGATCAGCCGCTATCAGTGCGTGGTGCCCAGCACCTGGAACGCGTCGCCGCGGGATGGCGAGGGGCAGATGGGCCCGTACGAGGCCTCGCTGGTGGACAACCACCCCCTGGCCCGGCCCGAGCAGCCGCTTGAGATCCTCCGCACGGTGCACAGCTTCGACCCCTGCATCGCCTGCGGGGTTCACGTCCTGGACGCCACCGGCAAGCCGATCGTGGAGGTGAAGGTCCAATGACCCGTCCGCCGACGGCGGACCGACCCCATCGGCCGCCACTCTCGAAAGGGACCTTCGACTTCATTCGCCGGGTCCCGCCGCCCAGCGGCGAGTACGAGTGGGTCTACCTCTGGGAGCGACCGCTGCGGTTCATGCACTGGGCGGCGGCGCTTTCGATCGTCGTGCTCGCCGTGACCGGACTCTACATCGGCAAGCCCTATTTCATGACCTGGGGCGACACCAGCTCGCACTTCCTGATGGGATGGGTCCGCTTCATCCACTTCCTCGCCGCCGCCGTGCTGGTGATGACGGCCATCGTGCGAGCCTACTGGCTCTTCATGGGCAACCGGTTCGAGCGGCTCGGCGCGCTCTTTCCGGTTCGGCCACGCGACTGGGCCAACCTGTTCAAGATGGTCAAGTTCTACCTGATGATCCGGCCCGAGCAGGCTCCTCGATACCTGGGGCACAACCCGCTCCAGCAGCTCAGCTACACGGCGATCTACGGGCTCGCGGCTGTGTCGGTCTTCACCGGCTTCGCCCTCTACGGCCAATCCAACCCCGACGGGCTCTTCTTCGCCGCGTTCAACTGGGTCAACGGCCTGCTCGGCGGCGCGCCGATCACCCGGTTCATCCATCACATCGCCACCTGGGGCTTCCTGATCTTCATCCCGCTCCACGTCTACCTGGCGATCCGGGCGGATCACGTCGAGCGGACCGGGACGATCTCCTCGATCATCAGCGGCGGGCGATTCGTCGAGTCGGACGCGGAGTACGTCGATGCGCCCCGCTGAGCCCGGCCTGCGGACGATCGTGATCGGGCTCGGCAGCCCGCTCATGGGCGACGACGGACTCGGGATCGTCGCGCTCGAGCGGCTCCGGTCCCTGGCGCCCGAGTCGGTCGAGCTGATCGACGGTGGGACCTGGGGCATGAACCTGCTGCATCTGGTCGAAGGCGCCGACCGGCTGCTCCTGCTCGACGCGATCGACGCCGGCAAGGCGGCTGGCGAGCCGATCGAGCTGGTCAACGCGGAGGTGCCGCGCTATTTCGCCGCCAAGCTCTCGCCTCACGAGATCGACCTCCGCGACGTTCTGGCGCTGGCCGAGCTGCGCGGCTCCCTGCCCGCCGAGATCGTGGCGCTCGGCGTCCAACCCGGCGAGATCGCCATGGGGACGGAGCTCACGCCGCCCGTGTCGGCCGCGATCGACGCCCTGGTGGAGCGCGCCGCGGACCGCCTCGCGCGCTGGGAGACGCCCCTCACCGCCAGCCGGCCCTGAGAGGCGCCCATGCACGAGATGAGCCTCGCCCACGAGGTCTGCCGGATCGCCGAGGCGCATCTCCCACCCGGGCCGACCCGGGTCCTCAGCTTGGGCGTGGAGGTCGGCGACGACGTCGGGATCGAGGTGGCCAACTTCCGGTTCTGCCTCGAAGCGCTGCTCAGCGAGCCCCCCTTCGCCGGGGCGGCGCTCGATCTGGTGATCCAGCCCGGGACCGACCTCCGGCTGGTCTACGTGGAGGTGGACGATGGCCGTCCGAGTCATTGAGGTTCGAGAGCGGATCATGGCTCGGAACGACGAGCTCGCGGCGGGAGTGCGGGCCCGCCTCGACGCCGCGGGCGTGGTGGCGCTCAACCTGGTCTCGTCGCCAGGCTCCGGGAAGACGCTCCTGCTCGAGCGGACCCTGGAAGCGCTCGGCGAAGAGCTCGCGATCGCCGTGGTGACGGGAGACATCCAGACCCAGAACGACGCCGACCGCCTCGCCCGGCACACCGACCGCCTGGTGCAGGCCGTCGTCACCGGCGGCGCCTGTCATCTCGACGCGAGCCAGATCGCCCAGGCGCTCGACGCGATCGACCTGGAATCGACCCGGCTCCTCTTCATCGAGAACGTGGGCAATCTGGTCTGCCCCGCCAGCTGGGATATCGGCGAGGCGGCCAAGGTGACCGTCTTTTCCGTCACCGAAGGCGAAGACAAGCCGCTCAAGTACCCCAAGACGTTCCGGGTCTCGAGCCACGTGGTGATCAACAAGATCGACCTGCTTCCCCACGTCGACTTCGATCTCGACCTGGCGATGGCCAACGCCGCCTCGGTCAACCCCGCCCTGCGCTTCTTCACCACCTCCGCCCGCACCGGCGAGGGACTCGACGGGTGGTTCGACTTCCTCCGGGAGCTGGTCGCCGCGACGGAGCTCGCGGCATGATCCCCGCCGAGCGCGCCGCGGCCCGGGTGCGAGTGACCGGGCTGGTGCAGGGCGTGGGGTTCCGCCCCTTCGTCCACCGCCTCGCGCTGCGCCATCGCCTGGGCGGTTGGGTCCGGAACGCGTCGGGGGAGGTGCAGATCGAGATCGAGGGCATCGAGCTCGACCTGACGACCTTCCTCGAAGAGCTCCGCGCCGAAGCGCCGCCGCTCGCGCGGATCGAGGAGGTCGGCGTCGACCGCCACGAGCCCGAGGGCCTCGAGCGCTTCTCGGTCATCGAGAGTCTCGCCGAGCCGAGTCGGCGTCAGCCGGTGTCGGCCGACGTGGCCACCTGCGCCGCCTGCGAGCGGGAGCTGTTCGACGAATCCGACCGCCGCTACCGCTATCCCTTCATCACCTGCACCGACTGCGGCCCGCGCTTCACGATCATCGACGAGATGCCCTACGATCGCGAGCGCACCAGCATGCGGGCGTTCACCCAATGCCCCGAGTGCCAGGCGGAGTACGACACGCCCGGTGACCGCCGTCACCACTCCGAGACCAACAGCTGCCATCGCTGCGGACCCAGGCTCGAGCTGGTGATTCCGGACCGGGTTCGCATCACCGGCAGCGCGCCGGCCTTGGCCCGTGCCGTGACGTTGCTCCGCTCCGGGGCCATCGTGGCGGTGCGGGGGTTTGGGGGCTTCCATCTCGCCGTCGACGCCACCAACGACCGCGCCGTGCGCCGGTTGCGCACCCGCAAGCGGCGGGAGGCCAAGCCCTTCGCGGTGATGGTTCGGACCATCGAGGCGGCCCGCGACCTCGCCGAGCTCACCGACGCCGAGGCGACCCAGCTCGCCGGCCCCGAGCGTCCGGTCGTGCTGGTCCGGACCCGAGCCGACACCCCGATCGCACCGGCGGTCGCGCCCGGCCTCGCGTGGATCGGCCTGATGCTGCCCTCGACGCCGCTCCATCACCTGCTGCTCGATGGCGTCGGCCGCCCTCTGGTCATGACCAGCGGCAACCTGAGCGAGGAGCCGATCGCCATCGGCAACGAGGAGGCCCTCGACCGGCTCGGCCGGATCGCGGATGGCTTTCTGCTCCACGATCGCGAGATCCTCGCGCGCTACGACGACTCCGTGGTCCGCCTGGTGCGCGACCGCCGGGTCTTCCTCCGCCGGGCGCGGGGCTTCGCGCCGATGCCGCAGAGTCTCCCGCTCGCGGCGCCGCGGCCGATCCTCGCCGTCGGTCCGCACCTCAAGAGCACCTTCACCCTGGCGGTCGAGCGCCGGGCCTTCGTCAGCCAGCATCAGGGCGACCTCGACTCGCTCGAGACCCTGGAGCAGTTCCGGCTGAGCCTCGACGGCTACCAGCGCCTCTTCCGGGTCCGTCCCGAGGTCGTGGCGCACGACACGCACCCGGGCTATCTCTCCACCAGGATCGCCGGGGAGCTCGGGCTCGAGGCGATCGCGGTCCAGCACCACCATGCGCACATCGCCGCTGTCCTCGCCGAGCACGGTGAGACCGGCCCGGTGATCGGCGTGGCGTTCGACGGCACCGGCTACGGCGCCGACGGCACGGTCTGGGGCGCGGAGGTGCTGATCGCCGATCTCCGGGCGTACCGCCGCGTGGCCCATTTCCTCCCGGCCCCGCTGCCCGGCGGCGACGCGGCCGCCCGGGCTCCCTGGCGGGCGGCGCTCGGTTACCTGAGTCTCGATCCGCCTTGCGCCCCGTCGTTCGCCGCGGCCTTCGCCGGCATCGCGCCGGCAGATCGGGAGATCGTGCAACGGCAGATCGCGGCCGGCATCAACAGCCCGCTCGCGTCCTCGATGGGGCGGCTCTTCGACGCGGCGGCCGCGGTGCTGGGCCTGCGGCAGATCTCCTCGTTCGAAGGCCAGGCCGCCATGGAGCTCGAGAGCCTGGCGGGCCGGCGCTCCGCCGCCGAGCATCCCGGTCGCATCGACGTGGTCGACGGGATCCTGGTGGCCGACCCGCTCCCCATCCTCGCCGCGATCGGCTGGCGACTCCAGCGCGGTGACGACCGGGCCGACCTGGCGGCCGACTTCCATGCGAGCGTCGCCCGCACTACCGAGGAGCTGGTGCGACAGATCGCCGAGTCGTCGATGCTCACGACCGTGGCGCTCGGCGGCGGTTGCTTCCAGAACGCTCGGCTGCTCGAGTCCCTGAGCACCCGACTCACCCGGCTCGGGCTCAGGGTGCTCGCGCCGCGGGCGCTGAGCCCGAACGACGGCGCGATCAGCTACGGCCAGGCGGCGGTGGCCGCAGCCCGTCTCGCAGCGGGCGACGCGAACGCCAGCCTGGCCGCCCACCCCCACTGAGGAGCGCGTATGTGTCTCGGCATTCCCGGCCGGATTCTCGACCGGCGCGACGACAGAGGCCTTCCGGTGGGAACCGTCGACTTCGGCGGGGTGCGCCGCGAGGTCTGCCTCGCCTACGTCGACGAGCAGGTGCAGCCCGGTGACTACGTCGTGGTCCACGTCGGCTTCGCGATCAGCAAGGTAGACGAGGAGGAGGCCCGACGGACCTTCGCGATCCTCAAGGAGATGAGCCAGCTCGAGGAGCTCGACTGGATCGGCGAGGTGGCCGACAAGAGCCTCGACGCGATGGAGCGGCCGCGGTCGTGAGATACCTCTCGGAGTATCGCGATCCCGCCCTCGCGAAGGCGCTGCTCAGCCGGATCCGCAGCATCGCGACGCGCCGCTGGGTGCTGATGGAGGTCTGCGGCGGACAGACCCACACCATCGTCAAGCAGGGCCTCGACGAGCTGCTCGCGGGGGCGATCGAGATGGTGCACGGCCCAGGCTGCCCGGTCTGCGTTACCCCGCTCGAGCAGATCGACAAGGCGCACCGGCTCGCGCTCCGTGACGACGTGATCTTCACCTCGTTCGGCGACATGCTGCGGGTGCCCGGCAGCGAGTGCGACCTGTTGGCCGTGAAGGCTCGCGGCGGCACGGTGCGGGTGGTCTACTCGCCGCTCGACGCGGTCGAGCTCGCCATCGCGAATCCGGCCAAGCAGGTGGTGTTCTTCGCCGTCGGGTTCGAGACCACCGCGCCCGCGAACGCGATGGCCGTGTGGCGGGCCCGGCAGCTCGGCGTCAAGAACTTCTCGCTCCTGGTGAGCCACGTCACCGTGCCTCCGGCGATGCGGGCCATCCTCGACGCGCCGGACAACCGGGTCCAGGGCTTCCTGGCCGCCGGCCACGTCTGCTCCGTGATGGGATGGACCGAGTACGAGCCGATCGCGGCCCGGTACCGGGTCCCGATCGTCGTCACGGGATTCGAACCCGTGGACCTGCTCGAGGGGATCTGGATGGCGGTCCGCCAGCTCGAGGAAGGCCGGGCGGCGGTGGAGAACCAGTACGTCCGCTCGGTGTCGCGTGAAGGCACCCGCCCGGCTCAGCGGCAGATCGAGCAGGTCTTCGAGCTGACCGATCGCAAGTGGCGCGGCGTGGGCGAGATTCCCCGGAGCGGGCTCGCCCTCAGACCCGAGTTCGCCGACTTCGACGCCGAGCTGCGCTTCGGGCTCGAGAGCCTCGCGGTCGACGAGCCCGCCGAGTGCCGGGCGGGCGAGGTGCTGCGCGGCACCCTCAAGCCGCAGCAGTGCCCGGCGTTCGGGGTGCGCTGCACGCCCGAGCAGCCGCTGGGCGCCCCGATGGTTTCTGCGGAAGGGGCGTGCGCGGCGTACTACAACTTCCGACGGCATGCGGAGGGCGCCGATGTCGCGAGCTGATCCGGTTGCCTGGCCGGCCACCGGACCGACCTGCCCGGTGCCCCGGACCGACACCGAGCGGGTACTGCTCGGCCATGGGTCCGGCGGCAAGCTCAGCGCGGCCCTGGTGCGCGAGCGCTTCCTGCCCCACTTCGGCAACCCGATTCTCGCCCAGCTTGGCGACGGCGCGCTGGTCGAGCTCGGTGGCGGCTCCCTGGTGGTGTCGACCGACACCTTCGTGGTCCGGCCCCTGGAGTTTCCGGGCGGAGACATCGGCTCGCTCGCGATCCACGGCACGGTCAACGACGTGGCGATGATGGGGGCCCGCCCGCGCTTCCTGACCGCCGGGTTCGTGCTCGAAGAAGGCTTGGACCTCGCCTTGCTCGACCGGATCGTCGCCACCATGGCGAACGCAGCGCGCGAGGCGGGCGTGCTCCTGGTGACCGCGGATACCAAGGTGGTCGACCGCGGCAACGCGGACGGGCTCTACGTCAACACCACGGGCATCGGGGAGCCGATCCCGGGGTTCTCCCCCGCGCCCGCGCTCGCGAGGCCGGGCGATCGGATCCTGGTGAGCGGACCGCTGGGCCGACACGGCATGGCCATCATGGCGGCCCGCGAAGGGCTCGCCCTCCAAACCGAGATCACGAGCGACACGGCGAATCTCTGGCCCCTGGTGGAGCGATTGCACGAGGCCGCGGGAGCGGACGTGCACGTGCTGCGGGACCCCACCCGCGGCGGACTGGCCAGCGCGCTGAACGAGATCGCCACCGCGGCCCGGATCGGCGTTCAGATCGACGAGGGCGCCCTGGCCGTTCCCGACGACGTCCGCGCCGCCTGCGAGCTCCTCGGCCTCGATCCGCTCTATGTGGCGAACGAGGGCGTCCTGGTGGCCTTCCTGAGCCCCGACGCCGCCGAGGGGGCCCTCGCGGCCGTCCGCGACCATCCACTCGGCCGGGACGCGGCGCTGATCGGTCAGGCCGTGCCCCGGCACGCGGGCACCGTCGTGATGAAGACCGGCCTGGGCGGAACTCGGATCGTCGACCTCCTGCCCGGCGATCAGCTCCCGCGAATCTGTTAGGCCCGACGGCGTCCGATGCCTGACAGCAGGGCGGCTCTCATCCCGGCGCGTTGCTCGTGACGGACGCTTCCTTCCGCGCGATCGAGCTTCGTGCCCTCGGCGACCCGGCCATCGACGACGACCTGCTGGTCCCCACCACCAGACCCCTGCCCTCGCCCGGCCCCGATCAGATCGCGATCGCGGTGTCGGTGTGCGGCGTCTGCCATACCGAGCTCGACGAGATCCACGGCCGCACCCCGCCGCCCTCCCTACCGGTGATCCCGGGGCATCAGGCCGTCGGGCGGGTGGTGGCCCGAGGCGCGCGCGCCAGGCGGTTCCAGGTCGGCGATCGGGTCGGCGTGGGTTGGATCTGGTCGGCGTGCGGCGAGTGCCGCTGGTGCCGCTCCGCTCGGGAAAACCTCTGTCCGGAGTTCAAGGCCACCGGTCGTGACGCCGACGGGGGGTACGCCGAGCGACTGGTCGTGCCCGAGCGCTTCGCCTGTCCGATTCCGGAGGCCCTGCCGGACGAGTCCGCGGCCCCGCTCCTCTGCGCGGGAGCGATCGGGTGGCGCTCGCTCCGACTGGCCGGCCTCGAGCCCGGTCAGCGACTTGGCCTGACCGGCTTCGGCGCGTCGGGCCACCTGGTGCTGCGCTTCGCAAAGGCGCTGCTGCCGGGCTCGCCCATCGTCGTGTTCGCCCGGAGCGCCGAGCAGCGCGCCTTCGCCATGGAGCTCGGCGCCGACTGGGCCGGCGACACGACCGACGCCCCGCCCGAGCCGCTCGATGCGATCATCGACACGACGCCCGCCTGGACGCCGGTGCTCCGCGCGCTCGAAGCCCTCGCGCCGGGCGGCCGGCTGGTCGTCAACGCCATCAGGAAGGAGAGCCGAGATCGCGAGGTCCTCGCGACGATCGACTATCCTGAGCACCTCTGGATGGAGAAGGAGATCAAGAGCGCGGCGAACGTCACCCGGTCGGACATCGCGGAGTGTCTCGAGGTCGCGGCCAGAACCGGGATCGCGCCCGCAGTGGAGAGCTACCCGCTCGCCGAGGCG